>NZ_JWHB01000037.1:0-31678 GCF_000804305.1 Acinetobacter sp. YZS-X1-1 | reverse complement strand
TTTTTAAGCTAAAAGTGTCAACACACCCTAGATTAAATACAGACTTTAGCAACCGATGAAGGCATTCAGGTTGTGAAATTTGAAGTAGGGGAAAGCCCATGAATAGTATAAAAATATCTTTATTTGGGATTCTGTTAGGTACATTGAGCATAGGAGTACACGCGGAAGAACAGAAACCGGTGCTTACCTTGCCGACGATGACCATTATGGCTGAACCTGAAATGAGTAATGAAACTGGCTATGTTCCATTTATTGAGAATGAAGCCAATCGTCTTGCCTTGCAGCATCAGGTAATCCGAGGAACCAAGGATGCAGAGAATTTCATGGTCAATCCAAATGTGCTGGCAAACCTCGATATCAAGCCGACCCAAGCTCCAGATTTGAGTCTACTGTCACCTGCACTGCAACAGTATGTGATGACTATTGCCCAAGGCTTACAATCTAGTGATCCAACCCAAGGGCTGTATACACTGCTGGAGAATGTCGGGATCGATCGTAGCAGCAGCATGCAGCCAGGGCGTGGCCTTCAATTACAGATCAATCTGGACAAGGTGAATCTGGGCTTATTAGAAAACTACAACAATCCATCCCCTGTAGCACAATTTCCAAGATCTCCTTAAAGGACGAGCCAGTAATGCAGGTCGATCCCCGCAAACCGGGGATTTTTGCTTTTTTTAAATTTAACTTCTGATTAATTTATGTTTTTTAGGAGCTTTGTTCCTGATTTGATGGTTGGTTTTATCAGGGTGCAATGGGTTCGATTGACCGTTTATCAAACTTAACAATAAGAAGCTGTATTACTTGTAAGATTTAATCTGACGCTTTCCCTTTTCCAACCGAGGGGTAATAAGATGAATCTCCTAAAATCCATTCAAAGCTTGGGCCTAATGCTGACCTGTACTGCTTTTACTCTCCCTATATTGAGTCACGCAACTCCTGCTCATTCTGAAACAACGGTACTTCCCACCTTAACTGTCATGGCTGAGCCTGAAATGCGTGCTGTGACGGAAATCACGCCTTATCAGGAAGGTGCCAGCCAGCGTAAGGCTTTGCAGATGCGCCTGATGAAAATTGAACGCGATATCCAAGCTTATAGTGTCGATGGTGATGTTGTTGCAAATATTGACATGGGGGCAGCAGCGCCTAATCCTGATCTGGACAGTTTGCCTACTGTGTTCCGAGAATATGTACTGGCAGTAGCGCAAGGCTTGCAGTCTTCAGATCCAAGAAACGGAATCTATGTAATTCTGCAACCTTTCGGTATTGACCGGAATGCCACCAATGTCCAGATCGTCCGGGAACAGTTTGATCCGAATCGGCTTGAGCTCAGTCTGCCTTCCGGTTCGCGCTAGCCCACAATCCGATGGGCCAGGCTGATCAGGTCAGTCAGTTTCGGTATAGCCAGATCACGTCATGGAGAAAGGGTGGGTTAAAAACTTATTTCCTTTCTTCAGGCTTTTTACTGGATTCATTTTTTCAGTATTGAGAAAGCACATTCACAAATGTGAAAAGTTCTATGTCTTGAATTATGCTGGAAAAATAAGCATAGTGTAAAAAATCAATAAGATCTGGATGACAGACCTGGAGCGTGTAGATGCCCCGTGTTTTTATGATTATCGCTGGAGTGGTACTGGCAATTTTGATCTGGTTATTTTATCAAAATTCTGTAGAGCAAAAACAGCAGGCCGATTTGCAGGAATATGAAACGGTACTGGAAGAAAAAACCGGATCTATTTTGCAGCAGGCACAGGATTGGTCTAAACCGATTCAGATCGATCTGGAAGATGATCGCCTGGACGGGGATTATGCTGTGATGGCTCAGTTTATTTTGGGACAGATGCGTGATCGTGCCGAGGCTCGTAATCAGTACTTACGTGACCTCAAAGCAGCGAACTGGGATCGTTTTCTGGATATTGACCGCTTAGCCAAAGATCAGGCTCAAGACTATAAAGAAACCGAAGCCATGCTGAAGCGCGTGCATGAAATTGTCGAGGGTTATGAACAGACAATTCAACAGCGGGCAACCCAGCAGTTAGAGCAGGTGAAACAGCTGGATATTAAAAATCGCTATCGTCAGCAGCTGGCAGATAATCTGAAAGCCAATCAGCAGCAGGATAATGCCCATGCAATTTTTGAAATTGAGAAACAGAGTCTGGCCAAAGCAGGCCAGTTATTTCTGGTGCTGAAAAACAATAAATGGGAAAAGAAAAACCAGACCTTTATGTTCTATGAAGATGCACCCTTAAAGCAATTCAATAAGCTCTATCAGGAAATAGTGCAGCTTAACCAGCAAATGACTCAAGTGGATCAGCAGGCTCTTAAAGAAGCAGAGAAAAAACTCTAAATATAAGGGTCTTATGGATTTTTATGCGCTAAATTGTATTGAGGTTTTCTTGCTAGATCGATCAGTCCTGCTGCATTGCTTACATCAAAGATGTACCAGTTCTCATCTGTAATAGAACCAACTATGCTTGAGAAAAATGAATATCCAGAAGCATGCTTGCAGGCGGAAAGAGAAGATAGGGAGCACAAGCTTTTATGCAACAACTGAGATGTTATAAAGAATTTCCGGTCTGGTCACAGCAAGCTATTCCACAAGGGTTCAAGCAGCCACATAATACCAAAGCGGGGACTTGGGCAAAGCTGACCGTTCTTAAAGGTGAGCTGCATTTTGCCATGCTGGATCAGTCAGGTCATATACAGTCTGAACATGTATTTACGCCAGAGCAGCAACCACCGTTTATTGAACCACAGGTATGGCATAAGATTATTTCTACCAGTGAAGATGCAGAATGTCAGCTGCGTTTTTACTGCAAACCTGAGAATTACTTCAGCAAAAAATATCAGCTAAGCCCGACTCATTCGGAAATTCTGGTGGCTATGCCGTATTTAAAGGGTGGCCGTGCGCTGGATGTCGGTTGTGGTTCAGGCCGCAATTCGCTGTATTTGAGCCAGAACGGTTTTGAAGTTGACGCCTGGGATGTGAATGAAAATAGTCTGCAGACCTTAAGACAGATCATTCAGGCCGAAGAAATCGGGAATATTCAGGTTCAGCAACGGGATTTAAATCTTGACCCAAGTATTCAGAGCCAATATGACTTTATCTGCTGTACGGTAGTGATGATGTTCCTACAGGCCGCTACCATTCCACCTCTTATTGCACAGATGCAGCAGGCGACAGTGCCGGGCGGTTATAACCTGATTGTCTGTGCGATGGATACCGATGATATTCCGGTACAGCCAGACTTTCCGTTTAGTTTTAAGCCGGGACAGCTTAGTGCCTATTATGAAGGCTGGAATCTGGTGAAATACAATGAAAATGTAGGTGAATTACACCGAGTAGATGAACAGGGCAACCGGATTAAGCAGCATTTTGCGACTATGCTAGCCCAAAAAGTCGAATAAAAGATTTATACAGTTTTTAGATTTTTGACTTTAAATCAGAGAGCGCTAAAAATAAAAAAAGATGTCACCCGGACATCTTTTGTTATGCTTAAAAAATCTTAAGCTGCTTTTTTAAACAAAGAGAACCAGCCTTTTTTCTCGGCTTTTACTTCTGCTTTTTCAGCAGCCGCGTCTTTGGTTTCTACTGCTTCAGTTTTCGCAGCTTCAACGTGTTGTTCTGCTGTAGCTTGAGCCGTTTCTACTTGAGTCGTCGCTTCTGTTTTTACTGCTTCAGCTTTAGTTTCAGCCGCTTGTTGAGTTGCAGCAACAGTCGCTTGAGTCGCTTCAACTTTCGCTTGTACAGGTGCAGCAGCTTCTTTAGCAACAGTTTGAGTTGTTTTGGTTACAACAGTTGCTGGCGCAACTTGAACTTCAGTTGCCATTGCAGATGCAGAAGTCGCTACGATTGCAGTCGCGATCATTGTTTTAAGCATGTTCATATCAACCTTTTTAAGGAAATAGGAAAAAAGAGGCTTGATCATACATTTATAAAATTTAAGTGCTTCATAAATAGGATTTTATTGGTTGATTTTTCAACTGAAATTACAAAGGGATAACAAAGCTAAATTAATTTTTATTTTCAAAGATTATAGCTATATTAGTTATTTAGATTTAGCATTATTTTTAGAGAACTGTTCTAAAATTTTATTAAGTTCCTCTATTCTTTTCTTTAAATTTTGAATCTCTAATTGTTGCATAGCTGTTTCTTCAGGCTTTGTTAATTTTTGAGATTTATTTTCTAATTCATTTTTATGCTGCATGACTGTTTTCTCGTTGAAAATTATTTTTCAAAATTTCTAGGGATATTTCTAATAATAGTCTTTGAGTGAAAACACCTAAAAGCCATTGATAGAATTCAAAATCTTCATTTTTAAATGAATTTTGCTTATTGCATGAAACAGTTAATACATAAATTACCTCATTCGTAATAGGGTGTAAAATAGGGAAGCATATTTGTGAGCCGCTTTCATTGAGTGGAGTCATCCCATTTATATAACATCTAGAACTAGAATTCTTATTAAGTTCTGCTGTTGCATTTTCTACAATTATTAATGTTCTTGATTCAATACTACGTTTAATACAACTTGTTTTTGAGTTCAAAACATTTATTGGAGTTTTTGGTCCAATATGAGTTGGTAAATAATTTTCCCATTCAGTACACAGTTTATTTGAAACACGCATTAATCCAACTTTGATTAAAGTATTTGGAAATTGAATTTCTAAGTGACTTTTAATTGCTTGAATAATAATGTCTTTCTGTAAATTTGGCTGAGTGATCGTATTGAATATATCTTTAGCAGATGTATTCATTTTAAGAGTATCAATAAATCTTTTATATTTTGTTTGAACAATAATTTCTAAAGTTTGTATTATAGAAATCGCATGTTGCTTACTTAAATCTGGAGGAGGGGGTTCTGTATATTCAGCTATGAGCTTTATATATGAATAACCATATGTAATTAATGCATATATTAGAAAAGCACTAATAATAATCCAAGCTTGTTTTTCAACAATGAGAACCCCAAAAGTTCCAAGATTTTCAGTAATAAAATGAGCTAATGAACTATTACTAAAACTAGAATTAATGAAAAATACTGGTAAAGCATAAATAATAGGCAATAAAAGAAAGCGTACTAAATTTTTAGATACTAAATTATTAATGATTTCAAATAATTTGGTTATTTTAGGATATTTTATTCTAAATTTAGCTATATCTTCTGGTTGCATTTTATTGTCTGTTATCTAATTGATTATATTGTATAAAAAATCCCCGCATAGAGCGAGGATTTTCTTGATCAAAGTATTTAAAAATTAAACACGTTCGATCACTGTTGCAATACCTTGACCCAGGCCGATACACATCGTCGCAAGACCGATTTGCGTATCTTGCTGTTCCATTACGTTCAACAATGTTGTTGTGATACGCGCACCAGAACAACCCAATGGGTGACCCAATGCAATCGCGCCACCGTTATGGTTCACGATGTCTTGCTTATCATAAATGCCTAAGCCTTTAAGAACAGACAGACCTTGTGCAGCAAAGGCTTCGTTCAATTCAAAGGTTTGAATATCAGCAATTGACAGACCAGCGCGTTTCAACGCTTTTTGTGTTGCTGGAACCGGACCATAACCCATGATCGCAGCATCACAGCCTGCAACCGCCATAGAGCGAATTACAGCACGTGGCTTAAGACCTAAAGCTTGAGCACGTTCAGCAGACATTAACAACATTGCAGATGCACCATCAGACAAGGCTGAAGAAGTCGCTGCAGTCACTGTACCGCCTTTCGGATCGAATACTGGACGCAAAGATTTGAACGATTCAAGGTTCGCATCTGGACGGATCACCTCATCGATATCGCACAGAACTTTATAACCGTCAGCATTATGACCTTCAATGCCAACGATCTCGTTCTGGAACAGACCATTTTCAGTTGCAGCCCAAGCACGACGGTGAGATTCAACACCAAACGCATCCTGTTCTTCACGAGTAATGCCGTTCATGCGACCCAGCATTTCAGCAGTCAGGCCCATCATATTTGATGCTTTTGCATAGTGCTTAGATGCAGCAGGGTTCAGGTCGATGCCGTGCATCATGCCTACGTGACCCATGTGCTCTACACCACCGATGATGAAAATATCACCTTGGTTAGTCGCGATCTGTGCAGCCGCAGTGTGGATTGCCTGCATAGAAGAACCACACAGACGGTTAACCGTTTGACCTGCAACAGTCTTAGGAAGATCAGCTAACAATGCGATATTACGCGCAATGTTCATCCCTTGTTCCAGAGTCTGGTTCACACAGCCCCAGATCACATCTTCAACTTCATTCGGGTCGAATTCGTTACGAACCATCAACGCACGGATAAGTTCAGCTGACATGCTGTCGGCACGTACATTGCGGAACATACCGTTTTTCGATTTGCCCATGGCAGTACGTACGCCATCAACAATCACAACGTCACGTGGATTTAAAGTAGCCATTCACGTCACTCCTTAACCGTAGAATTTTTTGTTGTTAGCGGCCATGTCGCGCAATGATTGCGGCGCTTCATAAGCCTTACCTAAGTGCGCGTATTTGTCGCAAAGTGCAACATACTCAGCTACACCAGTCTGGTCGATATAACGGCATGGACCACCACGGAATGGAGGGAAACCTACACCCATGATCATCGCCATATCTGCTTCAGCCGGAGTTGCAACAATGTTGTCTTCCAGGCAACGAACAGTTTCGTTACAGAAAGCCAGCATCATACGGTCAATGATCTCTTGAGGATCAAATTCGCGTTTTTCAGCAGTTGCAACAGATGCCACAAGCTCGTATGCAGTTGGATCAACCACTTTGGCTTTTTTGCCTTTACGGTCAAGTTCGTATTTGTAAAAACCAACGTCATTCTTTTGACCCAGACGGTTGTTTTCGTACATTACTTGGACTGAACCTTTGAAATCAGGTTTCATACGATCCGGGAAGCCTTCAGCCATGACTTCTGCACCGTGAACGCCAGTATCGATACCAACCACGTCCATCAGGTAAGCAGGGCCCATAGGCCAGCCGAATTTTTCCATCACTTTGTCAATTTGCTGGAAGTCAGCACCATCTTTCAGTAACAGGTCAAATGCACCGAAGTAAGGGAACAGTACGCGGTTTACCAGGAAGCCCGGACAGTCATTGACCACGATTGGTGTTTTACCCATTTTCTGAGCAAGAACAACAGTCGTTGCAATCGCTTCAGCAGAAGTCTTCTCACCACGAATCACTTCTACCAGTGGCATCATGTGTACCGGGTTAAAGAAGTGCATACCGACGAAGTTTTCAGGACGTTCCAGATTTTCAGCCAGACGCGTGATTGAAATCGTAGATGTGTTAGACGCAATAATCGTGTTTTCACGTACTTTGGATTCAGTTTCTTTCAGTACGATGCCTTTCACTTTCGGGTTTTCAGTTACTGCTTCAATCACGATGTCGACTTCTTTAAACTCGTCATAGCTTAAAGTAGGACGGATACGAGCAAGGGTTTCACCCATTTGCACCGGTTTCATCTTCTTGCGTTCAACCTGCTTGGTCAGCAGTTTATTCGCTTCAGACATACCCAGTGCAAGTTGCTGGTTACCAATGTCTTTCATGATGATTGGAGTGCCTTTGCTTGCCGCCTGGTAAGCAATACCACCACCCATGATCCCTGCGCCTAGAACGGCAGCCTGGTTCACTGGATGTGCACCTTGTTCATATTTCTTAGAAGTTTTCTTCACCACCTGGTCGTTCAGGAACAGACCGATTAACGCACCCGCTTGTGGAGTTACCGCAGCTTTCGCAAAGCCTTGAGCTTCAACTTTAAGCGCTTCATCGCGGTGTAAGCTTGCACCTGCCTGAAGAGAATCAAGCAATAGTTTAGGCGCCGGGTATTGAGCAGGGTTTGCTTTTGCAAGAACCGCACCTTTCGCCGTATTGAACGCCATCATTTGCTCAAGCATGTTCAGCTTGATTGGATCCAGTTTTTCCTGGCGTTTTGCCTGCCAGTCTAAACGGCCGTGAATCGCCTGTTTCACCAGGTCAATCGCAGCATCTTTCAGTTTGTCTGCAGCAACAACCGCATCAACCGCACCATCTTTCAGTGCAGCAGCCGGTTTTTTCGGAGTAGCCATGGCCATCCATTCAACTGCATTATCGATACCGATCAGACGGCTTAAACGAACCGTACCACCGAAACCAGGGAAGATACCAAGTTTGATTTCAGGCAGGCCGACTTGCGCCTGTTCTGACATCACGCGGTAGTCACAAACTAAGCACATCTCGAAACCGCCACCTAGTGCCATACCGTTAATCGCGGCAACTTTAGGAATGTCCAGGTCTTCGAAGCTGTTAAAAATTTCATGAACTGGTAGTGCCCAGTCAACAATTGCCTGTTCGCCTTGAGCAAAGTTATCGCCGAATTCAGTAATGTCAGCACCTACGATAAATGTAGACTTGCCTGAAGTTACGATTAAACCCTGAATGTCAGCAGCGGAAACTGCGTCGATCGCAGCCTTGAAATCTTCAATCGTTGCACGGTTGAATTTGTTAACCGACTCACCTTGTAAGTCAAAGCGGAATTCTGCAATTCCGTCCTCAAGCATTTGGACGGTAATGGCATTGCCAGCGTGGATCATGCCCTGATCTCCTTTATTTTGGAGGACTTCTAAGTTGATGTTGTGAAGCAAGCGCGCATTTCCCGCGCACTTTTTTACTTCGCTAATCTTACGATAACTATATCCAAAAAGAACAACACAAGTTGTATCAAGCCGTGACGCAAGGGTCATCAATTTTTATCGCTCAATCAAGGTGTTGTCATATCCGGAATACAGTGAACCGTTATCGCAGTGTAATGAAGTTATTGTTTCAATTTCACTTTTTTATTGCTGTCGCGCTGTTTTTATAACGCAAATTGACCAGATAGGGAATGTTTGCTGTGTGGTGTTTTGGTCAAAATAGTCAATTGAGATTCAAATCAGCCGCTATGGATGTAAGAAAATGTATGCAACGCTGTGTTCTACAAGCGGGTAGGGAGAGCAAAAGCAGCTTTGTTATAATGCGGCTCAGATGTGACTTTTTTATTTTTTCCCCCGTTCTTTTTGGGGCTAGGATTTTTTGGGTATTGATATGTTTAAGTGGATTATTTTGGCCATCTTTGTCATCTCAGCGTTATATATTCAGCGACGTGGCACAGTTCGGCATTCTTTTTATCGCCAGTTTTTTGACCATTCGACCCTGTTTGCACCGATCAATTTTCTGATGTACGCCTTTTCACGCGTACCGAATCAGCCTTATATCGATACGCAGCATTTTAAAGACCTAAAAGTGCTGGATGAAAACTGGGAAATGATTCGTGACGAAGCACAGGCGCTCTATCAGAAAGGTGGGATCAAGGCTTCGAGTAAATATGATGACCTGGGGTTTAACTCATTTTTTAAGACAGGCTGGAAACGCTTCTATTTAAAATGGTATGACTCGGCGCATCCCTCTGCAGCAGAACTCTGCCCAAAAACTACCGCCTTGCTCAAAACCTTGCCAACCATTAAAGCGGCCATGTTTACCGAGCTGGCACCCGATAGTCGTTTGGTCCGTCATCGTGACCCTTATGCCGGTTCATTGCGTTATCACTTGGGCTTAATGACCCCGAATGATGACCGCTGCTTTATCGATGTCGATGGGCAGCGTTATTCCTGGCGCGACGGCGAGAGCGTGGTATTTGATGAAACTTATATCCACTATGCCGAAAACAAGACTGACCAGAACCGGATCATTTTCTTTGCTGATGTCGAGCGACCTTTAAAAACCCGCTGGATGGAACGCTTTAATCACTGGTTTGGCAAAAAGGTAATGACAGCAGCCAGTTCACCGAATGAAGTCGGAGATCAGACCGGTGGCTTAAACAAGGCTTTTGGTTATGTCTATCAACTGCGGGTCAAGGCTAAGGCTTTAAAAGCACAAAACCGCCAGCTGTACTATTTCCTGAAATGGTTCCTGATGCTAGGTATTTTCTTCCTGATCTTTGTTCGTCCTTATCTGTTTGCCTAAGCTGCAACATAAAAAATAAAACGCCCACATGGGCGTTTTTTATTACTTATAGAGATTCACCACATCATTCTGATTTTGTGTAAGATAAAACAAACTAAGGGGAAGACGATGCGTGTATTTCGTTCCAAAAAAGACTGGTGGCTGCTGGCATTCTTGATCTGTATGAGCGGTTTGTTATTGCAGTTATTACTGACCATGCAGGCCAAAGGGACGATGGCTCAATATCCAGTGCATACCGCAGTCTATATGCTCACAATCCTCTTGGTCTGGTGGCCGGTTTGGAGTACCCGTTATATTGTGCAGGACGGGCAGTTGATCATCAAAAGCCTATGGCTGAGCTGGCAAATTCCACTTGGTTCGATTCAAAATATCCAGCCTACAGATCACTCAGAAATTGCACCTGCTTTGTCTTTCAAGCGTTTAAAAGTCAGCTATACTTTGGCAGATCGGCAAAAATATGTCCTGATTTCACCTAAAGACCCGGATGCATTGATTCAGGCGATTCAAGCGCATCAAACAGTTTAATTGGAATCGGATGCTTGAGGCTGAACTAGCAATTGTCCATTAATACAGTCCAGATGGAGTTGCGGTTGTTCTGGATGGTTCAGGAAATAAATCGCTAAGATTGGTTCCAGTTCAATCCGTATTTTTCGGCCCAGATGACGGGCGCCATAACGGATGTCATGGCCTTGATAAAAATGAGCCTTGGCTGTATCAGTGAGGTGAATCTGTCGTTTCTGGTGTTGTAGACGTTGATTTAATTTATCCAGCTCAATCTCAACCAGTCGTGGCAGGACATCATTTTGGATGGCCTGATAGTGCAAGGTACGGTCAATCCGGTTCAGGAACTCTGGATCAAACTTGCGCTGCATGACTTTTTCAATGATCTGCTAGGTCGGTACTTTTTTTAGACACACTTGCTGCATTTTCTGCGGCAGATAGCTGAGTTTTTCCAGATATTGTTGCGCGGCCTGTGCACCGACATTACTGGTCATAAAAATCATGCAGTTACGAAAATCGATGGTTTTGGTACCAGCAGTCAACGTCAGTCGGCCGGTATCCAGTACATTCATCAGGCCACGAATTACTTCAGTACTGGCTTTTTCCAGTTCATCAAATAGCATGATGCCGGGACGGGTATGGCTTCCGGCAATAGCGGTTTCATCAAACAGGCTATGGTCTTCTTTAGAGCCCACATAACCCGGAGGCGCGCCGGTCAGGGCAGCTGCATAATGTTCCTGCGCTAAAGTATTCATATCACTCCGGCAGAAAGCATCTGGACGGCCATAAATCGCTTCGGCAATCAGGCGTACCGTCTCAGTCTTGCCAACACCGGTCGGGCCAAGCATTAAGGTAACCGAAAGCGGACGTTCTGGACTGGAAAAGTCAGCCTTGACCACATGCAGCATTTTTTCAATTTCATTTAAGGCGGCATCCTGACCGATGATCCGTTCCCGTAGCAACTGCATCACAGTCTGAGATTCAAAATGAAAACGCGGTTTCCCAATCAAACGGTCACGCTCAGACTGGCTATGGCTAGAGGTGGCAGGTTGCACAACATGAATACCGGATTGGGAACTTGTCATCTTGGATCATCTCGAGATTGAACCTGTCGAGCATAGCAAAGTTAGTTCAGGTGACTTATAGCTTTTAGCAATCAGACCATATTGGGTTGCTTATAAATACAGCACTTCGGGCGTAGCCTGTTTCACTTTGGATGACAGTTCGGATGAATTTTGTGTCATCGCTTGAAAATGACACATTAAACATCACATATATCTGCATATTGCAGGTGAAAAATAGGTTTTAGGTGAACGAGAACGCACGCCCTCATATTGAAAAAATCTTGGCCAATATGACCACCTTACCCGGGGTCTACCGGATGTATGGCAAAGATGGAGAACTCTTATATGTGGGAAAAGCCAAAAACCTGAAAAATCGGGTGTCCAGTTATTTTGTCAAAACCCTTGATCATCCCAAGACTCAAGCTTTGGTGGCACGGATTTATGACATTCAAACCTTGGTGGTGCGTTCAGAAACTGAAGCTTTACTTTTAGAGCAAAACCTGATCAAGCTGCATCGTCCGCCGTATAACATCATGCTGCGTGATGACAAATCCTATGTCTATATTTTTGTTTCTGCAGACAAGCCTTATCCGCGGATTGCCAGCGGTCGCGGCAAGGGCAAACATCAGGTCGGCAAGTTCTTTGGACCTTATCCGAGTGCTTACAATGCCCGCGATACTTTGGTTATTCTGCAAAAATTATTCAATGTACGTTCCTGTGAGAATGGTTTCTTTGCCAATCGTACTCGACCTTGTTTACAATATCAGATCAAGCGCTGTTCCGGCCCTTGTGCGGGCCTGATTTCGCCTGAGGATTATCAGGAAGATGTTAATAACTCGATTCGCTTCCTGCAAGGCGATACTAAAGAGCTGAATCAGGAACTGATTGCCAAGATGGAAGCAGCCGCAGAAAATCTGGAATTTGAAAAAGCGGTATTTTATCGTGACCGGATGGCGTTATTGCGTGATGTACAGGCCCAGCAGGCGATTTATAAAGTCAAAGGTGAGGCAGATATTCTGGCGATTGCCTATCAGGCAGGGGTGACTTGTGTGCAGATCATGCATGTGCGTAATGGCAAGATGCTCGGCGGTAAAGGCTATTTTCCGGATATGCTGAGTGATGATCTGGGGCAAATGCTCTCGGATTTTATTGCCAATTTCTATTTTCAGGTTGCTGATGAAATTCCATCTGAACTGATCGTGAATATTGAAATGCCAGATCGGAAGGAACTTGAAGCCGCACTTTCTCAACATTTTGATAAGAAGATTCAGATCAAGTCCAAAGTCCGGGAAACCCGTGCCGAATGGCTGGAACTTGCACAGATGAATGTGCAGCATGCCATTCAGGGCAAGCTGGCTAATCACTTTGAATTGAATGAACGTTTCCATCAGTTAGAAGAGGTGGTGGGACGGCCGGTAGATCGGATTGAGTGTTTCGATATTTCGCATACCATGGGTGAAGATACTGTTGCTTCTTGCGTAGTCTTTGATAGTGGAGGCGCGCGCAAACGCGATTATCGTCAGTTTTCTATCAATGATATTCAGGCAGGTGATGACTATGCCGCGATGCGTCAGGCCTTAACCCGTCGTTATAAGAAAGCCATGCTGCCAGATTTGCTGCTGATTGATGGTGGTAAAGGGCAGTTGCATATGGCGATGGAGGTCATGCAAGAACTTGGACTGGATGCCTTTATGGTTGGTGTGTCTAAAGGTGAAGGGCGTAAGCCAGGTTTGGAAACTCTGCATTTTACCGATGGCAGCAAGATTCAGCTTCCAGAAGATCATAAGGCCCTGCATCTGATCCAGCAGGTACGTGATGAAGCCCACCGTTTTGCTATTACCCGGCATAGGGCCAAACGTGATAAAAAACGTGGCTCATCGGTATTGGAGGTGATTCCGGGACTGGGGCCGAAGCGCCGTCGTGATTTATTGACCCATTTTGGCGGGATTCAGGGCGTGCTTAAAGCTTCTGAAAAAGACCTGCAACTGGTGCCAGGTCTGGGTTCGGTCATGGCCCGGATGATTTATAAAGTTCTGCATGAGTAATCGTTTTATATCAATTACAAGTGCAAAAATGCACATTGACCTTCGAGTCAAAGGTCATTTCTATTCATAGATTTTTCCAGCAATATATCGGTTCATCAGACAAAGTTGAAGGATCGATATGTCGTTGCAAGCACTGTACGCACAAATTGCGCAGCAAGAATGGATTGAAATCCCGACAGGCTGGGGGCAAGGGAGAACCATCTACGGCGGACTTGCGGCTGCAGTCATGATGCAAAAAGCCGTGGTAACAATCAATGATCCTGCTAAACGTCTGCTGAGTACCAGTGTGACTTTTGTTGGCCCGGTACAGGAAGGCAAAGCACGCCTGACTGCGGAAATTCTGCGTGAAGGCAAATCGGTCACTACCATCGAAGTGCGTCTATGGCAGGATGACGCTGTTCAAAGCATTCTGATTGCCAGTTTCGGCGTAGCGCGCGATTCTAGCATTCAGGTACATCAGGAAATCCAGGCTCCGGATTATGCTCCTCCTGAAATCCTGTTCCAGATTCCTGCACAGTTCAAGCTTCCAAAGTGTTTTGATCATTTTGAACTCAGATGGGCGGATTTGAATCTGCCGTGCAGTTCAAGTGTACGTCCTGATTTTGAAGGCTGGTGCCGCTTCCATCCAGATCAACATTCTGACCGTGAATTTCAGTTAGCTGACCTGATGGCCATTTTTGATATCTGGCCACCTGGGGTGTTACCGATGTTTCAGACACTGGCCCCGGCGAGCAGCTTGACCTGGACTGTAACCTATGTGCATCCAGTGCAGCATCAGCTACATGATTGGTTTAAATATAAAGTGATTACCGACCATGCGGCTGATGGTTATTCAACAGAACATGCCTATCTGTGGGATGCAGAAAATCGGCTGATTGCGATGGCCAGACAGACAGTGACGGTGTTTGCCTAGTGACACTTCAAGTCAATTCGTATAAAGTGAAGCGTATTAATGATGGATTAAACCTCGAAAAAAGTGTGCATTTTCATCGTACATGAGGGGAACAATTGGCGGTGTCTATGACTACAGGTCGTATCCTGAATATTCCAAATATCTTGACCTTGGCTCGTATTATCCTGATTCCGGTTTTTTTATTGGTCGCATATTGGCCACCGGCAATCGGATTTAATGAAACCAGTCCTGATGTGACGCGGCATATTATCTTAACGACAATTTTTGTAGTGGCTGCAGTCACTGACTGGTTTGATGGTTACTTAGCGCGTACTCTGAATCAGACCTCTGCTTTTGGTCGCTTTTTAGATCCGGTTGCAGACAAGCTGATGGTCGCTGCTGCGCTTATTGTCTTAGTGCAATGGCAACCTTCGATCTCAATGGCTTTTGCAGCGATTGTGATTATTTCACGGGAAATTACAGTTTCAGCTTTACGTGAATGGATGGCTGAACTCGGTGCGCGTACCAGTGTGGCGGTGTCTACAGTGGGTAAATACAAAACCGCGTTTCAGATGATCGCAATTACGGTTTTCCTGCTGAACTGGCCACCGCTGGAAATGCTGGCTTATGCTTTGCTATATACAGCTGTGGTGCTGACCTTATGGTCGATGTTTATTTACCTAAAAGCAGCCTGGCCATATCTGAAACAGCCTTAATCAATAAAAGCTCCTTGAAGGAGCTTTTTTTATAGCTAAAAATAGAGAATATAAAAATAACAGGCAAAAAAATACCCAGCCTTTGGGGGAAGAACTGGGATGAAATCGGGGGTATTTCTCAGTTATTATTATAGTTATTCAAAGATATCTCATCTTCTTGCTGGTCATTATAGGGAGCGCCTTACACAAAATCATGTGGTTTCTTGTAGCTGAATGTTGTGTTTTGTGAGAGCAATGTATACAGAATTTACAATTGATTATTTTGATACAAATCTAATTGCTTTTCAGTAAGATAATAGCTGCTTAAATTTAAAAAACACGGTAGGAAAATGACAGGTTTTGGGCCTGTTTTTTAGCTCAATAATTTTCGATTTCATGAAAGTTAGAATAGTTTTTAGAGTGCTTTTAAGAGAAATAGAATATCTATAGAAAAAGAATATTCGAGGAGTCTCTTGCCAGGTATTTAACTCATGTTCTGGTGAAGAAATAATTTTCAAATTAAAAAGGGAATTCTTTTTATATGTTACTTTTTATGGCATTCGAAGTGATACCTTTCGCTTAATTTACGTAAAAGAAAAGCTTGAGCTTAGATAAAAAAATTTCCATGTAAGGAGTTTTTTATTCTATGAACTCATAGCTGCTTGTCTTGCGCAAGGGCAGAGCAGGGCTCTTTCCAATAAAAAGAGCCTCAAAAGAGACTCTTTTTAAATGCTTGCCTACGCGGACTTCGTCCTTGTCTTGCGTAAAAAAGAAAAGCAGTGCTTTCTTTTTACTCAGGCTTTAGACCTTCGGCTTTTTCCAATGATTCATCATTGTTAAAGAACTTCTCGCGTTGCTCTTCAAGGAACTTTTTCGCATCCGGTTCAAACACATTTAAACGCTTCTCATTGATCAGCGTGGTCTGGTGTTTCAACCATTCTTGCCAAGCCTGTTTAGATATCGTATCAAACAGTTCCTGACCCTTTGCACCCGGGAATGGTGCAAAGTCTAAACCTTCCATTTCTTGTTGATACTTACGGCAAAAAACTTGTCGAGACATATCAATACTCCAATTTAAAGCGAAAGCAATTAAGCGTAAAGTTTCTCTAGGCGAGCATGCGCACGTTCGATCGCAGCTTCAACCTGTGCAGGTGCAGTACCACCAATGTGATTACGTGCATTCACAGATGCTTCTAAGGTCAGGGCTTTTTCAAATACATCTGCTTGAATCAGATCAGAGAACTGTTGCAGTTGCTCAAGTGTCAGTTCAGACAGGTCTTTACCTTCCTGCACACCTAGAGCTACCGCTTTACCTACAATTTCGTGAGCATCACGGAAAGCCACGCCATTTTTTACCAGATAATCTGCCAGGTCAGTCGCCGTTGAGAAACCGCGAAGTGCAGCTTCACGCATGATTTCAATATTTGGAACCAATGCAGGAATCATGTCAGCGAATGCCATCAATGAACCACGAACGGTATCAATCGCGTCAAATAATGGTTCTTTATCTTCTTGGTTGTCTTTGTTATAAGCAAGTGGTTGACCTTTCATTAGGGTCAACAGGCTCATCAGATCACCATATACACGGCCGGTTTTACCACGGATCAGTTCAGGTACATCCGGGTTTTTCTTCTGTGGCATGATCGAAGAACCAGTGCAGAAACGGTCTGGAATATTCACGAATTTGAATTGAGCCGATGTCCATAGGATCATTTCTTCAGACATACGTGATAGGTGCATCATAATTAAAGATGCCGCAGCATTGAATTCAATACCAAAATCACGGTCAGAAACGGCATCTAAAGAGTTTTCAGCAACAGCTTCAAAACCTAGAAGCTCAGCGGTATAGGCACGGTCAATCGGGTAAGTCGTACCTGCTAGTGCAGCAGAACCGAGTGGCATACGGTTAACACGTTTACGGCAATCAATCAGACGCTCAGAGTCACGTACCAGCATTTCAAACCAAGCCATTAAGTGATGACCAAAAGTCACTGGCTGTGCAGTTTGCAGATGGGTAAAACCTGGCATGATGGTATTGGTATTTTTCGCTGCCAGACCCAGGATGCCTTTTTGCAATTTTTTCAGTAATTCCAGGATCGCATCGATTTCATCACGGACATACAGACGAATATCTGTGGCAACCTGGTCATTACGGCTACGGCCAGTGTGCAATTTTTTACCGGTAATGCCGATACGCTGAGTCAGGCGCGACTCAATGTTCATATGCACATCTTCAAGGTCAATGCGCCATTCGAAGTTACCTGCTTCAATATCTGCTTTAATGGCAGTCAGACCTTCGACAATGTCATCACGTTCCTGTTCGGTCAGTACGCCAACTTTTGCCAGCATAGTTGCATGTGCAATCGAGCCTGCAATGTCTTGTTTATAAAAACGTTGGTCAAATTGAACAGATGCTGTAAATTCAGCAACAAAAGCATCAGTCGCTTCAGAGAAACGACCGCCCCACATACCCGAAGTCTGGGCTTGTGATGGATTTGAGGAATTAGAAGATGTGGTCATGTCGGCTCAATCAGATTAAAAGCAGTAGAACGAAAAAGAGTATAACAAATTCAAAGCCCGTTGCCGAAGTCCAAGTCGATCAATCTTTTACATCTCCGACCGGATCAGTGCAAAGCTCCTATTTTTTTAGCCAGATCGGCAAGCTGCAGTATTTGCTGGAAATGTTTATTGGCGGCAATGTGCTGGCCATGGTCTTGGCCTTGGCAAAAGCAAAATCCTGGCAAGCGCTCAATCTGGCAGATCTGCTTCAATATATGCTGTATATCAACTGGATACTGTTATGTTTTGCAGCGCTAATCGAGCTTTTTCATCAGCATTTTCAGCGCATGGGGATTAAGCTGGCATTAATCTGCGGATTTCTGCTGTTGCAGGCGATTGTTTTGGTGACTACGACCAGTCTGAATGTGCTGACTTATTTTGGCAGTAATTTGAATTTTCAGGGACTGAGTCTGGCAATTGCACTGGAACAGGTCGGCCTACATCTGAGTTTTGGTATCCTATTAGGCATGTTCTGTTTTCGCTATCTGTATTTGCGTGAACAATGGGCGCAGCAGCAGCACAGTGAATTAAATGCACGGATTCAGGCCATGCAAGCCAGGATTCATCCGCATTTTCTGTTTAATAGTCTCAACAGCGTGATCAGCCTGATCAGTATCGACCCGGATAAAGCCGAACAAATGTTGCTGAATTTGTCTCGGTTATTTCGGGCCAGTTTTCAGGAATTGAAGCTGGTCAAGTTGCAGGAAGAAATTGAACTGTGCCAGCGCTATCTGGAGATTGAACAGATTCGTCTGGGAGAGCGTTTGCAGGTCGAATGGAAATTAGAAAACAAAGACTTATACTCACAAGTCCAAATTCCATTATTGACTTTACAACCCCTAGTAGAAAATAGTATTTTCCATGGAGTTGAAAAAATTTTGACAAAGAGTACCATAAGTATATTGATTGAAATCTTGCAAAATCAAATTAATATCATCATAACAAACCCCTATACGCAGGATAATAAAACATTAAAAAAGGGACATGGTATTGCAATTGAAAATGTCAGACAGCGTCTGGAAGCTTATTACGGACCTACGATGACGTTTCAGACTTTCGCCGGTGGAGGGGTGTTTACCACGGTTGTGCAATATCGCTATAAATAAAAAGAAATCAAGGAAATCACAGTTAATTTATAATCAAATGAATAATGTTGACTGGATTAAGGAGGAGAAATGGACGTCCTGATTTGTGACGATGAGCCTTTGGCTGTCGAGCGACTATCACGTTTAGTCTCTCAACTGGGGCATGATGTGGTTGCAACAGCTACACATGGTCGTCAAGCAATTGATCTGGCTCATCAGCATGAACCTGATGTCATCTTATTAGATATTCAAATGCCTGAAATGGATGGTTTGACCTGTGCGCAGCATTTGCGTCAGCTCGACCCAATGCCGGCTATTGTCTTTTGTACGGCCTATGACCAACACGCGCTGGATGCATTCAAGTCTAATGCAGACGGCTACCTGCTTAAACCGGTGATGCAACAGGAATTGGCACAGGTTTTAGAGCATTTAATTAAACTTACCCAAGCTCAAATGAGCCAACTAAAACAAAAAGAAAATATGGAAGAAATCAATATCAGCCGCCATCAAATTGCGGCAAAGACCTATCGCGGGGTCGAATTGGTGCCAGTTGAAAATATCTATTATTTTCTGGCGGATCAAAAATATGTGACTGTACGCCATAAAAACGGCAGTGTCCTGATTGATGAAACCCTGAAGGAGTTGGAACAGGAGTTTGGACATCAGTTCATCAGGATTCACCGTAATGCACTGGTTTCGGTTCACTATCTGGAAGGCTTGGAAGTGGTAAGTTCCGGCCAGTATCAGGTGCGTTGTCGTGAACTGGAAGAGCGTCTGGCGGTCAGTCGGCGTCATTTGCCATTCTTGCGGGAACGGATTCAGAAACTCTAAACGGATCAATGAGTTTGTCTGGACCAGTATTGAAACTTGCATAAATTCGCTTGCATTTTCAAGTGAGCAGGTTAAGTTTAGACTATTATTCTCATTGACTGTTTATTGAAATTTATGAAGACCCTAAAAATTGCTACTCGACAAAGTCCACTTGCGCTCTGGCAGGCGGAACATATCCGTGCACGCTTACAGGACCTGCATGCTGGACTTCAGGTCGAGTTAGTCACTTTTGTTACACAGGGCGATAAAATTCTTGATACGCCATTGGCTAAAATTGGCGGTAAGGGCTTATTTGTAAAAGAATTAGAAGCAGCCTTACTAGATGGCCGTGCTGATCTGGCCGTCCATTCAATGAAAGATGTACCGATGGCCTTGCCTGAAGGCTTATCTTTGGCAGTTATCTGTGAACGTGAAGATCCACTGGATGCTTTTGTCTCAAATACTTATGCCAGTTTTGATGAATTGCCTCAAGGTGCCAAAGTTGGAACTTCCAGCTTGCGCCGTAAAACCCAGATTTTAAAACAGCGTCCAGATCTTGAGATTATCGATTTGCGGGGCAATGTGGGTACACGCTTATCCAAACTGGATGCAGGTCAGTACGATGCAATCATCCTGGCCAGTGCCGGTTTAAAACGCTTGGGCCTTGCAGATCGTATTCGTCATAGTATTGTGCCTGAAGTAAGTTTACCCGCAGTAGGACAGGGTGCATTGGGCCTGGAATGCCGGAGTGGAGATCAAGCGGTATTAGATTTAATCCAGCCTCTATTACATGCAGAAACTGATGCCTGTGTCCGTGCCGAACGTGCCTTTAATGCCTATCTGGAAGGTGGCTGTCAGGTGCCAATTGCGGGCTATGCCACTTTAAACGAAGGTGTCATTTCGATTGAAGGCCGAGTCGGTAGCGTAGATGGCGCAACTTTGCTACGCGCACAGCAAAGTGGAACCATGGCAGATGCAGAACAATTGGGTGTTCAACTGGCCAAAGATCTGCTAGATCAGGGTGCAGGCGAGTTGCTAAAAGCGCTTTATTCAAAATAATGTTGTTCATTAATACCCGTCCGAGTGATCGTGCTGCAAATTTAACGCAAGCCCTACAGACAGCGCAGATTCCGGTGATAGAGTTGCCCTTGCTAGAACTGGTACAGCAGCCTTATACGGATGAGCTGGCCAGTTTATTTAGGCAGCTATCCCAAGCAATACTGATTGTCGTAGTGAGTCCGACTGCTGCCCAGATTGGCATGCAATATTTGCAGCAAGCGGGTCTATCATTGAATGATCTTGGAAGTGTCCAGTGGGTCGCTGTAGGTAAAGCTACCGAGCAGGCTTTAGCAAGCTACGGTATCCAGAGTTATGTGCCTGATGTGGAGACTTCGGAAGGGATGCTGCAATTGCCTGTGCTACAGCAGTTAGCTACCGGATCAACCGTCGCTTTTTGGCGAGGTGAAGGTGGGCGTCAATTTATGATGCAGCATTTAAAGAATCAGCAAATTCATGTATTGAATTTCATTTTATATGATCGTCAGTGTCCGCCAGTGACTTCCGAGATATTAGCTAAACATTTGACGAGTCTTGAAGCTAATCCCTGTTATGCAGTCTTGGTCAGCAGTGAAGCGAGCTGGCTTAACTGGCTAGCCTTGATGCAGCCGTATCCGCATCTCATTAATCGGGCATTGTATTTGGTTTTGGGGCCGCGTTTGGCTGCCATGCTTGGGGAATATCAACAGCAACATCAGGCTGGTTTTCAATTCGCTCAGTTAGAGGACTTAAGCGGATCGACGATTTTGCAGCAGCTACTGATGTACTAGGAAACGCATGAAAAAATTATTCATTGTTTTTTTCATCTTGAGCTTGGCGTGGATTGCCAAGCTGAGCTATGACCTGTTTGGTTTGAATTCAGCACAGACTGAATTGACCCAGAATTTTAAGCAGCTGCAACAGCAGAATACCAATCTGAATGATCAGCTAGTGGCTTTAAAGCGTCAGGTTGCTACGAGCCAAGCAGCAAACCCTGAAACACCGAACAAGGGGACAGTTCAGGATACTCCTGTAGCTGATTTGCAGGATGATCTGCCTTTGGTCGAGCAATATCTGGATCTGGTTGAGTTTGCCTTGCAGCAGCAACAATATGCAATGGCTATGGAAAAGTTGAATCAATTATCCAATCAGCTTGAACATCTAGAACTGGCACCTGCTCTTCTGGGTAGCCTGAATCAGGCGATTGACAAGGATCGGGAAGTCCTTAAGCAGTTCATCAACAATCGTTTAGTACAACAGAATAAATTAAAAGAATTACTGCAACAGATTGATGTTGAGATGGAAAAGGAAATCCAGGTGCAGCATCAGCACCGCGCTACATCCCAAAGCTCATTCTGGCAGCGCTGGATTCAGATTGAATCAGTCGAGAAGCCGAGTGCAGTCTTAATGCAGCGTAATCTGGTCTTAAAAGAAGCTCAGCTGCGTTTACTGATTGCAGAAAATAGTGTGCAACAAGGACAACAGGTAGCTTTCCAGCAAGCCCTGAAAAGTGTGATCGAGGTATTGGCTCAACTTCCAGATGTGCAAAGCAAACAATGGATTCAACGACTGGAGCAAATTAAGGCAGCACCTCAGACGCCTACTCCTCAGCTCAATACGCGTACCCTGATCGGTTAATTGCTTATGAAACAGATTTTACTTGCTTATTTACTGGTTGGTTTGTTGGGCTTAGCAATCTTGAGTGTACTGAGCTATGGTTATGGTGCGGGCTACGTCTATCTGTATTGGCGCGAACTACAGATCCAGACCACTTTCTGGTTTCTGGTGGGCCTACTCATCGCAATCAGCTTCCTGATGCATATGCTGTGGTATGCGACCAAACGTTATCTCAGCTTTAAACGGCGTAAACATGAAACGGTATTCAGCTTTGCACGCCTGCATCCTTATGAGCAGTTAGCTGTGGTTTGGTTATTAAATGCTGCACAGGATCAACGGGATTTTATCCAGCAGTCTTTTAATCAGTCGGGATTGCTCAAGCATATTATTGATGCCCGATTATCTTGGGGACAGCAACAATATAGCGAAGCATTGAGTAGTTTAAATCAGTCCAATCCTATGGCATTTGAACTGGCAGAATTACAGCGAATTGAAATCTATTTATCGCAGCAGGATGGTCAGCAGGCATTAACGCATTTAGAATTTTTAAATCAGCATGAGTTATCCCCTTGGTTAAGACGAGTCAAAACCGCTTATGAGCAGCGTTTAAATGCTTTATGGGGGCAATTTGCCTTACAGTTTCCCTGGTTATATTTACGTTCAACCAAATATGGACATTTAGACCAAGAAGTAAAAAAAATATGGCTGCAGCAATTATTAATAGCTTATGACCAGGCCACTGAAGATGATTTGGAATATTTAAAACAACGTTATCTGGATTTAAAACAGGACATATTTAACCGTGACTATGAAGTCAAGCTATTATGGTTGAAACTGTTATTTAGAATACCGGAAATGAGTGTTGAGCATGAAAGCCTTGCTAAACATTTACTGGAACTCCAATTTAATCAGGATGTATTTTATTTATGGTTCCAGCAGCAGTTATTAAAGCAGTTTCCAGATTATGCAGATATTGAGCAGCAGATCTCAGTTTGGGGTGCAAAATATACTGCACTGCCTATATTAAGTTTTGCCAAATGGCATATTCTGCAGGCAACTGGCCGGGTAGAAGAAGCTCAGCAATTGCTGGATCTCTATCCAGATGACATCCGCATGAGCTATTTGAGAATTAAATCTGTATTGCAGGGAAGAGAGGATTTAATACAGCAGTTAAATGCCGTATTTGAATCGAATGTTAATTTTATCGAAATCAGAATTTGAGGAAATAATGTCAGAATTACAACAATATCCGGTGATTTATTCGCAAACTGTTGCATGGGGAGACATGGATGCGTTTGGGCATGTTAATAATGCCACGTATTACCGTTATATAGAAAGTGCCCGTTTGGCTTATTTGGGTAAATTAAATATTTTTGATGAAGATATTTTAACAGTGGTGGCTTCGAATCAATGCCGTTATTTAAAACCTGTAGTTTATCCAGATCAATTAAAAGTGGCAGCACGAATTGATGAAATTCGGAATAGTGCAGTCAGAATGCATTATTTATTATGGAGTGAACAGCAGCAAAGTATCGTGGCCACTTCAGAAGCAGTAATTGTATGTTTAAATAAAAATATGCAGAAAACTGAAATACCTGAACATATTCGAGAAAAAATAAAAGCGCTGGAATTAACTGTACAACATGCCATTTAATATTAGTGTTTCATCTCTAATTTAATGATTAATTTTGTAATGACCTTTAAGTTTATTGTTATACATTTAAAATTTTATATTGAATATTACACTTAATATAAATATGATGGGTCCGTTATTTATTAAAAGAAATAATGCTATTTATTGGAGAACATGATGCCAGACATTACAAATTTATCAGTTGAAGAGTTAAAACGTTTACAAGCAGAAGCTGAGTCTTTAATTGCTTTGAAAAAAGATCAGGAAATTGAAGATGCTTATCATCAGGTATTGGAAATTGCCGATAAGGTAGGCTTAACGATTGAACAGCTTCTTGAATTTGGTGCTTCTAAACGTAAAAAAACTGCACGTAAGTCTGTAGAGCCACGTTATCGCAGTAAAAGCAATCCCGAAGACACCTGGACTGGTCGCGGTAAACAGCCACGCTGGTTAGTTGCTGAATTAGAGAAGGGCGCAAAACTGGAAGATTTTGTAATCTAATCCTTCTGCCTTATTATTCATCATCAGGTTATTTACAAACGGCCTGTGATTGATCAACCAAGCACATCCTGCTTGGTTTTTTTATGCCTATGAATTGGCGTCAGAGAAAAAGTGTGCATAATGTGATTATAAAATGACAAAACTATAAATTTAGGGGTTTCGATTGGATAGGTTGGTCGTGGCGGGATGAGCAATAAGCCGAAAACATTAAAATGGTTGATATTTGCAATTCTAGCCTTTTTTGTCTTTGTAATTCTGCAAGTTCCTGCAGCTTGGTTAATTTCAAAATTTTATAAGAATAATCAGGTCTTACATAATGTAAGCGGGAATATCTGGCAGGGAAGTGCGGACTGGAAAAAAGGTAATCTTCGGGGAAGTCTGAACTGGCAGGTTCGTCCTTTGGACCTGTTGTTGCTGAGATTAGGGGCGAATATTGATCTGCATAGTGGTAATACCCAGTTTTCGGGTGTGATGGGCTATGGTCTGAATAAAACTTTAACCGTCAAAAATCTTGAGGGACAACTTGCACCTGAAACTTTAAAGAAGATGGCTGACTGGCAATGGCCAACCAACCCGATTCAGTTTAAAGAACTTGATTTTAAATATAAAAAAGAGCAAGGCTTTAGCCATGTAGATGGCCAGATGCAGTGGAGCGGTGGTGAGCTCATTTACACGTTTGCCCAGCGTCAGGAGCGTATGAATGTGCCAGTTCTGAGTGGTCAGCTATCCGATGAGAATGGTCAGTTGCTGCTGGACGTGCGCGACAATCGCGATCAACGTATGTTGAATATTAAACTGGATCCAAGCCTGATGCTGGATATTCAACTGACACAGCGCTTTTTACTCAATGCCCCTTCTTATATCGGTAAAGCTGGACTGGATACTTATGTGATTAGTACCCGTCAGCCTTTAATGGGGGGCTTCAACTGATGGCAAGCCCACTTGATTATTTTAAAAATATTGATTTGAAACAGACAGAGCGTATCGCTCCAATTTTACTGTTTCTGCTGATTCTGTATTTATGCTGGAAATTGGCTGCTTTATTCTGGCTTCTGGTGGCTCCACCACAAGCGATGCAGATTGATCAGGTAGAACTGGGATCACAACAGGCTCAAGTGCCGAACATTAGTGCCTTTTCACTATTTCAGGAAAATACTTACGCAACGAATACTGCTGAAACTGCCAATATTGTCTTGCAGGGGGTTGTGGTAGCGAGCCCAAGCTATAACTCTTCAGCAGTCTTGAAAATTAATGACCAGTCTGACCGTTATCGGGTCGGAGAAGTATTAGGGAATAGCGGTTTTACGCTGGCTGAAGTGTATTGGGACCGGGTGATTTTGCGTAAATCAAGCGGTGCTACCCAAGAAATCCTGTTTAAAGGGCTGGAAAATGGTTTAAACCAGCCAATCGTGCCGGATACCTCAGCAGCATCTTCAAATTCGATGCCTCCAATACATACGGAAAGTGGTATGCCCGAACAACCTTCGCCACAGAGTGAAATCAATCGGGCCATCCAGCAGATGCAGGAAAATAAGGACCAGTACTTGCAGAATATGGGGGTAAGTGCAGCAGAGGGTGGTTATGAAGTCACTTCACGGACACCGGCTGCACTGCGTAATCGCTTGGGATTAAGACCGGGAGACCGGATTTTGTCTTTGAATGGTCAGACCCTGTCACAGGGACAAACCGAAGCACAGTTACTGGAACAGGCTCGACGTGAAGGTCAGGTCAAACTCGAAATAAAACGTGGTGATCAGGTGATGACCATACAACAGGATTTGAAGTGATGTGTCATCACGCATAGGGTTAGGAAACACAAAAGTTTATGGCTTTATTTAATAATAATCGATCAGCATGGGCATTCTGTGTGGCCGCACCATTGGTTGCTATGGTCAGTACGGCAGGTTATGCGCAAACCTGGAAAATCAATCTTCGGGATGCAGACTTAACCGCCTTCATTAATGAAGTGGCGGATATTACCGGTAAAAATTTTGCGGTAGATCCCCGGGTTCGAGGCAATGTCACGGTCATTTCCAACAAGCCACTGAATAAAAATGAAGTTTATGACCTGTTTTTAGGGGTCTTGAATGTCAATGGTGTGGTGGCCATCCCTTCAGGAAATACTATCAAGCTGGTTCCAGACAGCAATGTCAAAAGCTCCGGGATTCCTTATGATGCACGTCATCGTGCGACTGGTGACCAGATTGTCACACGTGTGATCTGGCTGGAAAATACCAATCCGAATGACCTGATTCCAGCCCTGCGTCCGTTGATGCCACAGTTTGCCCATTTGGCTGCCGTTCCGGGCACCAATGCACTGATTGTGTCGGACAGGGCGACCAATATCTATCAGCTGGAAACCATCATCCGTAATCTGGATGGCACGGGTCAGAATGATATTGAAGCCATTAGCCTGCAATCCAGCCAGGCCGAAGAAATGATCGAGCTGATTGACTCTATGGCAGCAACAGGTGCAGCTAAAGATTTGCGTGGTTCGCGGGTGAGGGTCATGGCAGATGTGCGTACTAACCGGATTCTGATTAAGGGTGATCCGGCAACACGCAAGCGCATTCGTCAGATTATTGAAACGCTGGATGTGCCTGCAGCAGACCGTCTGGGTGGCTTAAAAGTCTTCCGTTTGAAATATGCCAGTGCCAAGAATCTTTCGGAAATTTTGCAGGGATTAGTGACAGGGCAAGCAGTCAATACTGGTTTAGATAATTCTTCTTCTAGTTCGTCTTCATATAATTCGACTAATAACCTGAATAACAATAATACCACTAGCTCAAACAGCTTAGGTGCATCCAATATTCAGCTAAATACTGGCATGAAAACCGAGCAGGGCGGAATTAGCAGCTTTAATGCCAATGGTGTCAGCATTATTGCGGATGCCACACAGAATTCTCTGGTGGTTAAAGCAGACCCGCAACTGATGCGTGAAATCGAATCTGCCATTGATCAGTTAGATGTACGCCGTCAACAGGTTCTGATTGAAGCTGCAATTATTGAAGTAGAAGGGACAGATGCGGATCAGTTGGGTGTGCAATGGGCCTTGGGTGATATCAGCAGCGGAATTGGTCTGATCAATTTTGATAATTTTGGCACCAGCCTGAAAAATATTGCAGCGGGTTATCTTACTGGCGGTGGTACAGGTGCAGCGAGTACCGTAGGCGCAGGCAGTTCGCTAGTGATTGGTGATTATCGTGAAGGCAGTGATGGTTCACGCCGTTTATACGGCGCGATGATTCAGGCTTTAAAAGAAACCACCAAGTCTAATCTGCTGTCTACACCGTCGATTGTGACCATGGACAATGAAGAGGCTTACATCGTTGTCGGTGAAAATGTACCCTTTGTGACAGGTTCAGTTTCTACAGGAGCCGCAGGTGTTGCCAATCCTTATACCACCATTGAGCGTAAAGATGTCGGCGTAACCTTAAAAGTCATACCGCACATTGGTGAAGATGGTACGGTACGTCTGGAAGTTGAACAGGAAGTTTCAGATGTAAAAGCTAATAAGGGTCAAGCGCAAGATCTGGTCACTAGCAAACGTGCGATCAAAACCTCGATTCTGGCAGAACATGGACAAACGATCGTATTAGGTGGCTTGATTTCGGACAATACCAGTTATGGACGCCAGGCAGTACCAGGTCTGGGAGCAATTCCAGGGGTGGGACGTTTGTTTCGCTCAGAAGGTAAGTCTAATCAGAAACGTAACTTATTGATCTTTATCCATCCAACGATTGTGGGGGATAGAAATGAAGTGCGTAAACTGACGCAGCAACGTTATGGTCAACTCTATAGCCTGCAATTGGCACTCGATTCAGACGGTAATTTTGCCAAGCTACCGGAAAGTGTTGAAGATGTGTATCAACAGCGTATTCCAGTTTCCAAGACACCACTGACGAATTCGTCCTACCAGAATGTTCCGAGTGCGCCAACGCCGTCAGCCGCAGCAGTGGCTACACCGGTAGCAATTGAGCCGGGGATTCAGCGACAAGTGGTAGAGCAGCCAGTCCAGCAGGTTGAAAAAAGTAGAAATACCGTTACAACAACCACACTTAGACCCAAAAGCTAGACCATTCGCATTTGCATACAGCATGTTATGATAATGCCAAAGAAAATAGAGAAGTAGATTTCATGACTTGGAAAATACAGGCAATTACCGATGACTTGACCGGACAGGAAATAGCAATCGACCGTGACATGCTGGTAGGGCGTCATCAGGCGGCTGATATTGTGCTGCAGGCTGCGGAAATCTCGCGAAAGCATGCTGCTTTTCTACTGAAAAACGATGCACTGTGGGTACAGGATCTAGGCTCATCTAATGGCACTTTCGTGAATGACTTGCGTATTGAGCAGGAAACGCGATTAAAACAAGACGATGTAGTCCAGTTTGCCAGCTTGAAATTTCTGGTTCTTGAACCTGTAGCGCCTGTTGAAGTGGCGCCAGAAGTTGAAGAAACAGCAGAGCAAGTGGTTGAAGAAATCGAAACGGTTGAGAAAACCCCTGCCCAGCAGATGAATGAGCAGGGCATTCCAGAATTGAAAGAGCGTGATGCTTCAGTCAACTTGACCCGTGATGGTATGCCAACCAATGTCGGTATCCCAAAACCTGCGCCTATTGCTGAGGGTGTAGACCTGAGCTCGGTTAAGCCAGAACCAGCCCCAATTCCGGTGGAACAGCCTGTTTCTCGTGTAGAGCAGGAAAAAGAAGCACAGAAAAATGCATCTATTGGACTGATTTCACTGATCGTTCTGATTATTTTGGCGATTATCGCCTGGGTGTTGTTTAAATAAGCCCATGATTGGTTACAATCAAGGCATGCATTACGCATGCCTTTTTTATGGCTGCAAATAAAGAAAATGAGGGTCAGGATGTCAATTGCACAATTGGAACAACGTAAGCTGATTTTATTCGATCTGGATGGCACCTTGGTGGATTCAGCCCATGATCTGTATCGGGCCATGAATATGAGCCTGAATGTCTTGCAGCTACCACTGGTGACTGAGGAACAGGTACGGGTCTGGATCGGTAAAGGAACGTCCAAGTTCTGTGAAAGTGTACTCCAGCATCTGGTGGGAGAAGTATTACCTGCCCAGCATCAGGAATTACTTACGACGTTCCTGGAAATTTATAATGCCGATCCTTGTGTAGATACCAAGCCATTTGATGGAATTATCGAGTTTCTGGAATGGGGTAAGGCTAATGACAAAAAACTGATCTGTGTGACCAATAAACCAGAAGAACCGGCACGCAGTATTCTGGATATCCTCGAAATGGCGAAATACTTTGATGACACTATTGGTGGTGATCGCTTTGCCGAGCGTAAGCCAGATCCGCGTCAGTTGTTGCATTGTGTGGAACATTATAGTGTGACCAAAGATCAGGTGCTGATGATTGGTGATTCGGTCAATGACATTGAAGCTGCGCGCCGTGCGGGTATAGATTGTATTGTAGTCAGCTATGGCTATAATCATGGTGAAAATATAGCAGACTGTGATCCTCAAGAAATTGTCGATGATCTACGTGAGTTGCTTGCTTAAATAGGGTACGAAGGAAATAAGATGAATAGTTGTAAGGTTTTTCGATGGCGTCGCTCAGTCCAATTCCATTTTCATACTGAGTAACTCCAATTTAAAGAGAAAAACCGAATGACAACTTCAGCTCAATTCCAGCAACTTGCATCTCAAGGCTACAACCTGATTCCTGTATACCGCCAGCGTCTAGCCGATACAGATACTCCTTTATCTATCTTTGCCCGTCTGAAACAACACCAACAGGCTTATCTGTTCGAATCTGTCGAAGGGGGAGAGAACTGGGCACGCTATTCAATTATCGGTCTAGGTGAATCCACTGTATTCTCCTGTAATGCGGGTGAACTGACTGTTCAGCATCCAGATGGCTCTATTGAAAAACAGCACTGTGCCGATCCATTCCAGTATATCCGTGACTTTCAAGCACTGTTTAAAGTACCTACTCAGGTGGAACTTCCAGCCTTACCAAACTTTACTGGTGGTCTTGTCGGTTATTTTGGTTATGACTCAGTACGTTATATCGAACCTAAGCTAAAAAATGTGCCTGAAGCCGATCCTGTAGGCTTGCCAGATATCTGGATGATGCTGTCCAAAACCGTCATCGTATTCGATAACCTGAAAGATACCCTGTTCCTGATTGTACATGCCGATGCAATGGATCCGGCAGCTTATGACAAAGCACAGCAGCAGCTGGATGAGCTGGAAAATATTCTGGCGACACCGGTAAGCCTGAAAGCAGAAAAACATACAGCACCGCATTTTGAATCTTTAACTGGACATGACAACTTTATTGCCTCTATTGAAAAGGTAAAAGAGTACATTCGTGCCGGAGATGTGATGCAGGTCGTGCCAGGTCATCGTATGGTTTCTGATTTCGATGGTGAGCCTTTACAGGTCTATCGCGCATTACGTCACCTTAATCCATCGCCTTATTTGTTCCTGGTACAAGGGCAGACCCTAGAAAACAATATGCCGTTCCATATTGTGGGTTCTTCGCCTGAAATTCTTTCTCGTCTGGAAAATGGCATTGCGACTGTTCGTCCACTGGCGGGTACGCGTCCACGTGGCAAGACCAAAGAAGAAGATCTGGCACTGGAAAAAGATTTGCTGTCTGATGAAAAAGAAATTGCCGAGCACTTAATGCTGATTGACCTGGGCCGAAATGATGTCGGTCGTGTATCCAAAATCGGTAAAGTACAAGTCACTGATCAAATGGTGATCGAACGTTACTCGCATGTGATGCACATTGTGTCGAATGTACAAGGTGAAGTACGTGATGATGTCGATGCACTGGATGTTTTTAAGGCAACTTTCCCTGCGGGAACACTTTCTGGTGCGCCAAAAATTCGTGCCATGGAAATTATTGACGAAGTTGAGCCAGTAAAACGCGGAATTTTTGGCGGCGCTGTCGGTTATTTAGGCTGGCATGGTGAAATGGATATGTCGATTGCCATTCGTACCTGCGTGATTCGTGAAAATAAGGTCTATGTTCAGGCGGGAGCAGGGCTGGTTGCGGACTCAAATCCTGAGTCAGAATGGAATGAAACCCAAATAAAAGCTCGCGCAGTGATCAAAGCGGTTGAATTATCATCAAACGGATTGATTTTGTGAGTTTTTGGCGTTTTTTTTGAAAAAAACACTTGCACGGATTCTAAGTTTTGCTAAACTGCACACCGTTCCGATACGAAACGTACGAAACACTAAGA
>NZ_JWHB01000036.1:0-590 GCF_000804305.1 Acinetobacter sp. YZS-X1-1 | reverse complement strand
GTCCACAGTTCGAATCCGTGTGCCGGCACCATCTTAGAGAGTTTAGAGTGCGAAGTAAAGAACGACACTGATGTAAGTGTAAAAATGGTGAGGTTCCCGAGCGGTCAAAGGGGGCGGACTGTAACTCCGCTACGAAAGTTTCGAAGGTTCGAATCCTTCCCTCACCACCAATTTTAAGACTTCAAAGTGGTAAGTACCAACATCGTGCGGGAGTAGCTCAGTTGGTAGAGCGGCAGCCTTCCAAGCTGCATGTCGCGAGTTCGATCCTCGTCTCCCGCTCCATTGTTTGAAGTGCTAATATTTGCTCTTATAGCTCAGTGGTAGAGCACTCCCTTGGTAAGGGAGAGGTCTCGAGTTCAAATCTCGATAAGAGCTCCAGATTACAATTTGGCAACGTGGTTGCAAAAATATTTCAAAAGCAGGCTATTTAGTCTGCTTTTCAAGTATTTGGTGTTTGGTTTTTTTTAAACGATATGTCGGAGCTGGGTTTTACTCAGAATTGTGTTCGACGTAAACGAGGAAGATTAACATGGCTAAGGCTAAGTTTGAACGTAATAAGCCACACGTTAACGTGGGCACAATCGGTCACG
>NZ_JWHB01000004.1:0-204823 GCF_000804305.1 Acinetobacter sp. YZS-X1-1 | reverse complement strand
GATAACCTGAATCCACACGTTCTACTTCACGAGCAATCAGACCATAGCTGACATAATTTAAACCAGCGCCACCGTATTGTTCTGGAATGGTTGGACCCAGCAGACCGAGTTCACCCATTTCACGGAAAATGGTTGGATCTGTTTTCTCATGACGGAACTGCTCTAATACACGCGGCTGTAACTGTCCCTGACAATATGCACGCGCAGATTCCATGATCATGCGTTCTTCTTCAGTCAGTTGCTGCTCCAGTAAGAACGGATCCTGCCAGTTAAAATAAACTTTGCTGGTTTTTTTCGTATCGACCATTTGATTCATAGTATTCCCTGCCAATCCTTCATCTATCTATTAGATGATGTTGTTTTATCCTTCAGATTGACTCTAGGCATGAATCATGACTTGTTCAAACAATAAATTTGCATGCAGCTATGCAATTTACGCATACCTTATATAAGTTGGTATTTTTATAAATTATCTCCTTAGCTAATTTGCCTGTTTTTTATACTAAAGTCGTATAGTAGTATAAGAGTGATATACCATTTATTGATATCTGACCATTTTAAGTTCAAGGATGAACAGGTGCGTAGAAAAATACCCTCCCTGCAAGCGCTGATCTGTTTCGAATCTGCTGCACGTCATGCCAGTTATACCTATGCTGCGCAGGAACTGTTTTTAACCCAAAGTGCAGTTTCACGTCAGATCCAGCAACTGGAAGAGTATTTAGGTACAGCTTTATTTACTCGTACGCGGCATGGTGTAGAACTCAATCATGCTGGACAACAATATTTAAAGAGTATCACTCCGCATCTCAAAGGACTGGAACAGTCAACCCTAGACGTCATTACGCATCAAGGGCGCGGCGGTACTTTAAAACTGGGCGTAGTGCCTACGTTTGCGACTCGCTGGCTATTACCTAAACTCCAGAGCTTTAATCGACTCTATCCTGAAATTACGGTACATCTGGAAACCAGCACCCGCCCTTTTCTGTTTCAGGAACAGATTTTCGATGCTGCTATTTATGCAGGAACACCTCAACAGGTCGAACAATGGCCTGGTACGCATAGCCATTTTCTAATGCATGAAGATGTAGTTGCTGTCTGTGCGCCTGATCTGATTCAACAGTATTTTCCCGATGCACAGAAGATTAATGACTACAACTACGACTTAAGTGCTGAACAACTGGTTCAACTCCCTTTATTACAGCAAACTACCCGGCCGCACATCTGGGAAGACTGGTTCAAGCTGCATCAGATCCAGCATCCGAATCCTTTTCAGGGGCAACGACATGAACTTTTTTCCATGCTCGCTGTAGTGGCTAGTCATGGCATAGGAATGGCCTTGATCCCACAAATGCTGATTGAAAAAGAATTAAAGCGACAGGAATTGGTACTGGTGTCCAGCAAGACCTTAGAAAGGAAACGAGGCTATTATCTGGTTCATTCCAGTCAGGAAAACTCACCGCTGATTGAAAAATTTGTTGCATGGATACAACAGGAAATTCAAGGCAGCCTTCCATCAGAGTCTGAGCCATAAACCCCAATGAATAGATCATAAAAAACCCCGATCAATGATCGGGGTTTTCGTATCTGGCGGAAGCGGTGAGATTCGAACTCACGGAGGGGTATAAGCCCTCGTCGGTTTTCAAGACCGGTGCATTAAACCGCTCTGCCACGCTTCCATGGCCGCAATCATATAAATAAAAATTGCGCTTGGCAAATATTTTTCCAATTTCTCTGCATCAACTGCACAAAATAAAATCAATTTCATTAATCTTCTGAATTTTCTGGCTTTTCATAACGAATTGAATTGATAAACCAGAGTTTCTTGCCGGATGGCGTTCTCACCTCAGCCTCATCATCCACTGACTTGCCTAACAGGGCACGCGCCATTGGGGAATCAATCGAAATATGCTGCGGATGATGATCATAAATTTCATCGACGCCCACAATCCGAAGGCTCTTCTGCTCACCCTGTTCATTTTCAATTTCGACCCAGGCACCAAAATAAACTTTGCCTTCCTGTTCAGGAGAAAAATCGACAATTCGCAGCTCTTCCAGCCGCTTGCCCAGATAGCGAACCCGGCGATCAATTTTACGTAAAAGCTGTTTGTTATACTGGTAATCTGCGTTTTCCGAACGGTCGCCGAGACTGGCTGCCCAGTTCACTTTTTTGGTAATTTCAGGACGTTCTTCATGCCAGAGATTTTTAAGTTCTGCCACCAATTTGTCGTGTCCACCACGGGTAATCAGGTTAGATTTCATGTGTTTTAATTGCCAATTTTGAACCAGTTTTTAGACATTAAGAGCTTATTTTATTTGGAGTTTTAGGACAAGCCAGAATATGCAAGTTTTTTCTTCAATAAATTTAACAACTTAAATTGCATTTAAAAAATAAATTATATACAAAATTTGACAATTAATTTTTTGATCTTTAATATGCACCCTACTTTTGGAATCGCTTATTTTTTAATCTATGTAGTTTTTCTACATATTTCCCGATCAATTTAGTCATTTTTGAATGACGTCATGACTGCCCAACCCTTATTGAATTTATCAAACTTTTAAAAGTTTCTGGCTAGTATTGGCTGTGATTTTTAGGGCATAAATTACTTGTAGCGGAGACAACATGCACAGTAGTTCAACCACTGGGTCGAGGCTTTGCCTTAGCTCTTTTATCTCTTCTCTCCCTGTAAAAGCACTGGTACTGAGTACGACACTTATCCCCTTTCATAGTATCAATGCCACTAAAACCACCCTTCAATATGATCATGTGGTAAATAGCAACAAACTCACCGTCGTCGCAGTTCGAAGTCCAACGACTGTGTTTCAGGATGGACAACATCAGCATGGTTTTGGTTACGACCTGGTCCGCAACTATGCCAACAGCCTGAATGTTAAGCTGGATTTTAAAACTGTTCCGGATAATGCCACGGCCCTGAAATGGGTAGCGCAGGGCAAAGCCAATCTGGCCATGACCACCACTGATCTGGGTACGATTGAACAACAGCGTTTAACGGCTTTTTCTGCCACTTGTGGTGATGAGTCTTCACTGGCCAGTAATGGACTGAATGCCAATCTGAATCTGGTATTTAAATCAGCTAGTGATCCCTTGAGTCAAACCGCTAGTGCTTTTGTCTGTCAAGGCAAACAAAGCGGTGCGATCAAGCAACTTGCTTCCTTCTACAATCAGAATGTAGTAGAAGAGCATTCTTGGGATGAAATTCAACAGGACCTGAACCAACGCCTCCCCACATACAAGGCGAGCTTTCAGAAATCTGCTCAGCAGTACGATCTGGACTGGCACCTGCTCGCCGCGATCGGTTACCAAGAATCCTATCTAAAGCCAAACTCCGTATCTCCCACCGGTGTCCGCGGTCTGATGATGCTAACAAGCTCTACCGCAAAAGCGATGGGGGTTAGTAACCGGACAGATCCAGGCGAAAGTATTGATGGGGGTGCCAAATACTATGACCAGATGCTGAGCCGTTATGAACATATCCCTTATCCGGATCGTAACTGGTTTGCTTTGGTTGCCTATAACATGGGCCCCGGTGCTGTGAATCAGCTGCAAAAACGTATTCAGGCTCAAGGCAAGAATCCGAATAATTGGGTAAACCTGTATGCTTATCTGGAACAGAATAAAGCCAGTAATGGTCGTTACCGTCAGGCCCTTCAATACGTGACCCGTATCCGTGCCTATCTGGAACACATCAAGACTACTCCACAGCTGGTGAATATTTAAGCCTGATCAATTTAAATCTAGTTATTCAGCCATAAAAAAAGCTTACCTCAGGGTAAGCTTTTTTGTTACTTCAGCTTTTTAGATCAAGACTATTAAGCTGTGGTATTTTCAAGTACTTTCTTGAACAGATCTTTTTGTGCTTGGCTTGGCTTCGCTGTTTGCAATGCCATCAATTGAGACATATCGCCTTGCACCTTGATTTTACCTGTCATGAAGGCTTGCATTGCAGCCGCCATATCAAACTCAAGGAAAACTTTACGTAAGGTTTCGCCATCCATGTTCAATGTTGTTTTTGCATTTGGAGATAAACCTTTTTTAATCGCGCCACCTTCCAAAGATAATTCTGTATTACCTGTAGTGTCTGCAACGACCAAATTAATTGCCAGATTCGCCAAAGCAGGTGGCAAATCCAAATCACCAGCTTGTGCAGTGAGCGTGTCTACAGTCGAAAACCAATCATCAGTTAAAAAAGCAGGCATGATCTTTCCTCAATTTATTTATTCATTTGTGTCGACTATCCAGGCGACATCAGGTTGAAGCTATTATGCTTGTGACTTGTTATAACATGATCATTATGGCAAAGGCTAACGAATTTTGTACGCACCGTTCAATTTTTGTAGTTCTTATCTTGCGTTATTTTTGATTCAGGCATCGGCCGTAGCCCATGCCTGTATCGGCTTAACTTTATATAGGTTGATTAGTCTGCTGCAAAGCCCAGATTGACCATATTGATGCGGCGGTTCTCACCTTCTACCGCCTCTTCAGTTGAACAGCTGCCTTTGAAATCGAATTCGCGCTGACTGTCCAGAATTTCAAAGTCGAATAATTCGCGGTCAACTAACTGAGATGGTGAAACATTTTGCAAGGCACCAAAGATGCTGTGCAGACGTTTTGGATGCGCATTGTCCCATTCACGTAACATGTCATTGATAATGGCACGTTGAAGATTTTCCTGAGAGCCACATAGATTACATGGAATAATTGGAAATTGACGCATCTGTGCATATTTGATGATGTCTTTTTCTTCCACATAGGCCAATGGACGAATCAGAATGTTCTTTTTGTCAGAAGACAGCAGTTTTGGCGGCATGGCTTTCAGGCTGCCCCCATGGAATAGGTTCAGAAAGAATGTTGCCAGAATATCATCACGGTGATGCCCCAGTGCCACTTTAGTCGCCCCAATTTCCTGAGCAAAACCGTACAAAGAACCACGGCGCAGACGTGAACATACTGCACAGTAAGTCTTACCTTCCGGTGTCAGTTTTTTGGTAATGCTGTAGGTATCTTTTTCCAAGATGTAATACGGAATGTTATTTTCTTCTAAATAACGCGGTAATACATCTTCCGGGAAACCGGGCTGTTTCTGGTCCAGGTTAACCGCCACTACATCAAAATTGATCGGTGCAATGCGTTTAAACTGAAGCAGGATATCAAGCAAGGTATAACTGTCTTTACCACCAGAAATACACACCATGACCTTGTCGCCGTCTTCAATCATCTTGAAGTCGCGAATGGCATGTCCGACCTGGCGGCGAAGCTTCTTCAACAAACGGTAGTAGGCAGAGCTTGTTGGCAGTTCAGGTTTGAAATTAAATCCTTGCTCGGATTCAACTGGCGAGTACATAGACGAGAATAACCCATAAATAAAAATACCGCGCAATTTTAGCTGATTCGGTTCCGTATCGCATCAAAAGAATTTATTTTCATACAAATGCCATATTAGTTTCATTTTCATGTTTTATTTTGATTGATATATTGAACGATTTAGTTCAATTTTTAGGCGAGATGCTTATCTTTTGGACTTTTCCACAGTTGTCCACAAAAGCTGTGGATAACTTTGTGGATTGAAATGGACTTGACAACTTGTTCACCTCAAAATTTAAGGCTTTTCTTTAAATTGATCATTTTTTAATCAATTTATTTTATTATTAAAATCAATTGCTTAAACCTGTCAACCCTAAGGTTTTAAATTAAATAAAAAAAATATTTTAGTGTTCAAAATATTGACAGCCGTTCCCGTTTACATACTCGTTTATAAATGCAGCGTATAAGGCTGTGCATTACGTAATTTTTTGTTAAACTCATCCATGAATTTTTCTAGCTTATTATTTATCAAATATAAACAATGAAAATAAAGACGTATTTCTTGGGGTGTCAACTGATGGGTAGCTTGGTTATGCTGAGCTGTAGTCATTTGGTGTATGCCGGTGAAACCATCTATCAGTTGCGTGATAAAAACGGCAGTACCTTATTGACCAATAAGAAGAGCCGTTATAATCATCTTCAGGTCGAAAAGAAGACTTATTATCCGGATAGCAATATTCATAGCTATAGTAACTGGGGCAGCAGCGAGTCGTCGGTTCTGCCTAGCTATAGCAAGAATAAGAATGCTTTTGATTCGATCATTCGTCAGGCCGCCCAGACTTATGGTGTGTCTGAAGGTTTAATTAAAGCAGTCATGCATACTGAATCCGGTTTTAATACCCATGCCCGCTCCCCTGTGGGTGCACAAGGTTTGATGCAGCTGATGCCAGCCACAGCACGTCGCTTTAATGTCAGTAATGCTTATGATCCGCATCAGAATATTATGGCGGGTGCTAAATATCTGGCCTGGTTATTAAAGCGTTTTAATGGCAATACCAGCTTGGCACTGGCGGGCTATAATGCTGGTGAAGGCAATGTCAGTAAATACGGTGGAATCCCGCCTTTCCGGGAAACCCAGGATTATGTGCGCCGTGTGACCAGCCGTTTTCAAAACCTGTATACTCATGGCCTGAGTGCAAGTACAACCACGTCTAACACACCATCCAGTGAAGGCCGCATCATTGCCAGTTCAGCAAATTACTCCAATGATAGCAGCAGCACTTCGCACATTCAGGCAGCCAAGTATCAGCGTCAGATTATTATGAATGCTGATGGCAGTTATACCGATGCACCGATGGGTTCTTATGCAACGGCGAATGCAACAGCAGCAGCTAAAATTTATTTAAGTGAATAAAAAAATCAAAATCATTTGATTCTGAATGGCCTTAGCGAAAATGTAGCAAAAAATAAAGCTGTGTTTTGTGATCTAGGGCCATTTTTTTCTTGAATTTTTAGTCATTTCACCCCATATTGATTTCAATGATTTTCATTTGCTAATCAGATTATTTTTTTATAATAAGAGGATTTCTCAATGATGCGGATTGGTTTGTTCTTGCTAACCAACCTCGCGGTACTGGTTGTAGCTGGCATTATCCTGTCACTCTTCGGTGTCGGTAGTTACCATGGCGCGGGTGGCTTGAATCTAGGCAACCTGTTGGTGATCTGTTTTGTGTTCGGTATGGTGGGATCACTGATTTCCCTGTTCATGTCTAAATGGATGGCGAAAAAAACAACCGGTACTGAACTGATTGACCCAAATGCCCCTCGTAACCAGGCAGAAGCATGGTTATTACAAGAAGTTGCGCAACTTTCTCAGCGCGCTGGCATTAAAATGCCGGAAGTGGGTATTTTCCCATCTTATCAGTCAAATGCCTTTGCAACAGGCTGGAACAAGAACGATGCGCTCGTGTCTGTTTCTACAGGTCTGCTTGAACGCATGAACAAAGACGAACTTCGCGCGGTACTGGCACACGAGATCGGTCACGTTGCCAATGGCGATATGGTGACACTGGCCTTGATTCAAGGTGTAGTCAACGCATTTGTCATGTTCTTTGCCCGTGTAGTTGGTGACTTCGTAGACCGTACGATCTTCGGCCGTGAAGAAGGTGAAGCACCGGGTATTGGCTATTTTGTGATTACCATTGTGCTGGATATCGTATTTGGTATTATGGCTTCAGCGATCGTGATGTGGTTCTCACGCTACCGTGAATACCGTGCTGATGAGGCAGGTGCACGTTTGGCAGGCAAACAGGCCATGATTTCAGCGTTATTACGTTTACAGGCTGAATCAGAAATGCCGGATGCTATGCCGAAAGAAATGAAAGCCTTTGCGATTTCGGCTGGTCAGGAACAAGGTTTTAGTCTGGCGGCTCTGTTCCAGACTCACCCAACGATTGAACAACGTGTTGCTGCTTTGCAACAACTCGATTGCCCTTAAACAATATATTAATTGCTTGATAGAAAAAAGCCTGCGAATGCAGGCTTTTTTATTAAGTTTATATTGATAAACCTTCAGGCTTTAAACCATTGAAAGAGCTGCATTGTGCCCCAGCCAATAGCCATAATTAACAGAATCAAAAAGAAAGTTCCTAAAAGATCTGGCAGATGAATCCAGATCCAGGCCACCACAGGATTACGCCAGAAAGCGGATTGCTGTTGTCTGCGTTCCAGACTTTCATGCAGAAATGGATGCACCACATGATGATCGGTACGAATCTGGTATTCGTCCCGGATATGCTGATGCACAATATCCAGTGCCTTACGGCTAGGACGAATAAAAATATCAAATATTGTTCCCGCTACAGGAATAAAGCCGACCACAGCATCCATGACGGCCATTTTTAGGACTGGCTTTAATTTTTCATTCGGCACACCAATCTGATGGGCTTTATAAATTGCATAACTAGTCAATACAAAACCTGCGATATCTCCCGCCACTGGAATGGTACTTAAGGCGGCATCTGCCCCAACGCCCTGTTTGGTAAACGGAATACGTACCACCGAATCCATCATATTGGCGAATTTGGCCAGATCCCGCTCCAACCGAATGACATCGTGTTGGCTCAGTTTATTTTTTTGTCCAAGATCAGGCATAGGTTCTTCCAGAAATGAGACTAATGTAATTGAGCATAAAGTATTTTTTCTATTTAAGTTGTAATTGCTAAGTATTTAAAACAATAATTGAGAGGCAATAAACAAGTAAATAATCACCCCGGTGGCATCACAAATTGAAGTCACCAGAGGTGCTGATGCACTGGCTGGGTCCATTTTCAATTTATTGAGAATAAAGGGTAAACTCATGCCGATTAGACATCCCATCAGCACAATACCTAACATACTTAAAGCGAGTACAACGGCGACCATCCAGTCGCCTCGAATATAACCCAGAATTGATACTGCAATGGCCATCGTTCCACCCAGACATAAGGCAACCAGAGATTCACGACCAAGCAGGCTGAACCAGTCCTTAAACTGCACATCGCCTGTTGCCAAGGCACGCACCATTAGGGTGGCAGATTGTGAGCCAGCATTCCCCCCACTTCCCACCAATAATGGCAAGAAAAATACCAGCACAATATGGGTGGAAATAATATCTTCAAAATGGGCAATCCCGATTCCGGAGAGCAGACTGCCAAACACCAGGATGACCAGCCAGAATACCCGTTTCTGATACAGTCTGAGAATCGGTGCAGTTTTCAGGCTCAGTTCATTCAAAGGCGTCACTGCACCGGATTTTAAAATATCCTCGGTGCTTTCTGCCTCAGCAATATCCATGGCATCATCATAGGTAATAATCCCGACCAGCTTCTGGGTCGCGTCGACCACAGGCAAGGCGATAAAATCATAATAGGCCAAGGTACGGGCGACCTGCTCCTGATCCTCATCTACCGTGGCATAGACTACATCTGTGGTCATGACCTCATTAATAGTGGCATCCGGCCGTGCCTGAATAATTTGTCGCAAGGAAATCACACCGAGCAGATGCTGTTTTTCATCGACAATATAGATCAGATATAAGGTGTCATGATTCCCCGCAATATCACGTAGCGTTTCAATCGCTTCAGTCATGCTCAACTCGGGAGCAAGCGTGACGAAGTCTGAACTCATTAATGCACCGGCAGTTTCTTCCGGATAAGCATGCAGCTCTCGCAGGGTTTGTAGCGACTGGGTGGATAATTTGCCAAGTAACTGCTGCTGCACTTCACAGGGCATCTGCTTGTATAAATCAATGAAGTCATCGGAATGCATGGCATCCATCAGGCTAGCCAGTTGCTCCAGAGGAAATTGATAGGCCAGCTGGATTTGCATGGCCAGTGGCAAGTACTCCAGTACTTCTGCCTGACGTTCCAGCTGCTTGAAATAATGACAGCGTTCCGCTGGTCCAAGTTCAGACAAAATTCTGGCCTGATCGGCAATATTCAGCTTTTGTAGAAGCTGATGAATATTATTTTCCCCTGTCAACAGAGTCTCATGTAGTTGCTGTATTTTTTCTTGGTGCTGCATTTCCCTACCATCATTCCATGCAGGTATGAAACATACCCGCCCTAGAGTGAGTATTCCTCATTTTCCTGATTGATTTGTATAACTTTATTTGTTGCTTTGACACGAAACAGGTTTCGGATTAACACATACATAAACGGGATAAAGAATAACACCAGAATAGTCGCAAAAATGACCCCACCCAAAACGCTGGCACCAATTTCCTGACGGCTGATCGCACTGACCCCAGAAGCGAAAATCAAAGGGATTACTCCCGCAGCAAAAGCAATAGAAGTCATGAGAATAGGCCGCAAGCGTAAACTTGCTCCCTCTAAAGCTGCAGCTATAGCTGTTTTTCCTGCTTTCTCTGCCTGTGCAGCAAACTCCACAATCAGAATGGCATTTTTACAGGACAGACCAATCGTCGTCAGCAAGGCAATATGAAAAAAGATATCATTGGCGAAACCAAAGACCCAGCAAAATAAGATACTGCCGCCTACCCCCAATGGAATGGCACTGATCACGGCCGCAGGAATGGTCCAACTTTCATATAAAGCGGTTAAGCACAGGAAAATAAAGGCAATCGAAATCACATAAAGAAAAATCGCCTGACCGCTGCTGCGCTTTTCTTCCAATGCGGCTCCGCTCCAAGCCAGATTCACACCTTCCTGGGCATCTACCAATGCTTCAACATCCTGCATGGTCTGACTGGAAAACTTGTCCTTTGGAATCCCTGCATAGACTGGAACAGCGTTATAGCCCATATAACGGTTAATACTGTTCGGCCCGCCCTGCCAATTCAGACTGCTGAACTGGTTAAATGACAGCATTTCACCTTTTTGATTGCGTACATGCCAGAAGGCCAGATCTTCAGGTTTGGAACGGTATTCTGCCTCACCCTGCATAATCACACGTTTAATCTGCCCGCGATCAATAAAGTCATTGATGTAAGTTCCCCCCCACGCTGCAGCCAAAGTACTGTTTACATTTTGCTGAGGAATGGAATGCTTTAACACACGCTCTGCATCAAGTTTGATATTCAGCTCAGCACTTTCTTTAGGTTGATCCAGCTGTAGAAATTCAATCGATGATTTGCCTTGGGCACGCGCTTCAATCTGGCCAAATGCCTCCTGTAAAAATTCAGCCCCTTTATAATCCAGGTCTTGCAACCAGAAATCGACCATACGACCATTACTTGACATGGAAGGTGCCATAAAGAAAATTTGGGCATTGGCATGATTGGCAAAGTGTTTCTGTGCTCGATCGACAATAGCGAAAACCGAATCTTCAGGATTTTTGCGCTCAGCCCAGTCTTTTAATACTACAAAAAGCTGCCCACGATACGGACCTACACCGACGTTGTTGCCGCTATACCAGACGCCTACACTCTGAATGCGTCCCGATTCATGTTTCATCAAATAATCTTGTACTTCACGCCCGACTTGTTCGACTTCTGTACGCGGTGCATTGCCAGGCATGACAATCTGCCCCATAACAAAACCCATGTCTTCAGTGGGCATCAATCCTTCCGGCAAATACTTATATACCCAGCCGAAGCCCATTATGCACACACCAAACAGTGCCAACATCGTGAATTTCAATTGCATGCTTCGAGCTGAAACTTTTTGGTAACTGGCATTGAGCTGATCCATGCCATGGTTAAAGCGCTGTGCCCAGCGAGCCTGATAAGGTGTGCGTTTGAGGAGTTGTGCCGCAAATGTTGGGGTAATCACCAAGGCCACGAATAAAGACAGCAACATCGCTACCACCAAAGTGATGGAAAATTGACGATAAATCACCCCAGTGATGCTGCCAAAAAAAGCCATCGGGATAAATACTGCAGTAAGTACCAGCGTAATACCGACCAGTGCCCCGCTCATTTCCTGCATGGATTTTAAGGCAGCCGCTTTGGCATCCAGATGTTCGTCCTGCATCAGGCGTTCAATGTTTTCCACCACTACAATGGCATCATCGACTAGCAGACCGATGGCTAAAATCAGGGCAAATAAGGTAAAACTATTCAGAGTCATACCCAAGACATACAGCACCGCAAAGGTTGCCAAAACCACAATCGGAATCGTAACGGCCGGAATAATCGTGGCACGCCAGTTTTGCAGGAAGATAAACATCACCACAATGACCAGAATAATGGCTTCAACTAGAGTTTTAGCTACCTGTTCAATTGAGCTGGTGATAAATGGAGTTTTGTCCATGGTCATTTGCAACTGATAATGCGGTGGCAAATTGGCCTGAGCGTTTTTTAATACGTCTTGAATCTGTTTGGACACTGCAATGGCATTACTCCGTGGCGCCAAAGTAATCGATAAAGCTGAAGAGAGCTGTCCGTTGGTATAGTTAATGTGGTTATAACTCTCTGCACCTAGTTCTACCCGTGCCACATCTTTTAAGTACAGCAATGAACCAGAATCCGTAGTTTTAACAATAATATTCTCAAATTCTTTCACGCTGCTTAAACGTGAACCCGCACTGACTTTGGCATTGAGATATTGATCCTGCATGGTTGGCAAACCGCCAATTGCGCCTGAAGCCAGTGGCGCGTTTTGAGTTTCAATGGCATTACGGATATCGCTTGGCATCAGGTTAAACTGATGCAACTTATGCGGATTTAGCCAGATCCGCATGGCATAACCTGCACCGTACAGGTCAATTTCCCCTACACCTTCAATACGTGACAAACGCGGTTCGACATGCACCATTAAATAATCTGAAAGTTCGGTGACGCTACTTTGCCCACTCTCATCATATAAGCTTAACAGTGCAAACTGGTCATACCCTGATTTATAAACATTGACTCCGCCCTGCTGCGTCTCTTCAGGTAAGCGGCTCAATACGCCATTCACGGTGTTTTGAACCTGTAACTGAGCTTGATCAAGATCGACCCCTTGCTCAAATTGCAGCGTAAGTTGGGCCCGTCCCACCGAACTGCTGGAGTGAAAAGTTTCCAGACCTTCAATGCCTTTTACCGCCTGTTCCAGAATCTGGGTTACCGATTGCTCAACAGTTTCAGCCGATGCACCACGATAACCTGCGGAAACGCCTAAAGCTGGCGTATCCATATTTGGCATATGTTCAATGGGAATTTTTTGAAGTGCAAATACCCCAAGGGCCATCATTAAAATTGCAATGACCGCTGCAAACTTGGGACGATAAATAAAAAAGCGCGACAACATAAATCAGAAATCCCCATCAAATGCATCTTTAGGATGCACACGCCATGAATAGATGATTTCTATAGCAATTTTCACACCATGCTTAAATTTAAGCCAATCTTTAACTCTTTATTTCTGATAAAAAAATCCCCGTCATAACGGGGATTTTTTAACTCAATATTTTGCATTGATATTAGGTATGTGATTTCTTCGTCGTCATTTGGCGAATTAAAACGTACATAAATGGAATAAAAAACAGTACCAGTATCGTTCCGAAGATCACTCCACCAAAAACACTAATTCCAATCTCACGACGACTAGCTGCACCTGCACCGAAAGCAAAGACCAGAGGCAGAATACCAGCACCAAACGCCAGAGATGTCATTAAGATTGGACGCAAGCGTAGTGAAGCCCCTTCAAGTGCAGCTTCAACTACCGATTTACCTTTTTCCTGAGCCAATGCCGCAAACTCAACAATTAAAATTGCATTCTTACAGGACAGACCAATCGTGGTCAGCAAAGCAATCTGGAAGTAAATATCATTCGGAAAATCTGCCAGAAAACTGAAAATAATATTCCCGCCTATCCCTAGAGGAATAGCGGACATGACCGCAGTCGGAATCGTCCAGCTTTCATATAAAGCAGCCAAACACAGGAAAATAAAACCGATCGACACCAGATAAAGCCAGATTGCCTGATTACTGGATTGTTTTTCCTCAAAGGATAAACCGCTCCAGACCACGTCAATGCCATCCTGTTCTGCCACCAGATTTTCAACATCTTGCATCGCTTCACCAGAACTGGAACCTTTGACCATATCCGCTTGCATTTGTAGCGAGGTATAGCCCATAAAACGGTTGACTACCTCGGGACCACCACTCCAGTCCACCTGAGCGAAATTACTAAAAGGCACCATCTCGTTCAGGTCATTACGTACATGCCATTGTGTCAGATCTTCAGGTTTGGAACGGAATTCTGCATCACCCTGCATAATCACCCGTTTAATCCGGCCACGATCAATAAAGTCATTAATATAATTACCGCCCCAAGCCGCTGAAAGCGTACTATTAATTGCGGATTGACTCAGACCATTGGCCATGGCCTGTTTCTGGTCAATATTGACTTTCAGTTCAGCTTTTTCCGGATTAGAGCGCTTATCCAGATTTTCAAAGCTACTATATTGAGCTGCGCCAGCCTGCATATTCTGGAACTGTTCTTCGAGATACTCACGGCCATTACCGTTAATATCACGAATCCAGAAATCCAGGCCGTCGGTTTGACCTAAACCATTCACTGAAGCCGGCATACTGATATTGACTTGGGCATCGCGGTTACTACGGAAATGCTTCATGGCACGTTCACGAATCGCCTGCGCAGTATTTTCTTCTCCTGAACGGTCATCCCAATGCTTTAAGGCTACAAAACCGGTCGCCAGGTTCTGACCGGTACCTGAAAAGTTACGGCCATAACGTAACATCACCAAGTCGATATTGTCCTTTTCTTCTTCCAGAAAATACTGACGAATCTGTTCACCGACCTGAATGGTGTTTTTCATTGGAGCACCTTCCTGTAACCGGATCTGCAGATTCAGAATACCCTGATCTTCGCTCGGCAAGAAGCTGGTAGGTAAGGCGCGGTAGAATAAAGCAAATACACAGATCAACCCGGCAAAAAGCACCAGGCTAATGGCCTTATGTTGTAGAGTGACATTAGAAACTTTCAGATAACGATGCTTCAAACCATCCAGTTTCTGGTTAAACCAACTCGCCCACTTGGCAGGTTTTGGATTCGGTTTCAAAATCAGCGCACAAAGTGCAGGTGTCAGAATCAGTGCGACCATCAGCGACAGAGACATCGCTGCCACGAGCGTAATCGAGAACTGACGATAGATCACCCCGGTTGAGCCACCAAAGAACGCCATGGGAATAAAGACCGCGGTTAAAACCAGGGTAATCCCGATCAGTGCCCCGCTGATTTCCTGCATGGATTCCAGTGCTGCTTCTTTGGCTGTAAGTTGCTGCTCATGCATCAGACGTTCAACGTTCTCTACCACCACAATAGCATCATCGACTAGCAAGCCAATCGCCAGTACTAAGGCAAACAAAGTCAGCGTATTAATACTCAGTCCCAAAATATAAAGTACCGCCATGGTTCCGAGTAAAACTACAGGCACAGTTACAGTCGGAATTAAGGTCGCACGCCAGTTTTGCAGGAAGATAAACATCACGATGACGACCAGAATGACCGCCTCGAATAAAGTTTTAACGACTTCTTTAATCGATTCTTTGACAAACGGGGTATTGTCACGCGGATAAGCAATTTTATAGCCTTCCGGCAACTGCTGGGAAAGTCGCTCGATTTCAGCCTTGATCAGACTCGACGTCGCAATTGCATTGGCACCGGAGGCTAGTGAAATGCCCAGACCGGCAGAAGGATAGCCATTGGTAGTGCTATATGACTGATAATTTTCCGCACCCAATTCTACACGTGCAACATCTTTTAAATAGATAAAGCTCCCGTCCCGGGCAGACTTCACAATAATATTTTCAAATTCTTCGACTGTTTTTAAACGGCTGCCTGATGTGACTTTGGCATTCAGATACTGATCATCGACTGTCGGCAAGTCCCCAATTGCGCCGGCTGCCACCTGAGTATTCTGTGATTCAATCGCTGCCCGCACATCACTTGGCATCAGGTTATATTGTTTTAATTTTGCTGGATTCAGCCAGATGCGCATCGCGAACTGTGAACCAAAAACATCCACTTCCCCAATGCCATCAATTCGGGAAATATCCTGTTCCAGATGCGTGGTCAAATAATCAGATAGTTCAATATTGCTACTACGCCGTGATTCATCATACAGACCGATGACCATATGGGTATCGCCAAGAGATTTGAAGACATTCACGCCCTGTCGCTGGACATCGTCAGGCAAACGATTGAGAACCCCGTTAATCGCATTTTGAACCTGTACTTGTGCTGTATCTGGATCGGTGCCATTTTCAAAACTGATGCTGATCCGGCTTCGACCTGAAGAATCACTGCTGGAGCTGAAATACAGCAAGCGGTCGATACCTTTAATTTGCTGTTCCAGCACCTGGGTCACGCTCTCTTCTACCGTTTCTGCAGATGCACCAGTATAAGTTGTTGCCACAGTAATACGTGGCGGTGCAATATCCGGATAACGTTCGACAGGTAAATTCATCACCGCAAAAAGTCCAATGGCCATGACCACAATGGCCAGTACACCTGCAAAAATAGGACGATGAATGAAAAACTTAGACAGCATAAGTCTGAATCACTTTGAATTTAATGAATTATGGAAGACGTTGCATTATTGAGTCAGCTTAAGGATATTCAGGCAGAGGCTTGGAGAATGCAAGGCTTGATCACAGAAAAATATGTATAAAATTGAATCATGAAGAAAATATGAAGATTTTGCCTTTCATCTAGCTGTTTCAACAATTTATAGAGTTATTCATTTTATGTTAGGCATAAAAAAACCCTGCTTGCGCAGGGTTTTTTTAGAATCGATTCAGAGCTGATTAAGCAGAGAATTGGTTCATTGTGTTTTTCGCATCGTCACCCGCTTTAAGCGCGTTGTCACCAGCGAAGATTTCTTTGTGGTCGTCACCGATGTCAGAACCAGCCATTGCTTGGTGTTTCACACAAGCGATACCACCGCGGATTTCTTTACGTTGTACGCCAGCAACATAAGCCAACATACCTTCAGAACCGAAGTAACCTTGAGCAAGCTCATGAGTAGAAAGAGCAGCTGTGTGGTAAGTAGGCAGAGTGATCAAGTGGTGGAACACGCCTGCTTCACGAGAAGCGTCTGCTTGGAATGTACGTACTTTTTCGTCAGCTTCAGCAGCCAATTCAGAATCGTCGTACTCAGCGCTCATCAATTTAGCGCGGTCGTATGCAGATACGTCTTTACCTTCAGCAACCCAACGGTCGTACGCTTGTTGACGGAAGTTCAGTGTCCAGTTGAATGATGGAGAGTTGTTGTAAACAAGTTTCGCATTTGGCACAACTTCACGTACACGGTTAACCATGTGAGCGATTTCAGCAACGTTTGGAGTCGCAGTTTCGATCCAAAGAAGGTCAGCACCGTTTTGTAAGCTAGTGATACAGTCAAGTACAACGCGGTCGATCTGAGTACCTTCACGGAACTGGTACAAGCCAGAAGCAAGACGTTTAGGACGGTGAAGTTTACCATCACGTTTGATCAGGATTTCATCTTCTTGTGCTTCAGAGATGTCAATTTCTTGAGTGTCTAAGTAGCTGATGTATTGAGAAGCGATGTCGCCTGGCTCTTTAACCACTGGGATTTTTTGAGTCAAGTCAGCGCCTTCAGAGTCAGTACGTGCAACGATGATACCGTCGTCAAGACCCATTTCAAGGAATGCATAGCGAAGAGCGTGGATTTTCGCGATGAAGTCTTCATGTGGAACTGTAACTTTACCAGCTTGGTGACCACATTGTTTCGCGTCAGAAACTTGGTTTTCGATTTGAAGTGCACAAGCACCCGCTTCGATCATTTTCTTAGCTAGTAAGTAAGTTGCTTCTTCGTTACCGAAACCAGCGTCGATGTCCGCAATGATTGGCACAACGTGAGTTTGGAAGTTGTCGATTTGTGAAGTGATTTCAGCAGCTTTAGCTGTATCACCAGCGTCTTGAGCTTTTTTAAGTGCGCGGAACAGGTCGTTCAGTTCTTTCGCATCAGCTTGACGTAGGAATGTGTAGATTTCTTCGATCAATGCAGGAACAGAAGTTTTTTCGTGCATAGATTGGTCAGGAAGAGGACCGAATTCTGAACGAAGTGCAGCAACCATCCAGCCAGAAAGGTAGATATAGCGACGTTCAGTTGTACCGAAGTATTTTTTATTCGCAATCATTTTTTGCTGAGCGATGAAACCGTGCCAGCAGCCTAATGATTGAGTGTATTTGCTAGAGTCTGCATCATAAGCAGCCATATCACGACGCATAATCGCCGCTGTATATTTAGCAATGTCTAAACCAGTTTTGAAACGGTTTTGCATTTGCATACGCGCAGCATCTTCAGGACTGATGTCTGCCCAAGTGTTACCGAATTTCGCCTTTAATTCGCGGATTGCATCAATCGCTGTTTGGTATGTAGTCATGATATATTCCTGTATTAATATTAGGATTTTTCTGCAACGAACCGCTCAAATCACACCCTCAATGACTTGTTCAGATTTTCGACGATCCGTTGGGATAGCTAAAGATTAGTGGGCTTCGAAAAATTAATCCAATATTCTGCAAGAATTATCATTATTTATTTAAAAAATATGTAGATGAAAGTCTAATTATATATTGATCAATATTTTATAAGTTATTGTATTTTATATTTTATATTTGAATTTTTAAAATTGAATTTTGTCTAAAACATCAACAAAAAGAGTAAAAAATATTCATTAGACTTAAGTCTTGCAAGACTTAAGCAGCGCTTAATTTAAGCAATTTTTGTCTATTTTCTAAGCCTTAAAACCTGGAACACTTATTTCGAAGGAATTATTTTTCATTTGTTTGTTGAAATATTTTTAGTCAAATCTGGCACATTATTTGCTAATTCCCTCTGTTTTTCAGAAATACCTTTCTTTCGTTTTGGAGGCAGCCAGATTTCTTTTCTGCTCTTAAAAATAGAGAAGGATTCAGGCTGGCAAAATCTACAGTGAAAGAGATTCTAAAAAGGTATTTCAGTACAATCAGCTGGGCTTTTTTTCATCAGTTGCGTACACAAGCTATAGTAGTTATGGCATAATCCATATAATTTCATAATTTTATTTTCGGTATTTTTTTTATGAATCTGGAGCGGGTCGATCTTAATCTCCTCATTTATCTTGACGTACTTTTACGTGAAAAAAATGTCACGCGTGCAGCAGAACAACTTGGGGTAACCCAACCTGCGATGAGTAACATTTTACGTCGCTTACGAAATTTATTTAATGATCCCCTCTTGATTCGCTCTTCTGAAGGTATGACTCCAACAGAACGTGCACTAGAACTCCAACCTCGTATCCGCGACGCCTTAGCGGATCTTTCCATGATTCTGGAACCGCGTACCGAGTTCCGTCCTTATACCTCAAATCGTGTCTTCCGTATCATGACTTCAGATTATGCTGAAGCCACACTGGTACCACGCTTGGTGAAAGCATTACGTTCAGAAGCACCGAATGTGGTTCTCGACTTCTTAACGCCAAGTGATGTGTCCTATCGTGACATGGAACAAGGTAAAGTTGATCTAGCGATTAACCGTTTTAATGAAATTCCACAAAGCTTCCACCAGGTACTGGTTTGGCGTGACAGCTTTTCTTGCCTGTTAAATAACAAGCATCCGGCTGCGGGCAACCTGAATCTGAAAAGTTATCTGGATGCACAGCATATCTGGGTATCAAAAACTGGTATGGGCGTTGGCTTTGGGGTAAACCCTGAGAAACAGGCAGGTCTCGGCTGGATTGACCAGGCTCTTGAACGTATTGGCCAAAAACGTAAGATTTCGGTATTTACCCGTCACTATCAAATGCCCGGTCTTTTGGCGGCCAATGTAGATCTTGTAGCAACATTACCGACCCGTATTGCACGTCTGCAAGCCAAAAACCAGAACTTACTCATTAAAGACCCACCATTTTATATTCCTGAGTTTGAATTGAAGATGGCGTGGTGTCCTTTATTGCATCATCATCCCGCCCATCGCTGGTTACGCCAGCTGATTCTATATGTAGCGCGTCAGATGATCGAAGAAGAAAATCGTGAATTTTTAATGAATAATTCGCAATTTTCGCATTATTAAATTGAATATTAGCTAAATTGCTCATTTTTAAGCTTATACTCTAGAGACTTGAGTTGCTTTATTTGTACCTCAAGTCTTTTTTTGTGTTAAAAATATTTTTAGCTAGATCATATTAATCCACAGGTGGATTCGTGAGCCTCTTTCAAAACATCGTGATTATCTTATTACTCATCGCGGGGGCCGGTTTTTTATCATTAACAGAAATCGCGCTTGCAGGTGCTCGTAAGGTCAAATTAAAAATTTTGGCTGAATCGGGAGATATTCGCGCTCAAAAAGTTTTAGATTTACAAGAAAACTCTGCTGACTTTTTTGCAGCTTCCCAAATCGGCTTAAACGCCGTTGCCATTTTAGGCGGTATTTTAGGTGAAGGCGCCTTCCGCCCTTATATCATCAATTTACTTTCCAGATTTTATCAAGGTCCTTGGACTGAAACGATTGCGTTCAGCTTGTCCTTCACTGCAGTTACTTCATTATTTATTCTGTTTGCGGACTTGATGCCAAAACGTCTGGCCATGATCGCTCCAGAAAAAATTTCTGTCTCGGTGATTAATCCGATTCAGGTATTTATCAAAATCTGTAAACCATTGGCCTGGTTCATCAATGCCATTGCGAACCTGTTATTCCGTTTATTTAAAGTGAATACCATTCGAGATGACAATATTACCTTTGCTGATATTTCTGCGGTAATGGATGCGGGTGCTCAGGCAGGGGTGTTACAGAAACAGGAACATCACTTTATTGAGAACGTGTTTGAGCTTGAAGAACGTAATGTTCCTTCCAGTATGACGACTCGTGAAAATGTGGTGTTCTTTACCTTGAAAGAATCTGAAGCCAGTATTCGCCAGAAACTGGCTGAATTTCCTTACTCCAAGTTCCTGGTCTGTAATGAAAATATCGACGATGTAATTGGCTATGTCGACTCCAAAGATATTCTGGTTCGTATTCTGAATAATCAGTCTTTACTTCAGTTGAATGAAAATACCATCCGTACGGTACTGACCATTCCAGATACGCTAACCTTATCTGAATTACTTGACCGTTTTCGTTCGACCAAGGAAAAGTTTGCAGTCGTTATTAATGAATATGCCTTGGTCGTAGGTGTCATTACCCTTTCCGATATCATGATTACCGTGATGGGCGACTGGGTTACTCCCTTGGAAGAAGACCAGCAGATCATTAAGCGTGACAGCAATTCATGGCTGATTGATGGCAGTACGCCTATTGAAGACATCAAACATGCGCTGGAAATTGATGAAATGCCAGATGAAGAGAATTATGAAACTCTGGCTGGTTTTATGATGTTCAAGCTGCGCAAGATTCCACGTCCTGCAGATATTGTGCTACATGCGGGTTATAAGTTTGAAGTTGTCGATGTTGATCATTTCAAGATTGACCAGTTACTGGTTACACGTATGCTAGAAGTGAAAAAGCCACCGACAGAAGAATCAGAATAATCTGGTTCTTCTTCAATTTTTTTAAAATTCCAAAAACAATAATAATGAGACTTTTATGAATATTGCTGCGCTACTCGCCTGTCTAAGTTTTTATTCGGCCTTATATTTAATCTATTTCTTCTTTATGCAAGATCAACAGCCTATATTTCTGATCCTAGCAATTGTACTCATTTTACTTTCAATCTGGCTGACTCCCTATCCTTATGAGCGGCGTCGGCAAGGATTTGATTCGACTTTAAGAATAGGTGAATATTTTTATTATCCACTCATCACCTGGTGGCGGCTGTTTATCCTTCCTGTACGCTGGCTGCTTTCCCTATTTTATTCTCATTAAAAAAGCACCCGAAGGTGCTTTTTTACATTCAATTCAATTTAGATTTTTGATAAAAGTGCTTTAAGGACTGCCTGATAATGGATCTGGATATCTTCCTGCAAGATTTTGTAGGCATTATCAAATTGCACCATTGGCCAGCCTTCTTTCCAGAATGGGAAAATATTATGCAGGTCATGAGTGACGACTGCATCTTCACGCAGAATGGCCTGCGCAATCTGCGCCAGTACAAAGGCAGTTTCCGCGCCATCAATCGCCAGGTAATCAATACCACGGGCTTTTAAAATACGGATACGGTCTTTCTTATAACGGATTTTTTTGATTTGCGCTTCATTCAGATTCAGGGCCAGAGAAACTGCTTCAACAAATTTTTCTTCAAATGACTGATTCAATACAACCAGCGCCTGTTTATGCGCTTCCTGACGACCCGCTTTACCACCCTGACGAATGACTTCTTTTGCTTCCGTATCTAGCTCATCATTCTTCATGGTTTGAAGGATGTCTAAAATTTCGATGTCGCTTAGCGTCGCAGGAGATTGATCAGTCATAAACTGTCCCTAAAAAATAAATATGCAATGGACTATTTTCGCATAAATCCTTACTAAAAAATTAAAATCTTTAGCTTCAACTCTAATAATTGCAAAATCCGGATCATCTCTATCATTCTGGCGTAAATTGGCTATAGTAGGCGGCAAGTTTCTGATTTACTTCTTTATTATGCAAACCAAACAGATTGATCTTTTATTGCAGCAACTTAAACTGCTTTATCCGGCTGCCTTTAAAAGAAATTATCTGTTTTATGGTCAGATCAAAACTAAAGGTATTTTAAGTGATCTCAAGGAACTGATTCCCTGGGTGCTGGCTGCCATGATCTTTGTACCGATTAGCCTGGCTCTCAAAGATGTTTATTCCTCTAAGCTGTCAACTGCCCAAAACTTTCAGGCGCAAAGTTATGCGATTCTGACTATTCTGTTATTTCTGATGCTGGTGGTTCCACTGGTGATCAAGCAGATCCGGCACTCTTCCCATTCCCTCTATCAGTTTTTAAGACATACACCGATTAAACTCACTGTAGTCATTGTACTGGAAGCGCTGAATCTGGTTTTTCTACAAAGCAGTACGGTCATGTGGATTCTATTCTTTTTCGGGATCAGTTTTGGTTTTGTACGGTTCTATAAAGAAAATATGTTCCGCCCTACTACCAATACAACTGAACAATATCAACTGCAGCAGTTACGCCGCATCTGTTTCTGGGCTTATCAACAAACCTGGAAACTGCGTCTGAAATTATTTTTTCATTCCAAGCCGACCTCCCCAAATGAAGAATTGAAAAATCAGCTTCAGCACTATGCGGATTTGCATACCCGTTTGTTTAAACTGGAACATGAGCAGTGCAAGAAGATTAAATACATCGATATCGATACTTATCTGGATGAGCACCTGTGAAAAGTTTTTTTAAACACGTCCTGAAATAGAAAATTACATGACTTCTCACGCTTATTATCCAGCACTATGGAATTAATTTTTAAATTTAAGCTACTGAATTGCTTTAAAATAAAGCAAACGTATTGAAATTTACTTGCCAAGCTTTATTTCGTCCTCTATTATTGCGCACATGCCCGAGTGGTGAAATCGGTAGACACAGGGGATTTAAAATCCCCCGCCCACAAAGCGTGCCAGTTCGAGTCTGGCCTCGGGCACCATTTTAATTCTGATTAGAATGGTGCAATGAAAAATCTCCAGCATTCAGCTGGTTTTTTTATGCGTGATTATCACCAATAGAATGTGCCCTCCCCATGTCTGCATCCCGTTCTTTTGATCTAGCCAGATTGCAATTACGCCATCCTGATGCATTCTTTTGTAGCCTCAGCTATGGCCGTTATAAATATTTGAACCAGACCACTGATCTATATCTGTATTTACGTATCGGTATTCTGATCATGATCACAGGTTTTTGCTGCCTGTGCTTTTCGCTGCCGTTTTATCCTGACTTTGTCACTTCAAAATATCAGGCGCTCAGTGCAGGTACCATTGTCATGATTGGCATGCTTTATCCTTATATCTGGCGTGCCCAGTTTCAGGCGAAATACAGTTCTGCCCGCTATGCCAAGCGTTTGCAACTCTGCCTGTATATGCAAACCCTGATTGCGATTCTGTCATTTATAAATTATCAGTATTTTCACTCAGCATTTGTTACCTTGCCTTGCTTGGCCCTGCTTGCTTTCAGTAGCCTTGTACCAGTTTTAGTCGAGCCTTGTTTTAGAGTTTCGACTCGCAGCACCCTTCTGGTACGTTTGCAGAAAATCCGTCAACTGGCTTACTGGTCTTATCAGCAGTCGCAAAGCAAAGAGCCGGAACCAGTGCCTTATCACAAAGATTTAAAACAGTATTATCTGGATTTACATCATAGCTGCATGCTGGAAGAACAGAAACTATTAGATGAAATTCATTATAAAAATTTAAAAGACGTATTTTCAGATCATTAAAAAAAAGCCCTGTTTAACAGGGCTTTTTTTACCATTCGCGGTTAACGACCAGTTCTTCCATTTCAATATCAAACAGACCCTGTTCTTGCACGACCATCATCATGGCCTCGGCAATATAGTCTGCGGCAGTATTATCCAGAGAAGAGTCCAGATCTTCAAACTGCGGCTTCATGGCATTGATGTCTGCCACAGTCTCATGCGCTAGCTGGTACACGTCCTGATCTGATAAACTGGATTTAGATACTTTAGAAGCAAAGCGTTCGATGTGTTGCTTGATTTCTGCAACCAGAATATCGGGATAATATTCATCATCGAACATGGGGAGAAGTAAATCTGCAAACATTACAGGCACTCTAAAAGATGACAATCTAACTTAAGCGTGCCTGTATAGCACATTGCTGTTTAAAAGCCAAACAGCTTGTGCCCTTAGATGTCTTTCAGCCCAGATTTAGGCATTTTGCATAGCTTTCCAGATTTTTATGGCGTCTGCTGTTGCCTTGACATCATGTGCACGAACCATACAGGCACCTTGCTGAATGCTCAGCAAATGCGCCGCAGCCGAACCTACTGCACGTGCTTGAGGTTCTGCACCATCTAGTGCAGCACCAATAAAACGTTTGCGGGATAAGGCAGAAAGAACTGGATAGCCCATTTCAGTCAGTTTATAAAATTCCTGAAGCAATTTAAGATTTTGCTGGGCATTTTTGGCAAAACCAAAACCAGGATCAATCATGATATTTTCAGCTTTAACGCCGATATCTAAAGCATCTTGAACCCGTTGTGTCAGTTCCCGAATCACATCCTGAGTCACATCATCATACTGATCCAGATTATTCATCGTAGTCGGCTCACCACGCATATGCATGATGATCACCGGAATATTCAGTTCTGCTGCCGTTTCTAACGCTTGTGGACGAGTGAGCGCGCGTACATCATTCCAGATATGTGCACCAGCCTTGACGGCTGCTTTGATGACTTCCGGCTGTGAGGTATCAATCGAGATGATCACATCATGTTTAGATAGTTCTTCTACAACTGGAACCACACGACGAAGTTCTTCTTCAACGTCCACGACTGATGCACCCGGACGTGTAGATTCCCCCCCGATATCAATCACAGTGGCACCATCAGCGATCATTTCCAAGGCTTTTACTACTGCCTGATCTTTCTGATTATGTAGCCCTCCATCGCTAAAGGAATCCGGAGTCACATTTAAAATTCCCATCACATGCGGCTGAGACAAATCCAGTTTCAAATGACCGAAAGTCCAGATCTGTGGTAGTAATGGCTTCAGCTGCATGGTTCACTCCTAGTTCACAATAACCCCGGTATTGTCTTATGGAAAGGTCAATAAAGCAAAGCTCAATCTAATCAAGGCTTAGATTTCAAAGTGGTTCTTATTGGAATATTGCATCAGCTTGGCTTGCAGTAACGCTTTTACATCAACCCATTCGCTTTTTAAAATACTATAGATATAACTATCTCTGAGTGTCACGCCATCTTTACGCAGCATATGACATCTAATGATGCCATCCTGTTTGGCACCCAGAGCTTCAATAGCTTTTTGACTTTTGAGATTCAGATGATCAGTCCGAAAGCCTACCACTTGAGCATTCAGCTCTTCAAATGCATGCTGCAACAAAAGATATTTACAGACCCGGTTTACATAGGTTCGTTGATAAGGTTTGGCATACCAGGTAAAGCCAATTTCAACGCGTGGAATTTCTGGCTTGATATCATGATAACTGGTGGTGCCAATGGCGCGGCCCGAATTCAAATCAATCACGGCAAAAGCCATTCTTTCACCTTTGGACTGCTGTTCAAAAGCTTGGATAAAGTAGTGTTTAAGTTTATGTAGGTAAGGCACCGAGTTATATAACACTTCCCCTAAGTCCCTTTCGGCACATGCAGTTTCTAAGTCTGCAAAATGTTCCCAGCTCAGTGGCTCCAAACGTAGCTGATAAATATCGGATTCCAGAACAGGTAAATTCATTCTTATTTTTACTCATTGATTTTTATGAGTTGACTATAGCATTCAACTAGATATGACAAAATAATAGCCATAAAAAAACCACCCGAAGGTGGTTTTAATTGTTAACTTAGTTCGCTGGTAATGGCGGAGGAGTCATTGGACCATCAGTCGGTGTTACATCAATCACTGGATTGTCTGAAACATAAACTTTAGGTGGTTTTGGCTCACGACCTTCCATAATGTCACGAATCTGTTCACGATCAATTGTTTCCCACTCAAGTAGCGCTTTCACCATGGCATGGGCAATATCTTTGTTATTTTCAAGGATATCGCGTGCAACCTTGTATTGCTCATCGATGATGCGACGAACTTCCGCATCTACCTGTTGTTGGGTGGCCTCAGAAATCGTACGGGTACCAATGCTACCCATAAATGACTGTTGAGAGTCATCTTCATAGACCATGACGCCTAACTTGTCCGACATACCATATTTGGTCACCATTGCACGTGCCATTTTAGTTGCACGTTCAAAGTCATTCGAAGCACCAGTCGACATCTGGTTAATAAATACTTCTTCTGCGATACGACCACCAAACAGGATTGAAAGTTCATTCAACATCTTGTCTTTATAATGGCTAGTCTGGTCAAACTCAGGCAACTGCCAGGTGACACCCAATGCCCAGCCACGCGGCATGATGGTGACTTTATGCACAGGATCTGTACCTGGAAGCATTTCTGCCACAATCGCATGACCTGCTTCATGGTAAGCCGTAGCACGACGCTCTTCTTCACGAAGTACCATCGATTTACGTTCAGGGCCCATGTACAGTTTGTCTTTCGCATCTTCAAAGTCATGCATATCGACGGTGTTCTTGTTACGACGTGCAGCAAATAATGCCGCTTCGTTTACAAGGTTGGCCAACTGTGCACCTGAGAAGCCTGGTGTACCACGAGCAAGCACTTTGACATCTACACCCGTAGTAGAAGGCAATTTCTTCAAATGTACATTCAGGATTTGCTCACGACCTTTAATATCTGGCAGACCTACCATGACTTGACGGTCGAAACGGCCTGGACGAAGTAAAGCTTTATCCAGTACATCAGCACGGTTAGTTGCAGCGATCACGATAATGCCTTCATTGCCTTCAAAACCGTCCATCTCTACCAGCATCTGGTTCAGAGTCTGTTCACGTTCATCATGACCGCCACCTGTACCTGAACCACGATGACGACCGACTGCATCAATCTCATCAATGAAGATGATACATGGTGCATGGCGTTTTGCCTGTTCGAACATGTCACGTACACGAGATGCACCGACACCGACAAACATTTCAACGAAGTCAGAACCTGAGATACTAAAGAATGGAACTTTTGCTTCACCTGCAATGGCTTTAGCCAGCAGGGTTTTACCTGTACCTGGAGGACCCACCATCAGGACGCCTTTAGGAATAGTCGCACCCAGACGTTTGAATTTTGCAGGATCTTTCAGGAAGTCAACGATTTCGACCACTTCCTGTTTTGCTTCATCACAACCCGCCACATCAGTAAATGTTACTTTGATCTGGTCTTCAGATAGCATTTTCGCTTTAGATTTACCAAAGCTCATTGGGCCATTCTTGCCGCCTGCACCGCCACCCATGTTGCGCATAAAGAACATGAATAACAAAATGATTAGAAGCACAGGGAAACTTGCAATCAGCAATTGCATGAGCAAGCCTTGACGTTGAGGCGCTTCACCTTCAACGACTACATTATTTTTAATCAGGCTTGGCATCAGTTCTGGGTCTTGAACTGCCGGGCGAATGCTTTCAAACTCTGAACCGTTTGATTTTTCACCGCGAATTCTTTCGCCATCAATTGTAACTTGTTTAATTTGGCCAGCATTGACCGCGGCAACAAACTCCGAATAGTTCATTGTAGTCGGTTGATTGCGGTCACTGACGTTGCTGAAGATTAACACCAGCACACCCAGTATCACGAGCCACAATACGGCATTCTTAAAAAGATCGCTCAAAGCTTTATTTCCCATTCCAATCTAATTTGATCATGCCCTCGAAGGGTGACCTTAATCAATAAGCTGCAAATCAATTTGCAATAATGTAAAAACCTACAAAATGCACAATTTTTAACGTGTTGGCAAGTAAACTTTATTTCAAAGCCTTCTTGCGTCCCTGTCCGACCAAAAACACTTCTTTCGAACGGGCACGTGATGCAGCAGGTTTAATCGTCTTCAATACATCAAAACTGTTAACGACTTCTTTACGAAATTCATCAAAACCTGAACCCTGGAATACTTTCACTACAAACTGTCCTTTCGGACCGAGTACCTTGTTGGCAAAATCCAGAGCAAGTTCACATAAATAAATCTGACGTGGTTGATCTACAGCTCTATTACCTGATGTATTGGGGGCCATATCTGAAATTACAACGTCTACTGTGCGTCCGTTTAAAATATTTAACAATTTATCGAATACTTCTTGTTCACGGAAATCGCCCTGCAAGAAAGTCACATCAGGTAGCGCATCCATTTCTAAGATGTCTGATGCAATCACCAGACCTTTATCACCGACCAGTTTTCCGGCAATCTGGGACCAGCTTCCTGGGGCAGCACCTAAGTCCACTACAGTCATGCCGGGTTTGATAATGCCGTATTTTTCCTGAATTTCTAGCAACTTGTACGCAGCACGGGCACGATAACCTTCTTTTTGTGCTTTTTTCACATAAAAGTCATCAAGATGCTCTCTCATCCACGCACGACTACTTTTAGATAACTTTTGGTTGGTAATGCGTGTTGCCATAACTCTCTAAATAAAAAAAACTTCTAATGATTCATTGTACGTGAAAAACACATTTTTTGCAGTATACATGTGTATCTAAATCTGAGTATTCCGGTGTGATTTGCGATTATTTACAAGTGATTATTTCCTGAGAATTTACAGCGTTTGTTTTTCGCTTTTGCTATACTAAGCCGTTTTAAAAATTAGGTTATCTCTCATGGCGTCTTTATCTATTCAGGAACGTAAGCGTTTACGTCAAATTGGACATGCATTAAACCCGGTTGTAATGCTTGGTGACAAAGGCTTAACTGAATCTGTAGTTGAAGAGCTAAATCGTGCCCTTAATGATCACGAACTCATTAAAGTAAAAGTGGTGGCTGAAGACCGTGAAGCACGTGTAGCACTCATTGCTGAACTTTCAGAAACTACAGGTGCTGAAGTGGTACAAACTATTGGTAAAATTGCGCTGCTTTACAAGAAAGCTCCAAAGCAAAACCAGAAGTTATCCAATCTTGTCCGTTTTGCCCATCTTTCTAACTAAGTACAGGATTTATGGCCAGTTACGAACTCAGCGCATTTGATCGCCGTTTTCAGGCAATCTCATTGGTCGGTGCCATCGAACAGCAAAATCCATGCAGCTTGAATGTCGGATTTTGGTTGCGCGATCCCAACCAGTACGTGCTGTGGCCAGAAATGGTTACTGCACATCCCCGTCGTGATTTTTTGTGGGAACAGACCTGCTTTGAAATCTTTATCGGGGTTCAGGGTGAAGATTATTATCGCGAAATCAATCTCTCCCCTTCTCAGGCCTGGCAAGCCTATCAGTTTGAGGAATATCGCTATCCGGAAGATATGCCGCCACCTGCTGCATACGATATCGAACTGAATCAGCTTAAACGCACCCATTATGGCCTTAATGTCAGTCTGGATCTGACCGAGTTTATGGTTGAGCACAAACTTAAATGGGCAGACCTGTTTATTGGTCTGACAGCAGTATTAAAAACCTCACAAGGTGATCAATACTTTGCAATGCAGCACAGCAGTCCAGAAGCAGACTTCCACAATAAACGGGATTGGCTGCATGTCTTTTAATGCAGATTAAAAGCATTTACTGGATAAAAAAGATATTAAAAAACGTGAGCATTAAAGTCTCACGTTTTTTTATGGGCTTTTCCGGCTCATCCGTTCAAAGCTCGCTGTTATAGCTTGAGGAAAATATTTACCTGTATTTTCATTACATGGATTCAGGTCAAAATTAAATTGATACAACTAGCCTGCTCTCTATACTTAGGGTTGGCTACTTTAATAATAATTTAAACGATATTTAAGCTGATAGACTAAGAGTTCGTTTTAATTGTTTTCGACATTTTAGTGATGTAAGCGGTAATTGTCCTGCACTGATTTTACCGCGGCATAAAAAATTATAGTTAACGTGAAGATGATCAGGATAATCGTTCCAAAAGTTAGTCCAAAGAATCCCAAGCATAACATCATCACACCCAGATAAAGTGCACGCATCAACCAACTTTCCAGATTAAGCATCATAATCAGCGTCAGTAAACCAAGTACACCTGCAAAATAATGCTGCTGCATCGTGACCCCCTTTCATTATTATTGTGAGTCCGTTTGCCTCAAAAAGACAAAGGAGAACATATCTAGTTCTCCTTTCATGCAATTTTAGTCAGCGTATTCCCTTAACTCTTCAGCTCAAGGCTTTTTTCTGAACTTTCAGCTTTTACCATGGGTTTGACCTTTTTCAGGACTTCAATGGTGCTGTCTTTTGAGCGCTTGAATGTACCAGTCAGATGCTCTTTATGTTTGGTCGAGATCTGGCTGACATCTTCTTTCAGTTCTTTACCCATATTGGATAAGTCTTCAATCACTGCGGTAAATTCGGTTTTGATAAAACTGGTTAATTCAGTCAGTTCTTTTTGCGAACCAAAAAACTGCTCTTTCAGAGTATCGATCCGTTGTAACAGATCCTGTTTTAACTGGCGTAACTGTTCCTGCACAGTATCACCCAGCTGTTTCGCTTCGACTTCAAGTTTCTCTTTGCTTTCTTCGATAGTTTCTACCACCTGTTCTTTGGCCTCAGCTGCTACTTTTTCAAGCTGTTCAGTCGTTTCTGAAACCACGGTATTGATCTTTTTCTTGGATTGGGAAGATTTCGCTGCTGTAGTCATGTGTCTTATTCCTATAATTATATTACGACTCATCCATATTAGTAGTTTTGATAAAAATTAAGATTTGATTTGTTAGACAATTCTTAATTGCTTACATTTTTTTACGTTGTTCGTAAAACAGACTTTCAAGCAAAAAGCAAGCCATTTATCTCATACTTTTGCTGCAAAGCTATTGGACTTGGGGGGTGGTTCTGCGTATAATGCCGTGTTAAGTTCAAGCGAGCAGACATAGGAGGGTAGGTTTAAAAATTAACCTTCCTTTTTTTTCGTCTACTCGCTTTTTTACAGCCTAAATTTCAGGAGCTTTGGTTTGAGCACCCCAGCAATTTTAGCCCTTGCCGACGGAACTATCTTTAAAGGTACTTCAATTGGCGCATCGGGTTGTACGACTGGTGAAGTCGTTTTCAACACTGCCATGACTGGCTATCAAGAAATTTTGACTGATCCTAGTTATGCACAGCAGCTTGTAACGCTGACTTACCCACATATCGGTAACACAGGTTGCAACGAAGAAGACGCTGAATCAGGTCGTATTCATAAAGTATGGGCAAACGGTTTAATTATCCGCGACCTTCCTTTACTACATAGTAACTTCCGTGCGAATCAATCACTTGGTGATTATTTAAAACAGCACAATGTAGTTGCCATTGCTGACATCGACACGCGACGATTAACTCGAATTTTGCGTGATAAAGGTGCACAAAACGGTTGTATCCTTGCGGGTGAAAACATCACTGAAGAAGAAGCAGTCGAAAAAGCACGTGCATTCGGTGGTTTAAGTGGTTTAGACCTTGCGAAAGAATGCTGTGATCCGAGCGGTTTCGAATGGACTGAAGGCTCATGGGCACTTGGCAAAGGCTTTACTCAACCTGAACTTAAATTCCATGTGGTTGCATACGACTACGGTGTCAAAACCAACATCTTGCGTATGCTCGCAGACCGCGGCTGTAAATTGACTGTGGTGCCTGCACAAACTCCTGCTGAAAAAGTACTTGCGTTAAATCCAGATGGCGTATTCCTGTCAAATGGTCCTGGCGATCCAGCTGCATGTGACTACGCAATTGAAGCTGTAAAAACAATTGTTGAAACAACTGAAATTCCAGTATTTGGTATCTGCTTGGGTCACCAGATTCTTGCTCTTGCATCGGGTGCTAAAACGGTAAAAATGCCGCACGGTCACCATGGCGCTAACCATCCTGTACAGAACATCGAAACTGGTACAGTGATGATTACTTCTCAAAACCACGGCTTCGCAGTGGATGAAAGCACCTTGCCTGCGGTATTGCGTGTGACTCATCGCTCACTGTTTGATGGTACAAACCAAGGTATCCATCGTACAGACAAACCTGCGTTCAGCTTCCAGGGTCACCCTGAAGCAAGCCCTGGTCCACATGACTGCGCACCATTGTTCGATCATTTCATCGAACTTATCGAAGCATCTAAGAAGTAACTAAGGAAGCATCATGGCTAAACGTACTGACATTAAAAGCATCTTGATCATTGGTGCTGGTCCGATCGTCATCGGTCAAGCATGTGAGTTTGACTACTCAGGTGCTCAAGCATGTAAAGCGCTTCGTGAAGAAGGCTACCGCGTTATTCTGGTGAACTCTAACCCAGCCACCATTATGACCGACCCTGCAATGGCAGATGCGACGTATATCGAACCGATTACCTGGCAGACTGTTGCAGCAATCATTGAAAAAGAACGTCCAGATGCTGTCCTTCCAACGATGGGTGGCCAGACTGCACTGAACTGTGCCCTTGCACTGGATGCCAACGGTATTCTTGAAAAATACAACGTTGAGCTGATCGGCGCGACCAAAGAAGCGATCGAAAAAGCAGAAGACCGTAAACTGTTTGACGAAGCAATGCGTAAAATTGGTCTCGAGTGTCCAAAAGCGGCTATTGCTGAATCTATGGAAGAAGCACTTGAGATTCAAGCGCGCTTCGGCTTCCCTGTGATTATCCGTCCATCATTCACTATGGGTGGTTCAGGCGGTGGTATTGCTTACAACCGTGAAGAATTCCTGGAAATCTGTGAACGCGGTTTCGACCTCTCTCCTACTCACCAGTTATTGATCGATGAATCATTGATTGGCTGGAAAGAATACGAAATGGAAGTTGTTCGTGACAAAAACGACAACTGTATCATTGTATGTACCATTGAAAACTTCGACCCAATGGGCGTGCACACAGGTGACTCGATCACTGTTGCGCCTGCGCAAACGCTTACAGATAAAGAATTCCAGTTACTACGTAACGCTTCTCTAGCTGTACTTCGTGAAATTGGTGTAGAAACAGGTGGTTCTAACGTTCAGTTCGGTATTAACCCGAAAGACGGCCGTATGGTTGTGATCGAGATGAACCCGCGTGTTTCTCGTTCATCTGCTCTTGCATCTAAAGCAACAGGTTTCCCGATTGCGAAAATCGCAGCGAAACTGGCTGTGGGTTATACGCTTGATGAGTTGAAAAACGACATCACTGGCGGTACAACACCTGCATCATTCGAACCTGCAATCGACTACGTTGTAACCAAAATTCCTCGTTTCAACTTTGAAAAATTCCCACAAGCTGATGCAACTTTGACAACACAGATGAAATCTGTGGGTGAAGTGATGGCCATTGGTCGTAACTTCCAGGAGTCTATGCAAAAAGCGCTTCGTGGTCTTGAAGTGGGCGCTTCTGGTTTTGACGAAAAAATTGAAGTGGGTGCTGAAGGCGCGCGCGACAAAATCTTGCAAGAGCTTAAAGTGCCAGGTCCTGAGCGTATTTGGTACGTGGGCGACGCATTCCGTCACGGCTTTACTTTAGACGAAGTATTCGCTGCAACGAACATTGACCGCTGGTTCTTGATTCAAATCGAAGACATCATCAAAACTGAAAACCAGATCAAAACTTTAGGTTTTGGCGACTTGAACGCAGACAACATCCGTGCATTCAAACGTAAAGGCTTATCAGATCTTCGCATTGCGGACTTGATGGGCATTTCACAAAAACAATTCCGTAAACACCGTTGGAACCTGGGCGTCACTCCAGTCTACAAACGTGTGGATACATGTGCTGCAGAATTCGAATCTGATACTGCTTATATGTACTCAACTTATGATGAAGAGTGTGAATCTAATCCGTCTAACCGCGACAAGATCATGGTGATTGGTGGCGGCCCTAACCGTATCGGTCAAGGGATCGAATTCGATTACTGCTGTGTACACGCTGCCCTTGCAATGCGTGAAGACGGCTATGAAACCATCATGGTGAACTGTAACCCTGAAACTGTTTCTACGGATTACGACACATCTGACCGTTTGTACTTCGAACCAATTACACTTGAAGACGTTCTTGAAATCGTACGTATCGAGAAGCCAAAAGGCATTATCGTACAGTACGGTGGTCAAACACCTTTGAAACTGGCTCGTGCTTTAGAAGAAGCGGGTGCGCCAATCATTGGTACATCTCCTGATGCGATTGACCGCGCAGAAGACCGTGAACGTTTCCAGCAAATGATTCAACGTCTGCAACTTCGTCAACCAAATAACAGCATCGTAAAATCTGCTGAAGAAGGTATGGCTGAAGCATCTAAAGTAGGCTATCCACTTGTTGTACGTCCTTCTTACGTCCTTGGTGGTCGTGCGATGGAAATCGTGTACAACGACGAAGAACTCAAACGTTACTTACGTGATGCGGTTCAAGCATCAAACGAAGCACCTGTTCTGCTTGACCGCTTCCTGGATGATGCAATTGAAGTTGACGTAGACTGCGTATCTGACGGTAAAGACGTAGTAATTGGCGGCATCATGCAGCACATTGAACAAGCAGGTATTCACTCAGGTGACTCAGCATGTTCGATTCCTCCTTATTCTTTGTCTAAAGAGATTCAGGACGAAATGCGTCGTCAGACAATTGCAATGGCAAAAGAACTTGGCGTAATCGGTTTGATGAACGTTCAGTTTGCAGTTAAAGGCAAAGACGTTTACATCCTGGAAGTGAACCCACGTGCATCACGTACTGTGCCGTTCGTTTCTAAGTGTATCGGCGAATCTTTAGCGAAAGTGGCTGCACGTTGTATGGCGGGTCAATCTCTAGAATCTCAAGGATTCACTTCAGAGATTATCCCTGAACACTTCTCTGTAAAAGAAGCAGTGTTCCCATTCAACAAATTCCCTGGTGTTGATCCGATCCTTGGCCCTGAGATGAAATCGACTGGCGAAGTGATGGGAGTTGGTAAAACATTCGGTGAAGCATTTTATAAAGCTGTTCTAGGTGCGAACGAACGTCTACCTGGTCTTCCGACAGAAGGTGAAGTGAAACACGCATTTATTTCTGTACGTGACTCAGATAAACCTCGTGCAGCAGGCATTGCGAAACAATTGATTGACCTAGGCTTCAAGATTCTTGCAACTGATGGTACATTTAAAGTGATTAGCGAAGCTGGTCTTGAATGTGAACGCGTAAACAAAGTAACTGAAGGTCGTCCAAACATTGTGGACCGTATTAAAAACGGCGAAATCCACCTTGTAATCAATACGACTGAAGGTAAAAAAGCGCAGGAAGATTCATTCTCGATCCGTCGTTCAGCGCTACAAGGTAAAGTGTATAACACAACTACCTTGAATGGTGCTGATGCTGTATGCCAAGCTTTAGCAATTAAATTGCCAATGGATGTATATCGTTTGCAAGATTTAACAGTAGGTTAATTCGTTACTGAGAAGTCCCGTCACCTTCTCGGTGGCGGGCTTTTTTTCATTTATAGACTTTCATTTTTATTACTGAGGGACAACTATGCAACGTTATCCTATGACTCCCGAAGGCAAACTTGCCTTAGAGAAAGAATTACACCAACTGAAAACTGTGGATCGTCCACGTATTACTGCAGCGATTGCAGAGGCACGTGAGCATGGGGATTTAAAAGAAAACGCGGAATATCATGCTGCGCGTGAGCAGCAAGGTTTCTGTGAAGGCCGTATTCAGGACATCGAAGGTAAACTGGGCGCTTGCCAGGTGATTGATGTTAAAGAACTGGAGCAAAATGGTCGTGTAGTTTTTGGTGTCACTGTGACTATTGAGAATCTGGACACTGAAGAGCGCAAAACTTACAAAATCGTGGGCGATGACGAAGCAGACTTTAAGATTAACAAGATCTCTGTGAACTCTCCGATTGCGCGTGGCCTGCTGGGTAAAAACGAAGGCGACGATGTGAAAATCGTAACTCCACAAGGTGAAGTTGAATACGAAATCGTAAGCGTTGAATATATCTAATTTTTAAATAGATATTTTAGGCTGTAAGACCCCTCAGATGAGGGGTTTTTTTATTGAGTCTAGAAATTTCTATCGGCTTTATTTTAAGAAGCCAGACGCCAAGGCTTCAAATGCCTGTAAAGCCTGAGATAAGACCTGTGCAGGATCCTCACTTGAAGCGACCCATAGTGCTGCATTCATTGCTGCACCATTTAGCAAGACTGCCGCAGCAAGTGCATCAACTGGTTTCAATCTATCTTCAGCCAGTAACTGTTCTACACATTCACGTGTCGACTGCAGGCATTTACTTTGACTTGGCCAATGTGCGGGATCCCCTAATACTGCCGGACCATCACGTAGCACAATCTGTTGAAACTCAGCATTCAAAGCATTTTCAATATAAGTACGCCCTTCAAGCATCAATCCTTCCCATAGATCATTAGGCTGCTCCAGATGTTGCCCGGCATATTCAGCCATTTCTGAATCAATCTGATCGACCACGGCGGCAAACAAGCCTTTTTTATCTCCAAAATGATGGTATAGCGCACCCCGGGTCAGCCCTGCTTCTGCCGTGAGCTTATCCATTGAAGTATCCGCATAACCGTATTCAGCAAATGCACATCGTGCGACTTCTATGAGTTTTTTGCGGGTTTCCGCCATTTTTTGTTCACGTACAGACATATGTTGTTTCCACCAGCATTGTGAAAAATTTTAATTGACATACGCCTCGTATGTCAATTATTTTAACATACGAGGCGTATGTGAAGATTTGAATTGCTTCCTAAAATACGTATAAATTAAAATTGAGCGAGGATTATCATGACTAGAACTGCAATATCTCCCCAAGATCGCCATGCCCTGTATGAACAGCATGGTTATTCTGCTGCCATCAAATCAGAAGATTTATTATTTGTATCCGGTCAGGTTGGTAGCCGTGAAGATGGTAGTCCTGAACCTAACTTTGAGAAACAGGTAAAACGAGCCTTTGAAAACTTGGCTGCTACATTGGCTGCAGCTGGCTGTACTTTCGATGATATTGTCGATGTCACAACTTTTCATACTGATCTGGAACGGCAGTTCGAAAGCATCATGAAAGTGAAAAGTCGGATATTTACAGAGAAGCCTTATCCTAACTGGACAGCAGTAGGTGTCACGTGGTTAGCAGGTTTTGATTTTGAAATTAAAGTGATTGCTCGTATTCCTACAGCATCCACACCAGTCTAATCATTTGCGTTATTCGCAGTCGCTTGAGCGTCTTTTAGATATTATTCAGCAAGTTTAAACGCCGATTAGGTATAATTTCTTATTCACTATTTTTTGTATCCCCCTTATGGCTGAAAAGTTAATTAATTCTCCTGTGAATCACTGGTGTGAATTTGAGTTCATATCAAAAACGGTGAAGAATCCAAATATTCATATTAAGGGCAATTACAGTTATTACTCAGCCTATTGGGATCAAGGTTTTGAGCGTTGTGTGGTGCGTTATCTGCATGACAAGCCAGCCACACCAGAGAAACCGATTGACCAGCTTTATATCGGTAATTTTGTCTGCTTTGGTGCAGAATGCGTGATTATGATGGGTGGCAACCAGTTACACCGTACCGACTGGATTTCTGCGTTTCCATTCGATACACGCAGTTTTGTGCCTGCGGGTGATACTGTTATTGGTGATGGTTGCTGGATTGGCTCTCGTGCCATGATCATGCAAGGTGTAACGCTTGGCGAAGGTGCTGTGGTGGCAACAGGTGCTGTAGTAACGAAAGATGTGCCACCTTATGCTGTTGTCGGTGGCGTACCTGCGAAAATTATTAAATATCGTTTCCCTGAAGAAGATATAGAAAAACTGCTTTCACTTAAGCTCTATGACTTAGATGAAAAGCAGTTTTTAAAGATGCGTGAACAATTGCAGACGAATGATGTTGAATTATTGATAAAATTCATAAATAAAGTTTAAGAAAATAATTTACTCAACAATACAAACCTCTGTCAATATCTTTGAGTCTACATCCTTACGGAAAGTAATTTTAAATTTTTCACTAAACTTTCTTGAATATATATTTTCATAGGTTAGAAGTATATTTCTAACACATACAGCACCTTGATCAAATAATTCCTCCTCAGTCTCACTCAATTCATCAGTAATGTGCATATATTTTTTTTCAAAGTAAGATTTGATTATTGATGAATAATTAATATTGTTTTCTAAATCAGGAAATAATGTTAAATTTTTAGCTGGATTATCTGTAACATTATTAACTCTAAAGTCTAAGTAGTATTTATGTGATTGTTCTTGCACAGTAAAAGTTATTGTAAGAATTGGATTTATTGACTGATGTTTATCCTCAATTTCAAGACGTTGATATTCTGCTAATAATTTTTGCTGTTCAACTGTTTTTTGCATTTCTTCTATCTGTAAGTTTAGTGCAACACTAGTTTTCTGTAATTCAATCGCTTGCATCTTCAAAGCTTCAGAATTTTGCTTTAAGCCCTCGCCTTGCTGATAAAACCCCCTTACCAACCAAAAAATGCAAGTGGCGCAAAAGCACCTGCTATAAAATTTCCAAACTCATTTAGATCTTTAGGCAGCAAACCATTATGAATTTTAAAATAGATAAAGATTAACCAACCAAAAGTTATTGCCCATGACAAACAACTTCCAATATTTTCTTTAATCCACTTAATAAAATTTTGATTCATTATTTTTAAAATTCAGTTACTTATTTTCCACTCATCTTATCATTTTAATTTTTAAAGGCATAAAAAAACCCACTCAATCGGAGTGGGTTTTTTCAGAATATGGTGGCTATGACGAGACTTGAACTTGTGACCCCCGCATTATGAGTGCGGTGCTCTAACCAACTGAGCTACATAGCCTTAAACTGTGCGCGCATTATGGGTTTTTCTGTTTAGAACGTCAAGCCCATATTGTGCTGATTGATCAAAATTTGGTGAAGTGAGCCGATAAGCCGGGTTCTGTCGAGAACGATCATTCCTCTAGGCGTACAATCACTCATACGCTCAAGCGACCTACCCGGATCCAGCATGGGCCATGCCTAAAGGATCCCTATTTGGTCTTGCTTCCAGTGGGGTTTACCATGCCATGAACTGTTACCAGTCATGCGGTGCGCTCTTACCGCACCCTTTCACCCTTACCTCCGATTCCGATTGCTCGAAACCATAATGAAGGCGGTCTACTCTCTGCTGCACTTTCCGTCGGCTCACGCCGCCCAGGCGTTACCTGGCACCTTGCCCTATGAAGCCCGGACTTTCCTCCCCTGCTTCAATCACGGAGATCTCCACAGCAGCGATCGTCTAGCTCACTTCGAGCCGCATAGTACCAAATCTGGCAACTAATTGCTTGATGTTTTTTGAGCAGTCAGTTTTTCATACTTGGCTTGCAGCTGTTCCTGCGTTTCGACATGATTCGGATCAAGCGGAATACAGTCCACGGGGCAGAATAACTGGCACTGTGGTTTATCATGATGCCCAACGCACTCTGTACATAAGTCCGGGTTAATTTCATAGATGACTTCGCCCATGAAAATTGCCTCATTCGGGCATACAGGTTCACAGACATCACAATTGATACATTCATCGGTGATATATAAAGACACTCTACCAACCTTGTTGAAGTTTACGCTCGAAGGCTTCAACCACGTTTGGCGGAACAAACTTGGTCACATCACCTCTTAAACGAGCAATTTCACGCACCAATGTGGATGAAATAAAAGAATATTGCTCTGAAGGGGTTAAAAATACCGCTTCAAAATGAGAATCCAGTTGACGGTTCATGTTGGCCAGCTGGAATTCATACTCAAAATCGGACACTGCACGTAAACCACGCAACACCGCTGTCGCATTCTGCTCGCGGAAGAAGTTCACCAGCAGGCCATCAAATCCTACAAATTCAACATTGTTCAAATGGCTTAATGACGTTTGGGCCAGTTCAACTCGTTCTTCAAGACTAAATACCGGGTTTTTGTGATGTCCGATTGCAATCGCAACTACAACTTCATCAAACATCTTTGCTGCGCGGGTCACCAAATCAATGTGGCCATTGGTGATCGGATCAAAAGTTCCCGGATAAATTACACGAGTTTTAGTCATCCATTTGTACTCTGTTTATTGTGTAAGCTTCCATTTTAACAAAATCTTCATTTTTTAGTGAAGAAACTCCATCAATTTAAACACTTCAACTCAATAAAAGTTACGGTACAATAGCTGTAACTTTGGAAGTATCTGATTATGGCGAAAGCAACTGTAGTTAAAAAAAATAACGGCGGAACGATTGCTCTGAACAAACGTGCCCGTCACGATTATTTTATTGAAGAAAAATTTGAAGCTGGACTTTCCTTGCAAGGCTGGGAAGTAAAATCCCTGCGTGCCGGTCGTATGAGTATTGTGGAGAGCTATATCACCTTTAAAAATGGTGAAGCCTTCCTGTTCGGCGCACAGATTCAGCCTTTACTGAGTGCATCTACCCATGTTGTCCCTGAAGCGACACGTACCCGTAAACTGCTGCTGAAACGCCGTGAAATTGAAAAACTCATGGGTGCAATCAACCAGAAAGGTTATTCCTGTGTACCACTGGCCTGTTACTGGAAAGGCCCGCATGCCAAGCTGGAAATTGCGTTGGTAAAAGGTAAACAGTTACACGACAAGCGTGCATCTGAAAAAGACCGTGACTGGCAACGTGATAAAGCGCGTATTTTCCATAAATAATGCCAGCAATAAAAAACCTCCAATGAATGGAGGTTTTTTTACGGATCGAATTAGGCTTTTAGATTCAGACGGGCCAGTGTCAAGGCAATATATTCACCAAACCAGATCGCGGTTTGCAAATCCCCTTCCGGTGGTGTCACTTCAACAGGCGCATTGTCAGACTGGGTCATAAGGCCTAGAAAGCTCGACATACGATTCAGATCGGTAGTGGAACGACCTGTCGGCATTAATGGTAGACCTGACCACAACATGCCATGTTGCATCGCAAACAGATTAATCTGCTGCAAGACAGCCAGCTTGTCCCCACTTAAGCCACCACCATTGGTGAAGGCTGCTGCCAGCTTGCTTTGCCAGCTACGTGCCAGCCAGCGCTTGGAAGACTGCTCCATAAACAACTTCATGGCAGAAGTTAGACTACCCATATAGGTTGGACAGCCAAATACAATCGCATCGGCAGCGTCCAGCACCTCCCAATCCACCTGTTCCACATTCATCATATGCACCTGGACACCAGTTTTTTGTGCGCCTTCGGCAATGAAGTTTGCCACTTTAGCCGTGTGTCCATAAGGACTGTGATAAACAATCGCAACAGATTGGGAAGATAGGGACATAACAATCAAAAACCAAGAATTTCAATCAAGTTTAACATTTTCATGCCATAAACACGAATGTTGCCATGCGTCCGGTTTTGGCTTCACGGCGATAAGAAAAGTATTCATCCGCCTGACGATATGAACACTGATCGCCACCTAAAACAGTCTCAACGCCCTGCTGCTGCAAGATGTAACGCGCTATCGCATACAGATCCGCATAGTATTTTCCGGCCTGTTCCCCTGCCTGAAATGCACTGTCCAGTTCAGGATATTTGGAACAGAAAGCTTCTCTTACTTCTGCGCCAATTTCAAAACAAGGCTGGCTGATGGCCGCACCGAGCCATGCCCAGGTAGGCTTGGTTTGCATCGCAGCAATGGTATTTTCAACGATACCGCCTGCTAGCCCACGCCAACCCGCATGCAGATTGGCCACTTCAGTGCCTTCAGCATTACCCAGCACAACTGGCAAGCAGTCTGCCGTCATCATCATCAGGGCGTGGGCCTTGCGCTGTGTGACCAGACCATCCCCGATCAGCGCATCGAAAGGCATCTGTTCATTGATGGTATGACAAATGGTGCTATGCGTCTGTGTCATCCAGGTAATTTTGTCCACACCAAAAGGCTGGAAGTCTTTCAACAGCTGGATGCGGTGCTTCTGCACTCGCACCGGATCGTCCTTGACATGCAAAGCCACGTTAAAGCCCGCCAGCTCTGGCTGGGCTGATGGCTGTACCTGTTCATGATGAACACGGGTCTGACCCACATAAACGCCTTGAGGCAAACCTTGTACAAATTGCATGTCGCTTCCCTTTTAATGACTGCTAATAGAATGAAAATTAATAGGCCTTATTTTCGCTACGCAGCACTTCAACCAGATTGGCGAAGTCTTCTGGCCACGGCGCATTGAAAGTCATTTCTTCTTTGGTGCGTGGATGCTTCAGGCCTAGAGTCGCTGCATGCAATGCTTGACGTTTAAAACCACGCAAGGTGTCATCCAGCAATTGCGAAGCACCGGCTGGCATACGTACACGTGGCATATAGACCTGATCACCCACCAGACCATAGCCCAGGTAACTAAAATGCACACGAATCTGGTGCGTACGACCGGTTTCCAGACGTGCCTGAATACGGGTGAAATGTTGGAAGCGTTCTTTCACATTGTAGTGTGTCACCGCTTCCTTACCGCCTGGCAGGACTGCCATTTTCACACGATCGACCGGATGGCGTTTGATTGGTTCATCAATGGTACCGCCGGCAATGATGTTGCCGTAGACGATCAGGTCATACACACGGTAAACGGTCTTTTTCTCAAGCTGCTTACTAAGCGCAAACTGCGCTTCCAGATTTTTTGCAACCACCAATAGACCACTGGTGTCTTTATCGATCCGGTGCACTAAACCTGCACGCGCCAGTTCAGAAGATTTCGGATAATGATGCAGCAAAGCATTAACCAGTGTACCAGTCATATTACCTGCACCCGGATGCACCACCATGCCCACTGGTTTGTTAATGACAATAATGTCATCATCTTCATAGACGATATCCAGTGGAATATCTTCAGGCAGACTACGGGTTTGTGCCTCCAGTTCAACGTTTAAAGTCAGGGTTTCAAAACCGTCACTTTTAAATTTTGGCTTAACTGGTTGACCATTCACTAATAAATTGCCGTCTTTGATCCATTGCTTGAGCTTTTCTCGAGAAAAATCGCTCCAGACCATGGCCGCAATCTGGTCGATACGTTGCCCGATATAACTTTCATCCAATTGAAATTGCAACGATAAACGTGTTGCAGTTGCGTCTGAAGTATGGTTATCTGCATCCTCAGAATCTTCAAGTAAATTGAAATCAGTATCAGGGATATTAGAATTGGAAGATTGTGCTTGACTCATTTGCTCATTCAGACAAAAGTGGTTTAATAGTGCAATTGTAGCTCATTGCCCGTATTAACAGAGGAATTTTTATGTCGCTACCACATTATAAAATGACAATGCTTGCTGTGACGTTAGGCATTGCATCGGCAATGGTAGGCTGTAGCAGTAATCCAAAAAAAGAAGTCGTGGACAAAGGTCCAGAATCTAGCGAACAGGTTTATATCCAAAAAGCACAGAACGCGCTAGATCGCAAACAATATACTGATGCAGCAAAACAGCTCGAAGCACTGGAAACCTATTATCCGACCAGCCAGTATGCACCGCAGGCGCAACTGGAACTGCTATATGTCAAATTCCAGCAAAAAGATTATGAAGGTGCAGTTGCACTGGCAGAACGCTTTATCCGTCTGAATCCACAACATCCAAATGTCGACTATGCCTACTATGTTCGTGGTGTAGCGAATATGGAGCAGAACTATAATGGCCTGCTGCGTTATACCTCACTAAAACAGTCACACCGTGATGTCAGCTACCTGAAAGTGGCTTACCAGAATTTTGTCGATTTCATTCGCCGCTATCCATCAAGTACCTATGCTGTAGACGCTGCACAGCGCATGAAGTTTATCGGTCAGGAACTGGCAGAAAGCGAAATGAATGCAGCCCGTTTCAATATTAAGCGTAAAGCATATCTGGCTGCTGTTGAACGTGGCTTATGGGTGATTGAACACTATCCACAAACGCCACAGATTCCAGAAGCGCTGGCAACCGTTGCTTACGGCTATGACAAGCTAGGTGACAAAGCCACAGCACAGCAATATATCGAAGTACTGAAACTAAACTATCCAGGTCTGGTGAATGCTGATGGTACTGTGAACCTGCGTGCAGCACGTAGTGAAGGCAGCTTCTTCAACCGTGCAACTTTGGGTATTTTCGGTAAAGAAGCCAAAACCGTGACCGATACGTCTAGCCAGTCGTCTGAAGCCCAGGCAGAAAAACGCAGTCTGACCAATCGTATGACGTTTGGCCTACTCGATCGTCCTAAAACTAATGAAACTGAGCTACCTGAACCGACTGCTGAATAAGCCAACTGTTACAGGTGCATTTTTGCAAAGGGCAAGTTATCATACTTGCCCTTTTGCATTTTCTGAGCAATGCTTGAACAAATTGTGCAAACAGGTTATACCAATTAATTCATTTATAGTGTTGGATGAATCATCCTACTCTTAATTTTCAATGATTTAACACCTAAATAACGCAGCACGAGAAGCTTAGCAAACCATGGCCATTCCTCAGCATACGATTGATCAGATTCTCGATCGCACCGATATTGTCGATGTGATTGGTCAATACGTGAAACTAAAAAAAACTGGCCGTACCTATTCGGGTTGTTGCCCTTTCCATCAGGAAAAATCGCCTTCTTTTCACGTCTATCGTGACAAGCAGTATTTCCACTGCTTTGGCTGTCAGGCCAATGGTAATGCTATCCGCTTTTTAATGGATATTGGCAGCCGCAATTTCATTGAAGTGATGAAAGACCTGTCTAGCCAGACCGGAATTGAACTGCCTAAAGATAATAAAGATTCCAACCGCTTAAAATACAAACGCGAAGCCAAACCGAAACCGGTTGCAGCACCACCAGCAAAAACTGCGGATACATCTACAAATCCGACGCCTGAACAGTCTGCTTATTTTGATCCATTTGCTGAAATTCAGGCACCTGAAGCTGAATTTTATACAGATGACCCTTTTGCTGCTTTTGAGCAAATGCCTGCAGCAGATGCACAAGCAGATGGCAACTTATACGACCTGCTGGAGAATATCGCGCAGTTTTATGAGCGCCAATTACCCAATAGTCCAAGTGCCCAGCAGTATTTTAAACAGCGTGGTCTGACCGCAGAAACGATTGCCTACTGGCGACTCGGGTATGCACCGGAAGACTGGCAACATCTGGAAAAAGCCTTTCCGCAGGATATTGAAGGTCTCAAATTTTTAGGCCTGATTCGTACTAGCGATAGTGGCCGGGATTTTGACCTGCTCCGTGATCGGGTCATCTTCCCGATTCGTGATAGCAAAGGTCGCGTGGTTGGTTTTGGTGGTCGTGCACTGAATGACGAGATCAAACCGAAATACATCAACTCACCCGATTCAGAAGTTTTCCATAAAAACCAGTTATTGTATGGCCTGTATGAAGGTCGCAAGCAGAAAGCTCAAGACTGGCTGATGGTGGAAGGCTATATGGATGTCATTGCCTTGCAGCAATACGGCATTCATGGTGCAGTGGCCACCTTGGGAACAGCAAGTAATACTGATCACCTAAATATTCTATTCAAGCAGAATCACCGGATTACCATTGCTTTTGATGGTGATGCGGCTGGACAAAAAGCGGCACGCCGTACTTTAGAAATTGCTCTACCCTTACTGAACGATGGACGTGAGTTAAAATTCTTTATCCTGCCGAATGATCATGATCCAGACTCCCTAATCCGTCGTGAAGGCATTGAAAATTTCCGACGTCTGCTGGATCAGGCACCGTTGCTCTCTGACTTTGTCTTTGCCCATCTCACCCAAAATCACGATATTGCAACGCCTGAAGGTAAAAGTCAGGTGATGGGAGAACTACGTCAGCTAACCGAATTGTTACCCAAAGCTGGCTCATTTCGTTATCTGCTGCAACAGTTCTTTCGGGAAAAACTCGGTTTTAGCCGCAAATGGCAACCCAAAGTCAATAATGATGCATCTCTAAGCTTCAGTACTAAAATTGATGCCGAAGAATATGTCATTGCGATTCTGTTGAATCATCCATATCTGTATATCCATTTTGAACCATTACGCGCATTAGTCAGTGAAGATCAATTGCTATTCAAGATCCTGAATATATTTAATGTGATTTTCGATGAATTGCCGGATGATCCGGAACTGTCGACCTATTATGTACTCGGTGCCTGTGCTGCACATCATCATGAGTTACAGCATATCTTGCAACACGCCAATGTCAGCGATTACACCTCTTCTCCCGAGCAGGCAGACAAACTGGCGGCAGACTTCTCGATCAAGCTGCAATATCAGTGTCTAAAACACAAATTAAAATCGAAAAAGTTTAGTAGTATTGCGGAGATGAAAAATCTCAAGATGCGGATTTATGAAATTGATAAAAAACGTTCCATGACCTTGCTCGAAGATTAAAAACCAAGAAATAAAAAAGGTGTTTATTTTAAACGCCTTTTAAATATCGGGAAGTTAACTCAAGATCATCTTAATGTTTAGCCTTACGGCGATGCTGTACCACGTCCTGTAAATTATTCTGTAGCATTTCAAAATAGCTTGGATCTTCAGCTTTGGCAGCTTCACGCAGCATGATTGAGGTGGGATGCAGAAGTTTTTGGGTCAAACGATGTGAAAATTCGGCCAATACTGTTTCAGCACTTTCACCTTTGGCAATACGTTGCATAGCAGTTGCCAGTTCTTCCTGACACAGGCTTTCCCCATAATCCCGATAAGCATGAATCGTACTACCCGCCTTACGCAGCTTCTGCTGGGTGATCAACTCGGTCGCCAGTTGATTAACCATGACTTCCGCTTCGACCGCTGCCTGACGACGCTGCGCCAGGTTTTCATCGATCACGCTTTGCAGATCGTCTACGCCGTAGAGATAAACTCCATCCAGCTTTTCAACTTTTGGATCAATATCACGTGGGACAGCCAGATCGACCAACAGCATTTGCTGGTAACGGCGCTTCTTTAAAGCGGCTTTAACATCCGGATAGTGAATGACTTGATGCAAACTACCAGTACAACTAGAAATCACATCTGCACGATGCAGGTTTGCTGCCAGCTGATCAAAATCAATAATTTCTACATCTGCACGATGCGCGATTTCCTGCGCCAGATTCTCTGCACGAGCACGAGTCCGGTTACAGATAATGATTTTTCCAACGCCCATTTCTGCCAGATGTTTGGCCACCAGAGTGTTCATTTCCCCGGCGGCTACCACCATCACAGTCAATTGCTCAGGTCGGCTAAATACTTGCAATGCTAATTGTGCGACTGCATAACCCATTGATACTGCATGACTGCCGACCGCTGTTTCCGAGCGCACACGCTTGGCCGCATAAAAGGCATATTCAAAGATACGATTCAGGTTTTGCGAAACGGTCTTGGATTCTTTGGCAAGGGAAAGTGCAGTCTTGACCTGTCCCAGAATCTGCGGTTCACCAAGCATCAGGGAGTCGAGACCACTGGCGACACGCATCAGATGAGTGACGGCTTGCGCATTCTCATAGCGATAAACGTGATTCTGCAATTGCTTGGGATCAATACTATTGGTCTGGGCGAGCCAGTTCAGCACCATGTCGACATTGTCCGACATAGCGTAAACTTCGGTCCGGTTACATGTAGACACCACCACCATATCATTCAGTACAGGGTGCTGGCTTTGCTCGGCAAGTAAAATGCTTAACTTTTCAGGGTTAAAAGCAATCTTTTCGCGCAGCTCTACAGAGGCAGTTTGATGGTTGACACCCAATGCAAAGAAAGACATATCAGGTCATCATTTCACTAAATTTATGCTATTGTGCAACATCGGTGTCATAAAAAGCATTACTTGGATAAAGAAAAATTGCGTCTAACAACTAGCCGTATAAACGGCCCTACCATTAAGCAATATTCTACCACATTCTTGCTGGTGGTTAGCATGGCTTCAACTGCTCATCTTTATGCAGCAGAAGCAGTTTACCATGCAAATCAAAATTATGATGCGATAAAACAAAGTATGATAGCCGAGTTCGCACTCGCCTATCGCGATATTCCAAACGCTTTACACAACTATACTGTGCTGGCCATTAAAAGCAATTCCACCGCGGTTAAACAGCGCGCACTCAATATCGCCCTCGAACATGAAGACCTGAATGCAGCGCTGGATATTTCTACCCACTGGGTCGTCCAAGAACCGCAAGATGTTCCGGCATTATTCTATCTGGCACATATTGCTTTAAAAGCGCATGAGTACGAACTGGCGGCAGAAACGCTAGAAAAGATCCTGAAAATTGATGATAACGCCGATCTGGAAGAAATTCTGGCCGGGATTGCCCCGGATGAGCCAGATGACCGTGAATATTTAATTCAGGCTCTAAGTACTAGCAAAGCCAAAGACAATCCTTCGATTCTGGTGCTGGTCGCCGGTCTGGAAGCACAAAAAGGTCAGCTAGAACAGGCTCTCAATACCATCAACCGCGCCTTAAAAAAACGTCCAAAGTCGACTGGCTATATCCTGATGAAAGCCAATCTGTTGGCGGCATTGGGTGATGATGCGGAAACTTTAAAATGGTACGAGAAAGCCAGTCGCAAACATCGCAACAACATGGATATTCGTCTGGCTGAGGTTAAATACCTGATCAAGCTGAATGAAGCTGAAAAGGCCTTACAAAAACTAGAAGCGATCCTGAAAAAATCACCACAACACGAAGAAGCGTTGTTTATTGCCGGCTTAACCAGTATTGACCTGCAGCAATATGAACGGGCCGAAAAATATCTGGTTGAGCTCCGTTATTCGGCTCAGTACCAGAATGAAGCCTATTACTATCTGGCGGTCAATGCAGAACGCAAACAACATTATGAAACTGCCAAGGCTTATTACCGCCTGGTGGATGGCAGCCTGTATACGGTCTCACGACGCAATATCATTGCTATCTTTGCCGAGCAGGATAAACTGCATGATGCGCTGCGCTTTCTAACTCAGGAACGGGTCAATTATCCGCAACATGCCAGTTTCCTGTATCTGGCTCAGGCGGATATTTTGAAACGCATGAATAATAAGAACGCAGCGATCCGAATTCTGGAAGAAGCCAGCAAAAACCTGCCGGATGATCCGGAACTGGTCTATGCTCAAGTCTTATTGTTAGATCCACATGAAGATCGTGATCAACTGGATCAGCTGTTAAAAACCCTGCTTAAAATCGAGCCGAATAGTCCAACCTATCTGAATGCTTATGCCTATACGCTGGCTCGTCAAAATCGTCGTCTGGATGAAGCACGGCGCTATGCTGAACAGGCACTGGAATACGCACCAGAACAGGCTTCTATTCTGGATACCTATGGCTACATCTGTTACCTGCAGAATGACTTTGCCACAGCTGCCCAGGTGCTGCTTAAAGCCTATGAACTAAATCCAAGTGCGAAAATTGGTGTCCGTTATGCACGTTCGCTTTATATGAAAGGCGATCTACAACAATTCCATCAAGTGTTACAACAATTACAACAAAACCATCCAAATGACCCAGAATTAAACCAACTTAATTCGCTATTGTTAGCACCACAATCCTGAACGAGTCCATTCTTTTATGCGCAACATAAGTACTTTAGGCTGCTGTTTCCTTACTTCTACTGCCCTACTCATGAGTGGCTGTCAGCAGATGGTTCAGCAAAAAGCTCCTGTCACGCCATCGGTACAGGCTAAAAACCAGTTCCAGCTGCAAGGTAAAATCGGGGTACGAACACCTCAGCAAAGCGGCAGTGCCTTTTTTACCTGGGTTCAGCAGCAGGAAGAGTTTGATATTGAACTGACTGGTATTTTAGGTGCCGGAAAAACCCAGATTTCAGGTACTCCTGGTCAGGTAACTTTGAATAGTGCCAAAACCGGCCTGATCAAGGCAGCAACAGCAGAAGAATTACTGCAACGTGCAACCGGCTGGCAAGCTCCGATTAGCCATTTAGTCGATTGGGTACAGGCACGTCCCGCGACACAATCTGCCCAGATCCAGAAAGACAGCTCACAGCGTATCAGCCAGATTATTGAACAAGGCTGGACGGTAGATCTCAGTTATAACCAGCAGGCAACTTTTCCAAACCGCTTGATTTTAAAGCAGTCGCTTGAGAATGGGGGTGAAAACCGTATTACAATGGTAATTCAAAACCGTTAACTGGTCTGATGCAAGCCTATGATGATTCGTGTTCCTTCACCTGCAAAACTGAATTTGTTTCTCCATATCACCGGTCGCCGTCCGAATGGTTATCACGAGCTGCAAAGTATCTTTCAGTTGATAGATTTGTGTGACTGGCTAGAGTTTGAGCAAACAGATGATCAGCAGATCCAGATTGAAGGTTTGTCCTCAGTCGATCTGGAACAGAATCTCATCTATCGTGCAGCGCAGATTTTGCAGCCTTATGCCAAAGCGCCTTCTGGTCTGATCATTCGACTGGAGAAAAATATTCCTATGGGTGCAGGTCTTGGTGGTGGCTCATCCAATGCCGCAACAACCCTGATTGTGCTGAATCAGTTATGGTATTGTGGCTTAAATTCCGAGCAACTGGCAGAGCTCGGTGTCAAACTGGGCGCGGATGTGCCCATTTTTGTTCATGGTCGCAATGCCTGGGCTGAAGGTATTGGTGAACACTTAACATTCATAGACTTAGATCAAAAACAGTTCATTGTGTTAAAACCTGACTGTTTTATCAGCACTCAACAGCTTTTTTCACAAAAAACGTTGACAAGAGACACGAAGCCCTCTAAATTTTGCGCCTATCAGATAAAGCCATCTGATTTCGGAAATAACTTTGAGCCAGTGGCACGAAGCCTATATCCAGAAGTCGATGAGGCGATGCAATATCTCGATCAATTCGGTGTTGCAAAGCTTACAGGTACAGGTGCTTGTGTTTTTATCGAAGTGACTGATGATATGAATGTGACCGACATTCTTGAGAATGCACCATGTAAATCTTATCTGGTGAACAGTCTGCAAGAATCGCCCTTACGTCATTTCAAGGTTCAATAGGGGTATCGCCAAGTGGTAAGGCACCGGGTTTTGATCCCGGCATCCGTTGGTTCGAATCCAGCTACCCCTGCCATTATTCACCTGTAGATGTACTGTATTAGGGGTATCGCCAAGTGGTAAGGCACCGGGTTTTGATCCCGGCATCCGTTGGTTCGAATCCAGCTACCCCTGCCATTATTCACCTGTAGATGTACTGTATTAGGGGTATCGCCAAGTGGTAAGGCACCGGGTTTTGATCCCGGCATCCGTTGGTTCGAATCCAGCTACCCCTGCCATTATTCACCTGTAGATGTACTGTATTAGGGGTATCGCCAAGTGGTAAGGCACCGGGTTTTGATCCCGGCATCCGTTGGTTCGAATCCAGCTACCCCTGCCATTATTCACCTGTAGATGTACTGCATTAGGGGTATCGCCAAGTGGTAAGGCACCGGGTTTTGATCCCGGCATCCGTTGGTTCGAATCCAGCTACCCCTGCCATTATTCACCTGTAGATGTACTGTATTAGGGGTATCGCCAAGTGGTAAGGCACCGGGTTTTGATCCCGGCATCCGTTGGTTCGAATCCAGCTACCCCTGCCATCTTACAGTTCATCAAATCTAGGGGCGTCGCCAAGTGGTAAGGCACCGGGTTTTGATCTCGGCATCCGTTGGTTCGAATCCAGCCGCCCCTGCCATTTTCTCGAAAAAAGACAGAACATCATTTGCTGTAAGACTGTTAATTTACCTTGACACAATACTGCAAAAATATTAAAGTTCTGCCGCATTAGGGGTATCGCCAAGTGGTAAGGCACCGGGTTTTGATCCCGGCATTCGTTGGTTCGAATCCAGCTACCCCTGCCATCTACTTCCATACATACCAACCGCCAAGGGTGCTTCATGCCCAATCTTGTCGTTTTTAGTGGAACCGCGCATCCACAATTCGCTCAAAAAGTCGTAAGTCACTTACATATTCCTCTAGGCGCTGCCTCTGTAGGCCAGTTTTCTGATGGCGAAATCGCTGTTGAGATTACTGAAAATGTTCGTGGTAAAGACGTATTCATCGTACAACCTACTTGTGCACCGACCAATGATAACCTGATGGAAATTCTGGTCATGGCTGACGCGTTACGCCGTGCAAGTGCTGGTCGTATTACTGCCGTGATTCCTTACTTCGGTTATGCCCGTCAAGACCGTCGTCCCCGTTCAAGCCGTGTGCCGATTACTGCAAAAGTTGTTGCAGATATGCTGACCACTGTAGGTATTGACCGTGTGGTGATGATTGATCTTCACGCTGACCAGATCCAAGGTTTCTTCGATATTCCTGTAGACAACATCTACGGTACGCCAGCCCTACTTGCTGACTTACGCCAACAACAGCATCATAACCTGATGGTTGTTTCTCCTGACGTAGGTGGTGTAGTTCGTGCTCGTGCTGTTGCGAAACAGATGGGTGATATCGACCTGGCGATCATCGATAAACGTCGTCAAAAAGCGAATGAATCACAAGTGATGCATTTGATTGGTGATGTGAAAGATCGTGACTGTGTGATCGTTGATGACATGGTGGATACTGCTGGTACGCTTTGTAAGGCTGCTGATGCGTTGAAAACTTTCGGTGCCCGCAAAGTGGTTGCTTACGCGACTCACCCAGTATTGTCTGGTAAAGCACTCGAAAATCTGAAAAATTCTGTGATCGATGAACTGGTTGTAACTGACACCATCCCTCTTTCAGAAGAAGCTTTAGCTCTTGGCAAGATTCGCCAGGTTTCAGTTGCAAGCATGGTTGCTGAAACAATTCGTCGTATCAACAACGAAGAATCTATTAGCGCAATGTTCGATTCTTATCTATAATAGTGCGCTGAATTTCCAAAGCCCTGCCATTTGGCGGGGCTTTCTATCACCGGATCGGTCGCAGGTCCGGTTCATTTAAAACTTAAATAGGATGTCTATCATGGCAAACTTCGTATTAAACGCAGAAGCACGTGAAGTAGCACAACAAGGGAAAGGTTCGAGCCGCCGCCTTCGTCATGCTGCTAAAGTTCCAGCTATCATCTATGGTGGTGAAGCTGCTCCTGTAGCTGTTTCTCTTGAACTTCGTCAGCTTGTTAAATTCTTAGAAAGCAACTCATTCTTCGAAGAAGTAATCGAAATTGATGTAAACGGTAAAGTTGAAAGCGTTAAAATCCAAGCGTTACAACGTCACCCAGCTAAAAACACTCCAATGCACGCTGACTTCAAACGCGCATAAGTGTTAATGGTGTAGATTAGTGTCAAATATTTCACTGATTGTAGGTTTGGGCAACCCAGGTTCTGAGTATGCTCAAACCCGCCATAATGCAGGCTTCTGGTTTGTAGAACGCCTTGCAGATCAATATGGCATTAGCCTTAAAAAAGACCCTAAATTCAATGGATTCAGCGGTCGTGGCAATATCGAAGGTCAAGACGTCCGTCTCCTTCTACCTACAACATTCATGAACCTTTCCGGTAAAAGTGTTGTTCCTTTCGCCAAATTTTACAATATCGCACCCGAATCAATCCTGATTGCCCATGATGAACTGGATATGAATCCAGGCATTATTCGCCTGAAGACTGGCGGTGGTCATGGTGGACATAACGGTTTACGCGATATCGTGCCGCATATCGGTCCGAACTTTCATCGTCTACGCATTGGTATTGGTCACCCAGGTTCTAAAGACCGTGTTTCTGGTCATGTCCTGAGTAAAGCACCAAGCAGTGAACAAGAGTTAATGGACGATGCAATTGCCCATGCACTTGCCCGCGCCAAAATGCTGGTGAACGGTGAAGTACAACAGGCAATGAATCAAATCAATGCTTATAAACCGAACTAAACATTCATAAATTGCTGGACAATTCCGCTTGCCTTGCTGGCCATTTAGGCGCAAAATGCGCAAGCCTACCCACTTATCCAGTGTTGTAGAAATTGATTCAACCATAAGATCAAAGTCTTAGGTCAACTAAGGGGACGCTAGCCATGCTATCTCGTTTATTAAAATGCAAAATTCATCGCGCTTTTGTTACACATGCAGAATTACACTATGAAGGTTCATGTGCAATTGATGGCGTTTTGATGGATCTAGCTGGCATTCGTGAATACGAAGAAATTCATGTTTGGAACGTGACCAATGGTAAGCGTTTTACTACTTATGCCATTCGTGGTGAAGATAATTCAGGGATTATTTCTGTGAATGGTGGTGCTGCGCATCAAGCTGATGTTGGTGATATCGTGATTATCGCAACATTTGGTGATTTCACTGAAGCTGAAGCCAATGCTCATAAACCACGTCTGGTTTATGCAAATCCGGATAACACTGTGAATCACACTGCAAACTGTATTCCGGTACAAGTTGCCTAAGCTGGTTCGACAAGATTCTAAAAAGCTCGCTTCTTGCGGGCTTTTTTTATGGGCTGATTAAAATAAAACTAACTTCCCTGCCACCAGCTTTTTCGGTTCTCACAGTTTAAGGACTTAAGATTTTGATCTACCAGGTCGGCTAACAAAGCTTCTCCATTTTCTTTTAGCTTTAATTCAGCGAATTTGGCATCGCGATAACAAGGCTCAAGTCCTTCGGCAAACATAAAACTGTTGGCAGCCGGATATAAGCCTTCAAAGGTATTCCGCGGATTTTTCAGGATTAATTGTGCTGAGCGTGGCTGATCCAGCGTACTTCGATCAAAACTGGTTTTGACCACTCTTCTTTGCTCATCAAGCTGTACATAGCTTAGTACACGGGACTGGTTTTCAAAATCTTGAATACTGATTTTAGGTTCTGATTGTTCTGATCTATTCTCCGCTGCTAGTGCACTAAAATGCAGATCATAATTCAGCGCCATATAATCGCCTTGCAGAATTGATCGCGGATCTACTGGTGCCAGTTCTACATAAATACTTTGGCTATCTCGAAGATGCCATTCATGTTGCACCACCAATCCACAAAATAAGGCAATACTGAAAATAGCCAGATGCAAAGGAAGAAACTTTTTCATCTTGCCTCTCCTTGATCATGTTGCGGTTTTGATGACTGCTTCAACATATATACCAACAACAAGACCAGCATCCCAGAAGCAAAGATACTGATGCTTTTAAACAGGAAGCTTAAACCCAGATTGTAATACAGCATCCATAACCAGAAGATTAACAGCAAGATAGTTAAGGCCTGAATCAAGGACTGCTTATAAACAATGGCCCATGCCATAAGCAGCATAATGATAAAAATCTCAAAATAGCCCAACAGAATAAGTAAGATGCCAAATACAGGAATTAACCAAAGCCATTTTTCCCTAAATTGCTGCCAGTTTTGCCAAATTAAACTCAGTAGTAAGAAGCTCGGAAGAACATAAAACAGCAGAACGTGGTCAAAGCTAATCTGCCCGGCGCCCTGCCAGTGCTCTAATCCAGTCACAGATTGAACCGCGGCTGAACCTGTCAGCATAGCGATGATCCAGAGCAGAATACTTTTCTGATAAATTGAGGACTGCCAATATCTAGCGGTTAGGAATAGCCCGATAAAAATGACATAGTTCAAGCTTAGGGCAAGCGTGGTTACGATATCATCATGTTTAAAGGAGTTCTCTAATGCCAAAACGACAATTGCTAAAGCATGAGCTATCAAGAGCTGTAAGGTCAGAATGAACCAGTGCATCCGTTTGATCACAGTCATAGCCAGCATCATTAATTGCAACAGCCACACTATAAACAGACTATCGGTGAGCAGTTCTGTATGAATCAGCACAGCAGCCTGTCCACATACCCATAAGCAATAGGCAAACTGACGTAGAAACATGGAATTCTTTTGACTTAATAATTTCCAAGCGATACCAATAAAAACGAGACCTAAAACAATTGAAACCGCTTTCCAATAAGTCAGCAATAAGACTGCCAGAATAATCCCAGCAATCCAGGCACCGAGTGCCAAAGGAATGACGGAGAATTTGGTTTGAGGAAATATTTTCTTGAGCGCAAAACTGATCAGCGCAAACCAGCCAAAGATCAGCATTGCCAAGATAAATAAACCAGCTGCTGAATTGGTAAGCCGATCGTCCAACAGTTCAAACAGCCATAGGCTCACACTGGCAGCCAAGCCTGCAATCAATAAAATGGTTTCTAATGCCTGATGCTTACGATAAAAATAAAATGCAGCACCTGCTGGTAGAACAACTGAAGAAGCCAGATAGATCAGCTGAAAATGATGGGTAAACTGCATCATACTGCTGATCGAAATCATGATGATGAATGCAATAAACAGATATCGCAGCAACGGGTAATAACGTATGACAAAGGCAAAACTAATGGCTGTCAGTAGATTCAAATTCAGTAGATACAACCCTTCTGCCCGTATCATCCAGAAACTTTGTTTAAAGTAAAAATACAATGCCAGCTGAGTGACCACACAAAGCATGGCAAAAATACCGATATTGGATCGATATAGCCACGGCAAGAGTAATACAGCCCAGAGCAGAAATAACTGATAACTATCGGCACCAGTCTGATAGATCTGCCCAATCACAGCCAGACTTAAGCCCAGCATCAGGCCAGACAAGGTATCCAGACTCTGTCTGATCCATTCCCGCTGATTAAAGTAAATACTGGCTATTGCACTACAGACTAAAACCAGCATTGGAATTGCAAGTTGAACCTGATTCGGTAGCATCCACCAGTTCCCAGCCATTAAATACAGCAAACTGACTGCAATCAGCGCAACGCTCAAAATATTGAGATAACGCAAAACCTTTGCATCACAAAACAGCAAGGGAGAAAATGGATTATTATGGATCAGCTCGGTTTTCTTCATTGTCTGAATGATTGATCAATTTCTATTCTTAATAGCAACATAACATGTTTCCAGTTTTTTGCTAAAAGGCTGTAGTAATTCAGATAATCTGTTTTGCTTATCTGAAATTCTGCAAATTCGTGACTGGCCAAACTATACCATCTTTTAAAAACCAGGACTATAATGATCCCACATCGCTTCAGGGCGGGGTGAGATTCCCCACCGGTGGTAATTTCAGGGTAGTAAATCTTTCTATTTCTGAATCAGCCCACGAGCGGTCAATTTCAATTGATCTGCAGATCTGGTGTAAATCCAGAGCCGACGGTATAGTCCGGATGAAAGAAGACGAAAGCAGTACATCCTGTTTTATGCCTGGCATGAAACTGTTTTGCTATAAGCCTATTTTCACTATGTCCTGAAATGTTCAATCGTACTTTTACTTTACGTGAGCGTTTCAATGTCAAGTTTGATTCAACCCGAAATTTTCTTTTCCGCTTTAGCTCCCGCTGAACAGCGCATCCAACAAGCACTCGAAGACATCCGCCAAGGCAGACCTGTTCTGGTGATGGATGACTTTGACCGCGAGAATGAAGCCGACCTCATCGTTGCTGCAGAGACTTTGACTGTAGAAACCATGGCACGCATGATTCGCGATGGTTCCGGTATTGTCTGCCTGTGCCTGACTGATGAACTGGCCAATCATCTAGAACTGCCGCCAATGGTACAGGATAACTCTAGCCAGTTTAAAACTGCATTTACTGTAACGATTGAAGCTGCAGAAGGTGTGACGACTGGTGTATCTGCCAAAGACCGTACCACCACAATTAAAGCAGCCATTAAAGACGGTGCTGTCGCCAGTGATCTGAATCGTCCAGGTCATGTCTTCCCTTTACGTGCCCGTGAAGGTGGTGTGCTGACCCGTCGTGGTCATACCGAAGGTACGATTGATCTTGCACGTCTGGCGGGTTTAAAACCTGCCGGTGTTCTGTGTGAGCTGACCAACCCAGATGGCACGATGGCTTCTGGCATTCAGGTATTGTCTTATGCACAGACACATCAGCTGACCGTGATCACCATTGATGAACTGGTGCATTACCGCCAGCAGCACAATGTCTAAGGCGTAAAGATAAAAAATCCCGGCTTAAACCGGGATTTTTATTTTATATAAATATTTTTAGATGAGTACAGATAATATTCCATAGACTGCGACTACCAATAAAATCAAACCGCCCAAACCAAGCAAATAAGGATACAACCTGGATTTAGCAAAGCGTTGAAAGCCTAAATAAACTAATGATAGGGTCAAAAAATCCAGAACAATCCAGCTGATCGTTAGAATTACTAAACTGGAATCTAAGTTTGGAGTAATGCCGATAAACTGCGGGAAAAATGCAGCAAAGAAAATAATATCTTTGGGATTGGAGATCCCTACCAGAAAACCGGTTCGAAATCCTCCCTGTACTGGTTGCAAACCTTGTGAACTGGTTGGACCCTGCTCTTGCCAGACTTCCCGGAAAATCTGGATTCCTAGCCAGGCAATATATAAACAGCCAAGCAGCTTGATGCCATTCAGCCAGTTTTCATTAATGACTAATAAGCCTTTTAAGCTAAAAATAGATAAGGTGATCAATACCAGAGAAGCAAAATTCGTCCCGAAAATGGTCTGTAAAGCATGTTTATAGCCACCTTTCAGTCCAGTACTGGCAACTAGTAGCATAACAGGCCCAGGTGTGGCAATCATGATGACGACGGCCAGACAATAGAGAGCATATTCACTGATATTCACGCCATTTCCTCAGCTATCATGATTTTTTAATAAAAAAAGAGGACTTATTCGTCCTCTTCCTGCATCTGAATCAGGTGCTGGCTCATCCCATCCGCCCGTAAAAAGGCCAGGTCATAACTGGCTTTGGCGAGTGCCAGTACCCGATGCTCGAATTCATCCCAAAGCGGACGTACCTGTTTGTAATGAATGCCTAAACCGCTTTCATCAGTAAAATGACGGTTCTTTTCACAGAGTTTCAAGGCATGGTAAAGCTTACGGCCCTTAGTCGCATCTTCACGCAGACGCACCCGTTTAGACAGAACAAATGTTTCCACTTTGGCCAGATTTGCCATCGGCAGCATCGGGACCAAAATCTGATCTAGCTGTGCATCCAGCCGCTGCCAGACCGCAGTATGTTGATCTGCGTTATAACTATTCCAGTGAATCACTTCATGATTAAAACGGCGGCAACCACGACAGACCGCATCACCAAATACGGTTGAGCAACGCCCTGCGCAAGGGGTCAAAGATGCAATACGACGATCCGAACTCAAAACTTACTCCAACTGTGCTGCAACTTCCAGCATCTGCATCATTGCATCAAAATCCTGGGTCGGCATGACTATACACGCTCTCCCTATCGATTTGAAGTCCGTTAAAACCCGGCCTTTTACTCGCTTATTCATCCAAATCACGTTAAAATATGAGCCTTTCAAATTATCATGCTACGTTGGAGTATTCCATGAACGCTACTGTAGAACAGCTTGCACCTGTAGAACAGCAAGCGACGACTGGTTGGGTTGTTGCCGCACTTTATCAATTCAAAGAAGTTCAAGACCCTGAAGGTCTGCAACAACGTCTTTTAGACTTGGTAAAAACCATCAACCTTTGCGGTACTCTAATTGTGGCAGGTGAAGGCATTAACGGGACTGTTGCGGGTAACCGTGAAGCCATCGATAAAGTACACCAGTTCCTGCTGGATGAAGGCTTCAACGAAATGGAATATAAAGAGTCGCATAGCTCTGACAAACCATTCCGTAAAATGAAGATCAAGCTGAAAAAAGAAATCGTGACTTTAGGTGTTCCGGTTAAACCACGTGATCTGGTTGGCCATTATCTTGATCCTAAAGAATGGAATGAGCTGATTGCACGTGATGATGTGATTCTGGTGGATACTCGTAATGATTACGAATATAAAGCCGGTACCTTCAAAGGCGCAATCGATCCGAAAACTGAAACTTTTCGTGAATTCCCTGAATACGTGAAAAAGAATCTGGAACAGCACAAGGACAAGAAAATTGCCATGTTCTGTACCGGTGGTATTCGCTGTGAAAAATCAACTTCTTTATTGCTTCAGGAAGGCTTTAAAGAGGTGTATCACCTGAAAGGCGGTATTCTGAAATACTTGGAAGAAACCCCAGCTGAAAAAAGTCTGTGGGAAGGTGAATGTTTCGTATTTGATGGCCGTACTGCGGTGACTCATGGTGTGGAAGAAGGTCAAAATACCAAATGTCATGCGTGTGGCTGGCCATTAACACCTAAAGAAGCAGCGCTGCCAAGTTATGAACACGGCGTATCTTGTGTGTACTGCATCGATAAAACTACCGAGAAACAAAAAGAAGGTTTCCGTATGCGTCAATCGCAAATTCTGGCTGCAAAACGTAAACGTCTCTAACTCCAGTTTTGTAACCAAAAATATCTAAGTCCTCTTCGGAGGGCTTTTTATTTACATAAGCATTACATCTGCAATAAAAAACTTACCAATCCCTTACCAAGAACAGCATATTTTTACAGCCAAGCTTGATAGTCTTTATATCACATTACTTTGTTACCATAAGTCTTTCATTATTAATTAATTTTTTAAATGAAAAGGAAAACAAAATGGCCAATTCACTTGCTCGGGATCCAGATAATATTGTTAGATTCCAACCTAAAGAAAATACAAAACTGGAACGTATTACCCAAATGACAGATGAGCTGGAAGCAGAATCACATCTGTTTATTGTGATCTTGGGAACTATCATTGGTGCCATTCTTGCCCTGTTTATCGGCTACCATATTGAGGCTACAGCAGCACATTATTTACTGCTCAGTGCTCTGCCAGTTTGCCTGGCTTACAGCTTACGTAAAGTTTACATTTATACCTTAACCCATAGTTAATCCGCACTTGGCCATTTATATAACTTAACTTTACCCTCTTAAAAATACTGCTTAGGATACAAGCAGTATTCTTTATTTTGCCAATTTTATGAATCTGACTGAATGGATTATTTCTGTCATGGAACAGCTGGGCTACTGGGGCATTGCCCTGCTCATGTTTCTTGACAATGTCTTTCCCCCGATCCCCTCTGAAATTATTATGCCTTCTGCCGGCTACTCCGCTTCTCAGGGAGAATTACTGCTGGTTGGAGTCATTATTGCAGGCAGTATCGGTTCGTTATTGGCAGCGGCATTGCTCTATTGGATTGGCTACAAATTTAACCACGACAGTATTTTCAGATTCATAGACCGATATGGAAAATTCTTGTTTATCAAATCTGAAGACGTGAAAAAATCTCTGGAATGGTTCGAGCAGTATGGACACCGGATTGTATTCTTTGGCCGGATGGTTCCGGCAGTACGTTCCCTCATCAGTATCCCGGCCGGCATGAGCCATATGCCTTTCTGGAAATTCATGTTCTATAGTGGACTAGGTACTGTTATCTGGACCACGTTCCTGGCCTATGTCGGTTTTTATTTTGGTGAAAATCAGGAATTGATGCACAAAATCTTCAGTCAGGTCAGTTATGTGATTATTGCAATTGTCGTGATCATCGTGGGCTGGGTTTTATACCGTAGACATCAACGTAAAAATCGCCCATCCTGAAGAGACCCCAGCATAAGGAGGCTAAAACGATGTCGCATTATCTTAAATATTCTGCCACCGTTTATCTGACTCTGGTCTTAATAGTCGGCATACTCATCTATGTATTCAATCTGGGCGCCATTCTGCTGATTCCTGCCCTGATTGCCTCCGCCTTTCTAAGCGCCCGATACTTTGTGAAAAAAAGAACTCCGACTATCCACCCAGGAAGAGAAAAGCAGACTGGTCTGGGGTTCCACGATTATTGCCATGACCTTTGGATTTATCTTTTTGTTTATAGTGATCTGGCTGCATCCACAGACGGAGGAAATCTATAGAAGGATGGCTTATACAGGACGCGGGCCAAATTCGTTTCTGGTGACTGCAAGTATTGCCTTACATGCCTTGCTGTTCCATATCGCCTATAATGGCTATGCGCGTTATAGCTTGAGCAAGCGTACGGGTGCCGATCATAAACCTTAGACTAGGTAATTAACCAATCCAAACGTTGTACAAAACACCTGAGCTAAAAAAAAGCACCTGACGGTGCTTTTTCATGGCGGGGCATGACTTATTCTGGTGTGTGGTACATCAGATATAATTCATTCAAGTTTTCTGGAATCTCTTCTGCAAGCTCATCCATTAACTGACCATTGCGACGGAAAGATTCCATTTGCGGATCTTCTTCATCGATGCCACTGAATACCATAATTGGCAGCGTTAAATCGACCAACTGTTCTTCAAATTCTTCTGTAAACCAGGCTTCTTCGTTCAGGAACATGGCATCTACAAAGCCCACACTCCAGTCACCTAGACTTGATTCGGTATCTGCTTCTTCAATTTCAAATGGGAAAGTGATCCCTTCTTCATTGGCCAAGCTTTGACGGATTGACTCTAACCATGCTTTAACCTGACTGATGATTTCTGCAGGCACTTTTTTCTGGTTGCCTTCAAAAAGTTCATCCATCCATTTGTCAAATTGCGGGCCTACTGCGATAGCACATAAGAAACCATGAGTTGCCGCAAAATCCAGACCATACTCATTTTGGTCGCCATCCAGATATTCACTCAACAGGTCTAAATCTAAAGCACTCATTTAACATCCAAACTTAGAAAACCGAAAGGATTAGCATAGCATTTATTCAGGCTATGCTAAATCTGAATTCGTTAATCTTCGTCGTCAAAGTCGTCATCATCGTCGAAGTCATAATCAAAATCTTTGAGTTCGCGTTCTAGGCGGCGTTGCGAGAGCAGATCATCAATTAAACGACGTTTTTCCAACGACTCTTTCGCACTTAGCTTACTCGATGCCTCATCGAAATTAACATCATCATCACCGTAGCTATCATCTAGTTCAAAATCTGTCGAAGACACTAAAACTACCTCGTAGTGAAAAATGTAAATGGGTCTAGGCGCTATTTATCTTGCCTTTAAAAACTTGTCAAGTTTTATTTATATATTTTGTATGTTTATACTAGTTAGGTCTTGTTTTTCTACAGCATAATTGTGTATTTATTAGCTGGTTAGATTGTGAACGCTTTTTATCCCATGGATGAGGGACGTTTCTAAAATTAGATTGGGAAATACACTTGAAAAGATAAACTTAGACCCAATATCGATATTCAATTGTTATTCAAACATATTTATAAAATCATGCTTGACTGATCAATTCCAAAACTATTTCAGGTGAATTGTGCTATCATGCACGGTTTTTCACTGCCACAGATTCAACGAAGAGTAAGCAAAGATGAGCGATATGACTTCCCCTACTTCTCAAGTAGCGGCTCTGATTAGCCGAGGCAAAGAACAAGGTTACTTAACCTTCGCTGAGGTTAACGATCATCTCCCGGACTCCATCACAGAAAGCGAACAGATTGAAGACATCATTCAAATGCTGAATGATGTGGGTATTCCTGTCCATGATCGTGCGCCTGAATCTGATGATGCAATGTTCGAGGATACTGCAGAAGCTGCTGATGAAGTTGCAGAAGAAGAAGCTGCGGCTGTACTTGCATCTGTAGAAAACGAACCAGGTCGTACGACTGACCCTGTACGTATGTACATGCGTGAAATGGGTACCGTTGAACTTTTAACGCGTGAAGGCGAAATTAGCATTGCAAAACGCATTGAAGAAGGTATCCGAGACGTTCTTCACTCTATTGCTTACTGGCCGAATGCTGTAGAAGTTGTACTACAAGAATACAAAGATTATGAAGCTGGCGAACGTCGCCTTGCTGACATTCTGTCAGGTTATTTAGACCCTGAATCAGATGAAGAAATTCCAGAAGTCCTGGAAGAAGTCGCTGAAATCGAAGAGGACGAAGAAGCAACGACCAAGTCAACCAAAGATGTAAAACTGGATGATGACGAGGAAGATGAAGAGTCTGATAGCGATGACGATTCTGAAGGTGACTCAGGCCCAGATCCAGAAATTGCCAAAGTTCGTTTTGCCGAACTTTCAGATGCCTGGAAAAATACCAAAGCGATACTGGAAAAACACGGCCGTAACAGCAAAGAAGCAGAAGAAGCACTTCAAGCGCTTGCAACTGTGTTCATGATGTTCAAGTTCACCCCGCGTTTGTTCGATATCATTTCTGAAATGATTCGTGGTACACATGACCAGATCCGTGGTGCAGAACGTGAAGTGATGCGTTATGCCGTCCGTCGTGGCCGTATGGACCGTACCCAGTTCCGTACTACTTTCCCGGGTCAGGAATCGAATCCAGCCTGGTTAGATGAGCAAATTGCGAAAGCGACTGCTGATCAGAAAGCTTATCTGGAAAAAGTACGTCCTGACGTATTGGCCTTCCAGCAAAAAATCGCAGATATCGAAAAAGACCTTGATCTTAAAGTTCGTGACATCAAAGACATTGCCAAACGTATGGCAGTAGGTGAAGCGAAAGCACGTCGTGCCAAGAAAGAAATGGTTGAAGCAAACTTGCGTCTGGTAATTTCGATTGCGAAGAAATATACCAACCGTGGCTTGCAGTTCCTGGATCTGATTCAGGAAGGTAACATCGGTCTGATGAAAGCGGTAGACAAATTTGAATACCGTCGTGGTTACAAGTTCTCGACTTATGCCACTTGGTGGATTCGTCAGGCGATTACCCGTTCAATTGCGGATCAGGCACGTACCATTCGTATTCCAGTGCACATGATTGAAACGATTAACAAGATCAACCGTGTATCTCGTCAATTGCTTCAGGAAATGGGCCGTGAACCGACACCGGAAGAACTGGGCGAACGTCTGGAAATGGACGAAGTGAAGGTTCGTAAAGTACTGAAAATCGCTAAAGAACCGATTTCGATGGAAACACCAATCGGTGATGATGAAGATTCGCATTTGGGTGACTTCATTGAAGACAGCAACATCACCTCTCCTGTTGATGCTGCTACTTCAGAAGGCCTGAAAGAAGCGACTCGCGAAGTACTGGAAAACCTGACTGAACGTGAAGCGAAAGTCCTGAAAATGCGTTTCGGTATCGACATGCCAACGGATCATACTTTGGAAGAAGTCGGTAAACAGTTCGATGTAACCCGCGAACGTATCCGTCAGATCGAAGCGAAAGCTCTACGTAAGTTACGTCACCCTTCCCGTTCTGAACATCTGCGTTCATTCCTGGAAAATGACTAAGATTTAATACAATTTTGGAGACTTGAAATTTCATCTCTCGTCTCCATTTTGTATTGCAATACACCCAAACGCCTGCGCTATGCAGGCGTTTCGAATAGGGGGACTACATGTTAGACCGTACACCATCTCGTGAACTCCGCGAAGATCTTTGGGTTTTTCCAATGGATTACCCAATCAAACTCATTGGCCTTGCAGGTGAAGAACTGCTGAATGCAGTCGTTGAGATTTTTACCAAACATTTCCCTGACTTTGATGGCGATAGCGTAAGCATCACTCCATCTCGTACTGGTAAATATCATTCGATCACTACTCAGCTACGTTTCCTTGAACTGGAACAGGTTCATGCCGTATATGCTGATCTTGCAGCTTGCCCACTGATCAAGACTGCACTTTAAGATTATTCTGCTCCAACCTTGGCAAATTAAAAGACACGCTTTCGGGCGTGTTTTTTATATGTGTAACTAGCTCACCAACAATTACTACGAATCCCTCCCCTATCCATTGCTGAAATCATTATAATTATTTGCAGTATGATTTAATTTTCTAAGGACGCACACTGTGACAGCTGCGGTTCAAAAACCCTCCCTGATTATCCGTCAATATAATAACCTGACTCCCTACGAAGACCGTTTTCTGGAAATGAAAAGCTTCACGGAAAACCGTGATGAAAATACGCCTGATGAGTTATGGATTTTGCAGCACCATGATGTACTGACCCAAGGTCAGGCAGGCAAACCGGAACATATCCTGATTCCAACTGATATTCCTGTCATTCAAACCGACCGTGGTGGTCAAGTCACTTGGCATGGTCCTGGTCAGCTCGTCGCATACTTTATGTTTGACCTGAATCGTCTGCGTTGGAATGTCCGTACATTGGTGTCGTATGCTGAAAACCTGATGATCCAGCTCCTAAAAAATCATGGCATTGAAGCCTATGCCAAACCCGATGCTCCGGGCGTCTATGTGAATGAGCGTAAAATTGGTTCTCTCGGCTTCAAGATTCGTAAAGGCCGTAGCTATCATGGCCTGTCTTTAAATATTGATTGCGACCTGACTGGTTTCCATACCATTAACCCTTGCGGCTATGCAGGTCTGGAAATGGTGCGAATTAATGACCTCGTCAGCAATCCGCCAAAGTTTAATGACTTGTGTGTTGAAATTATTGAAACTTTAAGCAGCAGCGGTTACTTTAATCAGGTGAACGTCGAGCAAAGATAAAGCCTTTGCATTTTAACAATAAATAAATTAGAGTAATTACTCTAAATAAATAATATCAAGATAGGGATCATCACGTGATTGCGACAAAATCCGTAAAACCCGCTTTGCAGCTTGCCTATGTCAAACTGATGATGGATATCATTGGCCGTGGCCTGGTCATGGCAAGTCAGGTAGACCCAGAAATCAAACAGGAAGTTACCCAGTTTCCCGCAAATTTCAGGCTCTCAATGAATGTTTTTCCGCATGGTCCGGCCTTCGTTGCTCGGGTCACGGAACAACATCAGCTGGAACTGGTCAAAGACAGCAGCATCAAGCCAGACCTGACCATTACCTTTAAGCATCTGCATCATGCCTTTCTGGTGTTTTCCTTTCAGGAAAGCACGTCTCAGGCCTTTGCCAATGACCGCATGATTGCCGATGGTGATATTTCCTATGCGATCCGTCTGGTACGTTGCCTGAACAAAATGGAAGCACTGATCTTGCCGAAAATGGTGGCACAACTGGCAGTAAAAGAATACCCGAATAATCTGGGACTCAAAGATAAAATCATGGAAGCGAGCAGCATCTACTTAAAAGTCGCTCAATCTTATTTGAAACGGAGTGTATAACATGGCAAAACCTTATTATGAATTTTTCTGTCCAGTCAAAGTGATTGCTGGTCATGCTGCGTTAGAACACATTCCTTTTGAACTGGCCACTTTAGGTGCCAAACGTCCACTGATCATTACTGATAAAGGGGTACGTGCCAACAACCTGCTGGCGCCGATTGAAGCTGCTTTTGAATCGACCGATGCCAAAATTGCAGCGATTTTTGATGATGTACCGCCAGATTCCAGTTTAGGTACAGTGCGCAGCGCAGCGCAGCTTTATCGTGATCATGATTGCGATGCCATTATTGCCGTGGGTGGTGGTTCAGTCATTGATACTTCAAAAGCAACTAATATTCTGGTCTCTGAAGGTGGTGACGACTTACTCAAATATTCTGGTGCGCATAACCTGCCTAAACCGCTGAAACCATTTTTCGTAATTCCTACGACTTCTGGTACCGGTTCTGAAGTGACGATGGTTGCTGTGGTATCGGATACCGAAAAGAATGTGAAAATGCCATTTGCATCTTATTATCTGATGCCGCATGCAGCGATTCTGGATCCACGTATGACTCAGACCCTGCCACCGCATCTGACTGCCATGACAGCCATGGATGCGATGACTCATGCTGTAGAAGCTTATACCTGTATGGCAGCGAATCCAATTTCCGATGCCTATGCCACAGCTGCAGTGAAAAAGGTCAGTGCCAACCTGTTTAATGTACTCGACAACCCGACTGATGCTCAAGGTCGACTGGAGCTGGCTCAGGCCTCTACCATGGCCGGTATTGCCTTCTCCAATTCGATGGTGGGCCTGGTGCACTCGCTTGGACATGCTCTAGGTGCAGTCGCGCATTTGCCGCATGGCCTATGTATGAACCTGTTCCTGCCTTATGTGCTGGAATATAACAAGGAAGTCAATGGTGACAAGATTGCCGAGCTGCTACTACCATTAGCGGGTGCAGACATCTATGCACAAACACCAGCACACTTACGTGCAGACAAGACCATTGCTACAATTTTAACCATGCGTGACCGAATCTATAGCCTGACCAAATTACCGCGCACATTAAGTGAAACAGGTAAGATTTCTGAAGCACAGCTGGATGAAGTTGCTGAAAAAGCATTAAATGATGGTTCCATCATTTACAACCCGAAAGAAGCCAGTTTGGAAGATTTGAAATCTATCTTAAAAAAGGCTTGGTAATTACTGAAAAATAAGCCAATATAGCGAAAAATTTAAGCCTGATGTTTTTTTAGACATCGGGCTTTTATCTTGTAGGAAATCGCCGTTTTTTGCTTCGAATGGCACATTTCGTGCAGGCCTAAATTCAAAAAATAGCTAGTAAAAGCCGTAATTTTAAAGTAGATTGGCGCGCTTTTATAGAAAATTGTAGGGGGGATCGTTCGTCTCAAACGATCCTTATTAAATATGACTGATCCTTGATCAACGATTAAGAGGATAACGCCGTTGACAAATTTCTCTGGGACTCAATCGGCAGCTAAACTGCAAAAAACGCTAGGGCTCTGGCACATCATTATTATTGGTTTAGCTTACATTCAACCAATGACCTTATTTGATACTTTTGGTTTGGTATCTGAAGAAAGTCATTTGCATGTTCCTACTTCTTACATCATTGCCCTGATTGCAATTTTGTTTACATCGATCAGCTATGGTCACATGATTCGCCGCTACCCTTCTTCGGGTTCGGCTTATACCTATGCCCAAAAATCGATTCACCCGAATATTGGCTTTATGGTGGGCTGGTCTTCTTGGCTGGATTATCTGTTATCACCAATGGTGAACATCATCCTGGCAGTGATCTATCTTGAAGCACTGTTTCCTGATGTGAACCATTGGGTCTGGGTAATCGTACTGTCTGCCTTTATGACCGGGGTAAACCTGCGTGGTGCACGCTTCGTGGCGAACTTTAACAGTTTGATCGTACTGGTACAGTTACTGGTGATCGGTATTTTTACCTGGATGGTATTTACCAAATTACAGGCCGGTTTCAATGCTGAGGGTCCGATTACAGCTGAACAGCGTTACCAGCTTTGGAGTCTTGAACCGTTTTGGAATGAACTGACTTCAGTCGGTGCTCTGATCACTGGTGCGACCTTACTGTGCTTCTCATTCACTGGTTTTGACTCTTTAAGTTCTCTGGCAGAAGAAACTAAAGATACTGAAAACACCTTGCCTAAAGCGATTTTCTTGACTGCTTTAATCGCTGGTGTGATTTTCATTATCAGTACTTACTTCATGCAGTTGTACTTCCCTTCTACACCGGGTTCTTACTTCAAGAATATTGCTGAAACTCAGCCAGAAATCCTGCTTCTTGTCGGTGGCTCACTGTTCCAGTCTTATGTTCTGACTTTTGCGATCATTACCGTAATGGCGTCTGGTATCTCTGCTCACGCAGGTGTATCACGTCTAATGTATGTCATGGGTCGTGATGGCGTGATCAACAAGAAAATCTTTGGTCATATCAGCCCAAAAAGCTATACGCCAAACTACAACATTCTGATTGTAGGTGCAGTGGCCTTAACTGCTGGCTTCATGGATTTGGATATCGTGATCTCAATGATTAGCTTCGGTGCCTTGACTGCGTTTACATTCGTGAACCTGTCAGTGATTTCACGTTATGCACTGCGTGATGGTCGTACTAAAACTGTGAAAGACATTTTCAGCTTTGTGGTCATCCCGATGCTTGGTTTCATCAGCATCTTTGCGATGTGGCTGGAAATTGAAGAAACTGCACTGAAATACGGTTTATGGTGGGCGATGTTCGGTATTTTGTACCTAGGTTATAAAACCAAAGGCTTTAAGCACCCTGCTCCACAACATAACGAGTTTGAATAATCGATATTGTTCATATCTAAAAAAGGCGCTTTATGCGCCTTTTTTATTTTCTTGAATAATGGACTGAGCTTATTGCAGACGACAGTCAAAACCCATCTGGGTATTGACCCGGTTATTTTGAAAGCCCAGTTTTTCAATAAACAGATCACGATTGGATAATAGTTTCTGATCTTCTGGACTGAGCCGAGCCTTGTTCTTCACCGCTATTTGATACATTTCATTGACCACGCCCTGAAAAATATCGCAAACTTCCTGACGTTTAGCTGGTTTCATCTGACGTCCACGCCAGGTCCACTCGAAATCGTCACGGCTAAGGGTTTTACCCCATTGCTCAATGCGGCTATTTAAGCGCTGTTGCATCGCTGCCAGCCCCTGGCGGATTTCTTCCTGAGTAATGGGCTGACCTGTATCTTGTGATGATAGTGATTGCTGTGGCGCTTCTTGAGCCTGTGTCATCATGCTGGCCAGCAATAACGTACTACATCCTGCTAGAATCCATCCTTTTTTCACATTTTGTTCCTTTTTTCTATATTCTCAAGAGCTTATCTGTAAGATTACCTGAAAGACCAAACATGTACCTGTATCTGTTAAATAAAATAAAAAAGCTGCCTTTAGGCAGCTTTTTAAATCGGTACGATGAACTTAAAGCGGTTTAAAACCCTGTTGACGCCAAGCTTCATAGACAATCACAGCAGTTGCATTAGACAAGTTCAAGCTGCGTGAATTCTCTGCCATAGGCAGACGAATCCAATGCTCTTTTGGAAACATCATACGTACATGCTCTGGCAAGCCACGAGTTTCTGGTCCCATCAACAAGGCTAAAGAACGATTTAGATCTGAGGTATGCGGGGTTTCAAAACCTTTGGTGGTCAGCGGATAAACCGCATCCACACCTACGCCCTTAGTAGCCAGATCGGCCAGACACTCTTCAATATTTTCCCAAATCTGCATATTGGCATATTCATGATAATCGAGACCGGCACGTCTTAGTTTTTTATCATCCAGTTCAAAGCCAAGCGGCTTGACCAAATGTAGCTGTGCTCCCGTATTTGCGCATAGGCGAATAATATTACCTGTATTGGCAGGAATTTCAGGTTCATATAAAACAACATGGATCACAGCTTTTCTCTACTTTTGGGAGTTCAGTGGACATTTAGGACCACTTCAATTTTTCACGTAAACGCACCACTTCACCAATAATGGTCAAGGTTGGTGCCTGAATATGGTGCTCATTCACTTTCGATGCAATATCTTGGAGCGTTCCCACCACCACTTTTTGCTCTGGTGTAGTGCCTTTTGAGACCAAGGCCACTGGCATATCTGGACGCTGACCATGCTCAATCAATTGTGCACAGATTTTTTCCAGTCCCACCAGTCCCATATAAAGTACCAGTGTCTGGTTTTCATAGACCAGTTCATTCCAAGGCAGTTCAGGAGAACCTTCTTTTAAATGACCTGTCAGGAAACGCACGCTTTGTGCATAATCACGATGAGTGAGCGGAATACCAGCATAAGCTGAACAGCCTGAAGCTGCGGTAATGCCAGGCACGACCTGAAAGGCCACGCCAGCAGCAAACAGCTCTTCAATCTCTTCACCGCCACGACCAAAGATAAACGGATCACCGCCTTTTAGACGACAAACTCGCTTGCCTTCGCTGGCATATTTCACCAGTAAGGCATTAATCCCTTCTTGTGGCACCGCATGATTGGACCTCGCCTTACCGACATAGATCTTTTCTGCATCACGGCGACAGAGATCCATAATCGGTGCAGAGACCAAACGGTCATAGATCACCACATCGGCCTGCTGCATCAAGCGTAAGGCTTTTAGCGTCAATAACTCCGGATCACCCGGTCCGGCACCGACCAGATAAACTTCCCCTTTTGGCTTTTGCCATTCATTCAAGGCTTGTTCAATCAGACGGTCAGCTTCAGCCAGATTGTCATTAAACACCTGTTCTTTGAAAGGACTGGCATATAAATCTTCCCAGAAGATACGGCGTTCATCGGGATTAGTGATCTTGGCTTTAACTGCACTACGCCACTTACCAGAGAACTCAGCCAGTTTACCCATACCATGCGGAATGGTAGCTTCAAGCTGAGTGCGGATCTGACGAGACAATACCGGTGAAGTACCGTTACTCGCGACTGAAATAACCAGTGGTGAGCGGTCGATAATTGCTGGCACCATGAAACGGCAATGTGGTGGATCATCAACACTGTTGACCAGCACATTTTCAGCTTCACAGTCTTCAAACACCTGACGGTTGACTCCAGCATCATTGGTCGCTGCAATCACCAGACGGTAGGAACGTAGAGGAATTTCAGAATTGAAAGGTGCCTGAACATATTGACCGGCGGTCGCTTGAACAATCTCAAGCAGACTCGCTTCGATCTCAGGTGCAACCACCGAAATGACTGCCCCTGCTTTCTGTAGCAATACCGCTTTACGGTATGCAATATGTCCACCACCGACAATCAGACAAGGTTGCTGTTGCAACTTTAACGAGATTGGAAAGATATCCACAAAATGCCTCAAAAAGTTTTAAATCTGACTGTCTAAGCAATTTTCATGCACATTTTGGTGCATACACCGACATTTAGTCGATGTAAGTTGCACCACCCATATACGGACGCAGTACTTCAGGGATCTCAATTGAACCATCAGCACGTTGATAGTTTTCCATGACCGCCAGTAAAGTACGACCTACAGCCAGACCTGAACCATTCAGCGTATGTACGAATTCAGTTTTTTTCTGGTCAGCACGGTAACGCGCTTTCATACGGCGTGCCTGGAAATCCCACATATTTGAGCAAGATGAAATCTCACGATACGTATTTTGACTTGGCACCCAGACTTCAAGGTCATAAGTTTTGCATGCACCAAAGCCCATATCACCGCCACACAGAATGATTTTACGGTATGGTAGACCTAATGCTTGCAAAATACCTTCTGCATGACCAGTTAACTCTTCCAGTGCCTGCATAGAGTCTTCAGGTTTTACAATCTGAACCATCTCAACTTTGTCGAACTGGTGTTGACGGATCAGACCACGGGTATCACGGCCATATGAACCGGCTTCACTACGGAAACATGGGGTATGTGCTGCATATTTCAGTGGCAGACGGTCGGCATCGATGATTTCATCACGCACGAAGTTGGTTACAGGTACTTCAGCCGTAGGGATCAGGTAGAATTCTTTCTCACCTTGCAGCTTGAACAGGTCTTCTTCAAATTTCGGTAACTGACCTGTACCACGTAAAGAATCTGCATTCACCAAATAAGGTATATAGGCTTCGGTATAGCCATTTTTAGTGGTATGCGTATCCAGCATAAACTGAGTGATGGCACGTTGCAGACGCGCTAAAGGACCTTTCAGAACGCTAAACCGTGAACCAGTCAATTTGGTCGCAGTTTCAAATTCCAGACCACCCATCATTTCGCCCAGGTCAGTATGGTCTTTGATTTCAAAGTCAAATTCGCGTGGTGTCCCCCATTTCAGGACTTCCACATTGTCATTTTCATCTTTACCTTCAGGTACAGATTCATCTGGCAGGTTTGGAATAGACAGTGATTTTTCTTCTAGTTCAGCTTGCAGCTCAGCCAGTGCAGCTTCAGCAGCCTTGATTTCATCACCAATTGCAGACATGCGTGCCATGATTTCAGAGGCATCGCCACCTGCTTTTTTGATCTGACCCACTTGCTTGGCACCGGCATTACGCTCAGCTTGCAAGGATTCAGTTTTGGATTGAATCTCTTTACGTCGAGCTTCTAATGATGCCCATTCCTCAACATTCAGTTGAACACCACGTTTTGCCAAGGCTAAATTTACAGCCTCAATATTATTTCTAAGTAATTTCGGGTCGATCATAGCCAATCTTTGGATAAGAAAAAAACTGGCTATAGTGTAAGCTCTTAACGTCAAAAAATACAGTGACTGACCTACCGGCTGGAGTTTATTAGCGCAATATTTAAAGGCTTGTTTGAGGCAAAAGCGATAAATATTCAGGCCGGATGATCTCTCTTAATGCTGTATAAGGTACTTTTAATTCTGCCATATCACTGATTGTCTTGTTCAACTCGCCTGCCGGATAAACCAGTACCAAGCCCTGACTGTCAAAATAATAATTGTCACTCAGTGCTAGTTTCTGCTGGGTGATTTGATAACGATCCAGCCAGTCTTTATTTGCTTGATATAGAGTCTGTTTCAGTTTTTCATCTGTATTACCGCGCATAACCTGATGAAGAGCTAGACGTTTCTTTTGTTTTAGGTCCAGATTGACATATTCGGTGTGAGATTGGGGCTGTGCTGCACGTTCAGGCTGATGGGCAGTTTTAAATATAAAAGTGGCCAGATGCGCATGCTGATTCAGGTAATTCACCTGAATGGAACGTTGATCAATAAATTTCGGCTGATCCTTTGCTTTAATTTTATTACTGGTCACTTTGCTAAAAGCGACCGGCTCAGTACGCTGGATACGCTCCATGAAGTATTGATCAATCCAACTCATATTGGTATCTACAGTCTGCAAATCAAAGCGCACACAACCTTCGATTTCACACACGACCTGATTGGCATCTTTAACTGGAACTATTTTGGATTGGATTTCTCCTGTGTCTTCTGATTGCGCGGATGTAGTGACTGAAGAGGTTTGAGGCTGACAGGCAAATAGCCCGAGATTCAGACACAAGATACAACCGATCCAGCCTATTTTACATGAAGCCATTTTCATCCTGAGCTCCTAAAATTTTGCAATTTCATTGACTCAACTTTTGTTTATTCTAAAACACCCAAACTTCTAGATATACGCCAACCTTGTAATGACTCCAGATCCATCCCGATCAGGAACAAAAAAAAGCAACCCGAAGATTGCTTTTTTATTGAGTTGATCTTGATACTTATTGATCAATAATGTCTGTGCCTTTTGGCGGGGTAAAGCTAAATGTAGATGCCGGAATCGTGGTATTCAGTTTTACATTACTAAATTTAATATTCGTGGTTTGGCCTAATGAATCCTGCAAAATCATCAAGCTAGGCGCTTTGTTCGCACCAAAACTAATAGTCAGGCTTTCAAACACCCCATCAGTATTTTTCGGATAAAGCGTGTAATAGGTTTTAGCTTTATTCGGCTGGGTTACACGATAAGATTGCATAATCTGGCTGGTATTGCCGGACAATAATAACGCCGGTGTATTTGCCACTTGATCGTCTAGACTCTGACGCACTGCTTGCTGCAAGTCTGGATCATAGATCCATACGGTTTTACCTGTAGTGGCAATAGTCTGTTTCGACGGGCTTGAAGTTTCCCAGTAGAATTTACCCGGACGCGCCACTTTCATCACACCTTTAAAGGTCTGGTTCATGTGCTGGGCGGTCAAGCCTTTTTTCTGGGTCGCTTTCGGATTAGTGACTTTAGTGGTTTGTTCAAAATTTGCAGTTAAGCTACGGATATTGCTGAGCTGTTTCACCAGATTCGCAGTAGCTTGCTGCTCCGTCGCTGCAGTTGCGGCAAATACAGTCGTGCTCATGACAGGTGCCAGTGTCGCCGTACCGATTGTTATGGCACATACAGTTTTACGAAGCATACTCATAATCTCACCTTTTTGTATTTGCATATCGCTATTTATCTAATGGCTCATCTTAAACCAATTTCTCAAACTAAGATGATAGAAAATAAGAAGTTTTGTATTGTTATTAATGCAGAATTCCTGCTTTTATTCATCATGATGAAGATTCAATAGTGATATTTACATTTGCTGTCACAGCTTTATAAGCCGATAAACCTTCACGCATAAAAAAACCCACAGAAACTGTGGGTCTTTTTTCTATTTCAGCAAATTATGCTTCAACAGATACGTAGCGACGGCCAAATTGACCTTTCACTTCGAATTTTACTACGCCATCAGCAGTAGCAAATAATGTATGGTCACGGCCCATACCTACGTTTTGACCAGCGTGGAATTCAGTACCACGTTGACGAACGATGATGTTACCTGCAGTTACAGTTTGGCCACCGTAAACTTTAACACCTAACATCTTAGGATTCGAATCACGACCGTTCTTAGTCGAACCACCGGCTTTTTTAGTTGCCATGTCTATTTACTCCTAGTAATTAGCCTGAGATACCAGTAATTTTCAACTCAGTGAACCATTGACGGTGACCTTGTTGTTTACGGTAGTGCTTACGACGACGCATTTTGATAATGCGGATTTTGTCGTGACGACCATGGCTAACTACTTCTGCAGTTACTTTAGCGCCAGCTACAACTGGAGCACCGATTTGAATGCTATCACCGTTTACAAGCATAAGTACGTCATCAAACGTAATTGTTGAACCAGTTTCAGCTTTCAATAATTCAACTTTAAGGGTTTCACCCTCAACTACACGGTGCTGTTTACCACCGCTTTGGATTACTGCGTACATAATGTACTCCAAACATGCCCGTGTCGACGTGCCGATAAAGGAATATATCGATCTTAAAACGCGCGCCACTGGGGGTTATACAAGGGCAAAGATTTTAAGGGATATTATAAGAAACAACAAGCCATTTTAAGGAAATAATCATGAACTCCATTATAAAGCCTATAAATCATTAAATTATTCATTCAAAATCAAAGATTAATGCTGGATATAATGGCCAAAAAATGCTGCTCAATTCCGAGTCTTCCGGCTGCCTGAGAATGTTTAGAAAAAAACTTTAGCGGAAAGATATTGTTCATTTTTTAAATGTCAAAATTTAGGCTAAACTCGAATAAGTCCTATAAAAAGCTGATTTTTAGTGGAGTTTGTGCTTTTCTTAGCTTTCACTCATGTTATAAATTGTTAAACTACCCGCTGCGATTTACCAAACTAGAGGTTTTCTTTCACATGGCCATCGACTTTAAGCAAGATATTCTCGCTCCTGTTGCTAACGACTTTGCTGCGATGGACACATTCATTAACGAAGGAATTACCTCAAAAGTAGCGCTGGTGATGGCGGTCAGCAAGCATGTGGTTGAAGCTGGCGGCAAGCGCATGCGCCCAATCATGTGCCTGTTGGCAGCGAAAGCCTGTGGTGCTGTAGAATTGGAACAGCATCGCAAACTGGCAGCCATTATCGAAATGTTGCATACGGCAACTCTAGTTCATGATGATGTCGTCGATGAGTCAGGCTTACGCCGTGGCCGTCCAACTGCCAATGCGACCTGGAACAATCAGACAGCTGTGCTAGTCGGTGACTTCCTGATTTCGCGTGCCTTTGATTTGCTGGTCGATCTTAACAATATGACCCTGCTCAAAGACTTCTCTACGGGTACCTGCGAAATTGCCGAAGGCGAAGTTCTGCAACTACAATCGCAACATCAGCCAGAAACCTCAGAAGAAACTTATTTAAGTATTATTCATGGCAAGACTTCTCGCCTGTTTGAGTTGGCGACCGAAGGTGCCGCTATTCTTTCCGACAAGGCTGAATTCCGCGAACCATTACGTAAATTCGCTGGTCACTTCGGTAATGCCTTCCAGATTATTGATGACATTCTAGACTATACATCTGATGCTGAAACCCTCGGTAAAAACATCGGTGATGACCTGATGGAAGGTAAACCTACCCTGCCATTGATTGCTGCCATGAAGAATACAACTGGGGAATCGCATGAAATTATCCGTCGCAGTATTGCAACGGGCGGAACAGATCATTTGGCAGAAGTCATCAAGATTGTAAATGATTCTGGCGCCTTGGATTATTGCCGCCAGCGTGCAACCGAAGAAACAGAAATTGCAATTCAAGCCTTGAATGCACTACCCGATTCAGAGTATCGTCAGGCCCTCGTTAATCTGGCCAAACTGGCTCTTCACCGGATTCAATAGCCGCTTATCTCGCCTATGCATATTAATTTTCTTGATATTTTTCAAAGCATGCAGCATCAGCTTGAACAACCACAAGCGGTGCTGGATGAGAATCTGCTCATCCAACTTGTAGAACGTATACGCCCAGAAGACAGCAGAAATACAGAAGAAATCGAAACAAAATTTAATGCATTTATCCGGGCTTTACTGCTCACTCCCAATGCAGTCTTAACCTTACAAAGTTTCACTTTAAGAATTATCAACCGCTATAAACAAGCCAGTCTGTTTTCCGATACCGGGATTCTTTCTCTGGATGGTTTCTGGAACCAGCTGAATCAGCGGATCGGGGCGCATATCCTGCCGGTGATTCCAGATCATTTACAGCTTCAGGAATTGTTCCGCAAGATTTTCTATTTGCGTACCGATAAATACTGGCTGGATTATTTTGATGAAGCGGATTGGCAGCGACTTTTTGCTGTTGTAAATCAGGGTCATTCCAATCAGGTAGAAAAAACCCGAATCAAAGATCAGATCATTAAAGCACTAACGATTCTGTCCTACCGGGTGAGTGGGATCGGCCTGCATCCTGAATTTATTAATGCCCAGCCTGAGCTCATGGAATATGAATCACCTTTTCTGGTGCAAAACCGTGAGATTATTGAATTTATCCAGGAATATAAAAAACGCTATAACACTGTAGAACTGGTAGATTCGATTACGCCGCCAGATGCTTCTCAAGCTCTGGTCATGCTGGAGCAGTGTCACGATGTTGTCGCCAAAATTCGTCGCTCTACCAAACGGATTGGGGTCAGTGTCAGCCTGACCTATATGTTGGCCTTGCTGGAACAGTGTCTAGAACGGATTGAAATCCTGCTGAATATGGTGCTGGATGATGATGACCTGCGTTATCAGTCCATTGGTCTGTTTATCGCAGATATTACCGAAGCGATTTATAGCGAACGCAGTGTGCGTGCCTTACTGACTACCAATAGTGAACTCCTGGCTTTACAGGTAACTGAAAATGCCAGTAAAACCGGTGAACATTATGTAAGTACTGACAAGCAAGGCTTTTTGGCCATGTACAAATCGGCAGCCGGTGCAGGTATCATCATTGCCTTTATGGCCTCGCTGAAAGTCTTAATGGCGCGTGTCACGATGGCACCTTTAATGCAAGCCTTTAGCTATAGCATGAACTATTCGCTCGGTTTTATGCTCATTCATGTGCTGCACTTTACCGTTGCAACCAAACAGCCAGCGATGACTGCAGCTGCACTGGCTTCTACCGTACAACAACGTAAGGGTTCGAAAACTGCCCAGATTGCTGAACTGGCTGCACTGATTGTGAATATCATTCGGACCCAGTTTGTCGCGATTCTTGGGAATATTTCAATCGCAATTCCGGTTGCAGCACTGATTGCCCTGATGTGGGAATTTGCCCTACATGAGCCATTAATGACACATGCCAAAGCAGCCAAAACCTTATATGACCTGAATCCATTTACTTCTTTAGCGATTCCTCATGCAGCAGTGGCTGGAGTATGTTTATTCCTGTCAGGCCTATTAGCCGGTTATTTCGATAATATGGCAGTGTATCGGAAGGTCGGTCCTCGTCTAAGAGCTCATGTGCTCCTGTCACAACTGATGGGACAAGAACGTTTGCATCGATTTGCTGACTATATTGAACGTAATCTGGGTGCACTGGCGGGTAATTTTATTTTTGGGGTTATGCTGGGCAGTATGGGTACCATCGGTTTCATTCTCGGCTTGCCTTTAGATATTCGTCATATTGCCTTTGCGTCTGCCAACTTTATCCAAGGACTAATCAATATTAATGGTCCAGATATTGGACTCATTATCATCTCTTTCCTGGGTGTTCTGCTGATTGGTCTGACTAACCTTTTTGTAAGTTTCAGCCTGACCATTATTGTGGCATTACGCGCACGACGGGTGCGTTTCGAACAGTGGAAACCGCTCGCTAAACTGGTCATGACCCATTTCCTGACTCGCCCAAGTGAGTTTTTCTGGCCGCCGAAGCAAACTATTGAAATTGACGAAAATCATACATCCACAAAACTGTAAAATTGCGAGAATATTTGGGCATTTAGGTACAAAATCCCATAAATAAAAAATGGAATTTGCATAAAATACGCACTCTTGAAAAAAAGTGTACTGACAAGTACACTTTAGCGCAGACAGTTAACCGGCTGAATAACGGTTAAAAGGACAAGGATTTTTGGCATGCATTACTTGTTACTTATTGTCGGAATTTTATTTTTAATTTTCAGTGTGTTATTTCTTGATATTGCAACTTTTAGCCAGTTAGATGTGCTTGCAATAGAATGGATTAGCGGCTATCGCACAGAATTTTTAAATCAAATTAATCAGTCCTTATCAGTGATAGGTGGCATGCCATTTGTATTATTTTTATCCACACTATGGTGTATTTTTCTACTGTGGTATAAAAAGCATGCAAGCGTAATTTTTATATGTATCGGAATTATCGGAGGAATTCTCCTAGGCTGGCTTTTAAAATTCAGTATTGCCCGACCTCGACCAGCAGAGTCTTTTCATCTGGTTGAAAGCTATGGAAGCTCCTTCCCGAGTGCTCATAGCGTCTATGCAGCCTGTCTCGGCTGTCTGGCAATGTTCATATATCGGCAACATCCCCGACATACCATCATCTGGATGGGTGCAGGTGCATGGATGCTGATTATGGGTGTTTCAAGAGTTTATCTAGGCGTACATTTTCCTTCAGATGTCATATCCGGCTGGAGTATAAGTTTTATTTGGATTTCGTTGTGGTATATGGTCTGGATCAGATATTGCACGGCTCACAAATAAAAAAATTTAGATAAGAATCCAATTGAGGTGGAACAATGATGTCTGCAAAGCTTTGGGCTCCCGCCCTGACTGCTTGCGCATTAGCAACAAGTCTTGCACTTGTTGGTTGTAGCAAAGATCCTAAAGAGGGCCAGCAAGCTGGTGCTCAGCAGCAAATGCCACCGACTGAAGTCGGTATTCTTGTTGCACAGCCACAAAGTGTCGAGCAGTCTGTAGAGCTCTCAGGTCGTACAACAGCATTTGAGATTTCTGAAGTACGTCCACAGGCTAGTGGTGTGGTGCTTAAACGCTTATTCACTGAAGGTAGCTATGTCCGTGAAGGTCAGGCGCTTTATGAAATTGATTCAAGCACTAACCGTACTACTGTCGATAATGCTCGTGCTGCGATTGCCCGTGCTGAAGCGAATTTAGGTGTATTGCGTGTTAAAGAAGGTCGTTATCGTCAACTGGTCGGTACCAATGCCATTTCTAAACAGGAATACGATGACATCGCAGCACAGGTCAAACTGGCTGAAGCTGATTTGAATGCAAACCGTGCAACTTTACGTAATGCTGAAATCAACCTGGGCTATTCAACCGTACGTGCACCGATTTCTGGTCAAACCAACCGTTCTTCGATCACGGCGGGTGCGTTAGTGACTGCAAATCAGACAGAACCACTGGTTACGATTCAGCGTCTAGATCCAATCTATGTAGATATCAACCAGTCAAGTGCTGAACTGCTACGCCTGCGTCAACAGCTAAGCAAAGGCAACCTCAACAGCTCAAACAACACCAAAGTGAAGTTAAAGCTTGAAGATGGCAGCATCTACCCTGTCGAAGGCCGTCTTGCATTCTCGGATGCCAGCGTGAACCCTGAAACAGGTACTGTGACTTTACGTGCAGTATTCCCGAACAAAAACCATTTACTTCTGCCTGGTATGTTTGCCACAGCGCAAATCGTGCAAGGCGAAATTCCAAATGCTTTCCTGATTCCACAAGCGGCGTTAACCCGTACGCCTACTGGTCAGGCCATGGCGATGCTGGTGGGTGCTGACAATAAAGTAACTCCACGTCCAGTAACGACAGTCGGTACTCAAGGTAGTAACTGGATCGTAACCGAAGGTCTAAATCCGGGTGATAAAGTGATTGTTGATGGTATTGCCAAGGTAAAACCTGAACAGCAAGTGGTGCCTAAACCTTATCAACCTCAAGCAGCTGCCCCACAAGGTGCTGCTCCTGCTGCGCAACAACCTGCAGCAGATGCAAAAAAGGCAGATGATGCAAAGAAACAACCTGAACAAAAACCTGCTGCAAATGCATAAGGAGTAATGGTTCATGGCTAAATTCTTTATCCATCGCCCGATTTTTGCATGGGTGATTGCATTGGTAATTATGCTGGCGGGTATTTTAACCATCAGCAAAATGCCAATTGCTCAGTATCCGACGATCGCGCCACCAACAGTCACCATTTCTGCGACTTATCCGGGTGCATCTGCAGCGACTGTAGAAAATACAGTAACGCAGATCATCGAGCAGCAGATGAACGGTCTGGATGGCTTGCGTTATATTTCCTCGAACAGTGCCGGTAACGGTCAGGCATCCATCGCCTTAAACTTTGAACAAGGTGTCGATCCTGATATTGCACAGGTTCAGGTACAAAACAAGTTACAGTCAGCGACTGCACTTTTACCGGATGATGTACAACGTCAGGGTGTACGTGTGACCAAATCTGGTGCCAGCTTCCTTCAGGTATTAGCTTTCTATTCTCCTGATGGCAGCCTGACTGCAGATGACATTAAAGACTATGTAAACTCAAACATTTCTGAACCTTTAAGCCGTGTGGCCGGGGTTGGTGAAGTTCAGGTCTTTGGTGGTTCTTATGCAATGCGTATTTGGCTGGATCCAGCCAAAATGGCTAGTCTGCAAGTGACTCCAAGTGATGTGGCTCAGGCAATCCGTACCCAGAACGCTCAGGTGGCTGTCGGTCAATTAGGTGGTGCGCCACAAATTGAAGGACAGGTACTGAATGCGACAGTGAATGCGCAAAGTCTGCTGCAAACACCTGAACAGTTCGAAAACATCTTCCTGAAAAATACCACTTCAGGTGCTCAAGTCCGTCTGGGCGATGTCGCACGTGTAGAACTTGGTGCAGACAACTACCAGTTTGATTCTAAATTTAATGGTAAACCGGCTGGCGGTGTTGCGATTAAACTTGCAACCGGTGCCAATGCACTGGATACCGCTGAAGCAGTTGAAGAACGTTTAAAACAGTTACGTCCTAACTATCCTCAAGGGATGGTGGATACACTGGCATTTGATACCACACCATTCATTCAGTTATCGATTGAATCGGTGGTTCATACTCTCATTGAAGCAGTCATTCTGGTCTTCATCGTAATGTTCCTGTTCTTGCAGAACTGGCGCGCAACGATTATTCCAACCATGGCCGTTCCAGTAGTTGTACTAGGTACTTTTGCAATCATTAATATCTTCGGCTTCTCGATCAACACCTTGACCATGTTCGCGATGGTTCTCGCGATTGGTCTGCTCGTCGATGATGCGATCGTTGTGGTCGAGAACGTTGAACGTGTCATGGCTGAAGAGCATCTGGATCCTGTGTCGGCGACTGAAAAGTCGATGAAACAGATCTCTGGTGCGCTGATCGGTATTACCTCTGTACTGTCTGCAGTATTCGTACCAATGGCATTCTTTGGTGGTTCTACAGGTGTTATCTATCGCCAGTTCTCAATCACGCTGGTCACAGCAATGGTTCTGTCGCTGGTAGTGGCCTTAACCTTTACCCCTGCCCTGTGTGCGACCATTCTGAAACAGCATGATCCGAACAAGCCGCAAAGTAACAATCCAGCTGCACGATTCTTCCGCTGGTTTAACCATAGCTTTGACCGTGTTTCTGTGAAATATCAGGGCGGCGTCAATCGTATGACACACCACAAGATTTTCTCCGGTATCATCTATGCGGTGGTGATCGGGATTATTGTGCTGATCTTCCAGAAACTGCCTTCTTCATTCTTACCTGATGAGGACCAAGGTGTCGTAATGACGCTGGTACAGTTGCCACCAAATGCAACCTTGGAACGTACCGATAAAGTCATCAATACCATGACAGGCTACTTCCTGGAAAATGAAAAAGATCATGTCCAATCTGTCTTCAGTGTGGCTGGTTTCTCATTCACAGGTGTAGGTCAAAACGCTGGTCTGGCATTTATCAAACTGAAAGACTGGTCTGAACGTACCACTCCAGAATCACAGGTCGGTGCAATTATCCAGCGTGGTATGGCACTGAACATGATTGTGAAAGATGCGTCTTACATCATGCCATTACAATTGCCAGCAATGCCTGAACTGGGTGTATCTGCCGGCTTTAACATGCAGTTAAAAGCAGCAAGTGGTCAAAGCCATGAGCAACTTTTGGCAGCGCGTAATACTGTTCTGGGTCTGGCTGCACAAGACAAACGTCTTGCAGGTGTCCGTCCAAATGGTCAGGAAGATAACCCGCAGTACCGTGTGATTGTCGATCATGCACAAGCCGGTGCTTTAGGTGTCAGCATTTCTGAAATTAACAGCACCATGAGCATGGCGTGGGGTGGTTCGTACATCAATGACTTCCTTGACCGTGGTCGTGTGAAAAAAGTGTACGTTCAGGGTGAAGCCAGCTCTCGTATGATGCCGGAAGACCTGAACCAGTGGTATGTTCGTAACAACCGTGGTGAAATGGTACCGTTCTCTGCATTCGCAACAGGTGAATGGACCTATGGTTCGCCTCGTCTAGAACGCTATAACGGCGTATCTGCAATGAACATTCAGGGTACACCGGCACCGGGTGTGAGCTCAGGTGATGCAATGCGTGCGATGGAAGAAATCATTGCCAAGCTTCCTGAAATGGGCATGCAAGGTTTCGACTATGAATGGACTGGTCTGTCTCTGGAAGAACGTGAGTCTGGCGCACAGGCACCATTCTTGTACGCGCTTTCACTGTTGATCGTGTTCCTGTGTCTGGCTGCATTGTATGAAAGCTGGTCAATTCCATTCTCGGTTCTTCTGGTTGTACCATTAGGCATCGTGGGTGCATTACTATTGACCTTTGGCGGTATGATTCTGTTTAAAGACCCGAACCTGTCGAATAACATCTACTTCCAGGTAGCGATTATTGCCGTAATTGGTCTTTCTGCGAAAAACGCAATCTTGATTGTAGAATTCGCCAAAGAGCTGCAGGAACAAGGCGAAGAGTTGTTTGATGCGACCCTGCATGCAGCAAAAATGCGTTTACGTCCAATTATCATGACCACCCTTGCCTTCGGTTTTGGTGTACTTCCACTAGCACTTGCTTCAGGTGCCGGTGCGGGTAGCCAGCACTCTGTCGGTTACGGTGTCCTCGGTGGTGTAATCAGTTCGACTCTTTTAGGTATCTTCTTTATTCCTGTATTCTACGTGTGGATTCGAAGTATCTTTAAATACAAACCAAAACAACAAAATCAGGAGTACAAGTCGTAATGCAAAATATATGGTCTATTACAGGTCGTAGCATTGCGGTATCTGCCCTCGCGCTTGCTTTGACTGCATGTCAAAGCATGCGTGGCCCAGAGCCCGTTGCAGAGGCAAATATCCCAAGCAGTTATACCAATGCTTCAGGTACTTCTGTAGCAGAACAGGGTTATAAAGAATTCTTTGCTGACCAGCGCCTGTTACAGGTACTGGATCTGGCATTGACCAATAACCGTGATTTGCGTACTGCCGCATTAAATATTCAGCGTGCCCAACAGGCTTATCAGATTTCTGAAAATGACCGTCTGCCAACCATTGGTGCGAGCGGCAGCGTGTTACGTCAGGATACTGGCAGTAACAATCCGCAAAGCCGTGGCGCTGTGACGACTTATAATGTCGGTCTAGGCGTAACTGCATTTGAGCTGGATTTCTGGGGTCGTGTGCGCAGCTTGCGTGATAATGCTTTAGATACTTATCTGGCGACTCAAAGTGCGCGTGATGCGACTCAGATTTCCCTGATTGGTCAGGTGGCCCAAGCATGGCTAAGTTACTCATTTGCCAATGCCAATCTGGCACTGGCTGAGCAAACACTGAAAGCCCAGCTTGAATCCTATAACCTAAACAAGAAACGTTTTGATGTGGGAATCGATAGCGAACTTCCAGTACGTCAAGCACAGATTTCTGTTGAAACTGCACGTAATGATGTTGCCAACTATCGCACCCAGGTGGCTCAGGCACAAAACCTGCTAAACCTGCTTGTAGGTCAACCCGTACCGGCCAACCTGTTACCGGCACAACGTGTTACCCGCATTACCTCTAATGCGGCACTAGGTGCAGGTTTACCAAGTGATCTGCTGATTAACCGTCCGGATGTACGTGCAGCTGAATACCGTCTGTCTGCGGCAGGTGCCAATATTGGTGCTGCCCGTGCGCGTCTGTACCCAACCATCAGCCTGACGGGTTCTGCAGGTTTTGCATCTGCGGATCTGGGTGATCTGTTCAAGTCTGGCAGTTTTGCGTGGTCTGTAGGCCCAAGTCTGGATATTCCAATCTTCGATTGGGGTACACGTCAGGCGAATATCCGTATTTCCGAAACAGATCAACAAATTGCGCTGTCAGATTACGAAAAATCAATTCAGACTGCATTCCGTGAAGTGAATGATGCCCTAGCGGTACGTCAGAATATTGGTGACCGTATTGCTGCTCAACGCCGTCTGGTCGATGCAACTAATACCACTTACCGTCTGTCTCTAGCACGTTTCCGTGCCGGTATTGACAGCTATCTGACTGTACTGGATGCACAACGTGCTTCATATGCAGCAGAACAAGGTTTGTTATTACTTGAACAGGCGAATCTGAACAGCCAGGTTGAACTGTACAAGAGTCTTGGTGGTGGTTTGAAAGTTAATACCTCAGACACTGTGCCGTATCGCCCGTCTGTGACCGAACAGCGTCGTGCGGAACAGGCAAAATAAGTCTAACTCCTTTTCAGAAAAGCTCACTTCGGTGGGCTTTTTTATTGCTTTTTTAAAGGAGATTTTCTATCTTCATGATTATATGACTGATTAAGAAGATATCTGCATGTTATTGAGTAATCTGGAATCTGTACCGGGACATACCATTCGCCAACAGATTGATGTGGTCTATGGCAGTACTGTGCGCAGTAAACATGTTGGACGCGATTTACTGGCTGGTCTAAAAAATATTGTCGGAGGCGAGTTGACCGCTTATACCGAATTACTGGAAGAATCCCGTCAGGAAGCCATGAACCGAATGATTGAAAAAGCTCGTAGTATGGGTGCCAATGCGATTGTGGGTATTCGTTTTTCTACTTCAAATATTGCCCAAGGTGCTTCTGAACTGTTTGTGTATGGCACTGCAGTCATCGTTGATCCGGTCATACCTAAACTGCCTGATCCATTTCCACAGGCGAACTAATGCATGGACGGATTGATTATACAGATTGTCATTTTTGCCATTCTGTTCAGCGTGGGTTTCGGTTTTGGTCGCTTTAACGAGCGCAAGCATCTGCAATATCTGGATGAACAGGAACAGCGTTTGGCTTATATCCGGGTCAATAATAGCCGCTTCATCGAATCTACACTCCCCGGTCATATGATCAGCAGCAATGTGGTGATTTCACATGATTACTTTAAATATGCGATTGCTAATGTGCAAAACATGCTAGGTGGTCGTTTGACCAGTTATGAGAGTGTCGTTGAACGGGCGCGACGTGAAGCTATAGTACGATTAAAATTGGAAGCAGAGAAAATAGGCGCTGACCAGATTATGGGAATTCGACTCAGTACTACCGAACTTGGCATGCAAGGCGGTATGGTTGAAGTCTTCGCTTATGGCACCGCAATTCAAGCCAAGTAATTATGCTTCTGCAAGCTTCTCTATAAATAAAATTCCATTCAGGTGATCAATTTCATGCTGTACAATTCGTGCCGGAAAGCCTTTGAATGACTGAACCACTTCATTTCCCTCTAACGTAAAATAACATACCTCAACCTCTTCTGCTCGAGCGACCCTCCCTCTTTGCTCGGGCACACTTAAACAGCCTTCCTCACCCAATACTTGCGTAGCTGAAGCACTGATAATCTCCGGATTGATCATGGTCACAGCTTCCATATATGGCGCCTCCGGATAACGTAAATTGGGCCGTGATGCGACAATAATAATGCGTTTAGAGACATAAACCTGCGGTGCTGCAATGCCCACGCCCTGACGGTGCTGCATGGTTTCCATCAAGGCGCTGTTAAATTGCCGCAACCAGTCACTGTCAAATTCAGCCTGTGTGACCGGACTGGCAATTAGGGTTAAAACGGCCTCACCTTGCTGTGCCACTGCTAAGGTATTTGTCATCACGCTATCCTGTAATTTTTTCATCTAACTCTATCTTAGAAGGAAAATTACAGAATGAACACCATACTAAAATGAATAAATACGTCTAAAAAAGATAAGCTGTATTTTAAGTAATGTTTCGGACTCCAGCTTATTTTTGCCTTAAAAAATTCACTTGAAAGGAAAATAATTAATCAAAACATTCCAAATTATTTTATTCATTTAAATTTTAATAAATTTTAGTTTAGATTAAACAAAGAAAGATTGATTATTCAAGAAAATAACCCTTCTTTAAAATCAGCAATCAAGTCATGGATATTAAATAATGGAACGAGCACATGAATGCACAACCCTATCTGAGCCGTGCTGATAAACGCACCCTCGGACTATCGTCCCTAGGTGGCGCACTGGAATTCTATGATTTTGTCATTTATGTGTTCTACGCCAAATTGATCTCTGAACTGTTCTTTCCAAGTACCCTGAGTCCGTTTTGGGCCATGCTAAATACCTATGGCATCTTTGCCGCAGGCTATTTCTTTCGCCCACTCGGCGGTGTGGTGATGGCGCATTTTGGGGATCTGATCGGTCGTAAAAGACTATTCAGTTTATCCATCTTGCTGATGGCGCTACCGACCCTCATGATTGGGATCATGCCAACCTTTGAAAGTATTGGTTATGCTGCACCATTGCTGCTGCTATTGATGCGTGTTGTTCAAGGTATTGCGATTGGTGGTGAAATTCCGGCTGCCTGGACCTTTGTGTCTGAGCATGTGCCTGAAGGCCGAATTGGGATTGCCAATGGTTTGCTGACCGCTGGCCTATCACTCGGAATTCTACTCGGTGCCCTAATGTCACTGTTTATTTCCTTACAGTTCACTGAAGCGGAAATTAAAGACTGGGCTTGGCGCGTTCCCTTCATTCTGGGTGGAATTTTCGGTTTTATCGCTCTTTACCTGCGTAGTTATTTGAAAGAAACTCCAGTTTTTAAAGCCATGCGGACGAAAAAAGAACTGGCGAAAGAATTACCGGTCAAGCAAGTGCTGTTAAGCCACAAAACTGCTGTAGGCATTGGGATGTTATTTACCTGGTTCCTGACCGGCTGTGTGGTGGTCTTGATTCTGGCGATGCCAAATTTACTGGTGGCCAGTTTTGGCTTCGAACGTGCTGATGCATTCAAGATGCAAAGTGCTGCAATCCTAATGCAAATGCTCGGTTGCATTATTGCTGGTGTACTGGCTGACCGTTTCGGTGCAGGCAAGGTCATTTTACTTGGCTCTATTTTTGTCGCGGCAATGGCTGGGATTTTTTATCACAGTCTGGGGCATGTTGAAGCGTCAACGGTGTTCATGCTTTACATGTTGCTCGGTCTAAGCTCAGGAACCGTGGGCATGGTGTCTTATAGCATGGTGAAAATGTTCCCGGCACAAATCCGTTTCAGCGGAATTTCATTTTCCTATAATCTGGCCTATGCGATTGCAGGTGGAATCACCTTGCCACTGGTGCAATGGTTGAGCCTATATAGCAATATTGGTGCCCTGTACTATATCTGGACTGTGTGTCTAGTGACCCTATTCACTGCCCTGCTTTACCGCAGTAAATTTGAAAAAACAGCTTAAAATAACAAAGAGCCTGACTTACAGGCTCTTTTTTAAGTGAGAATGTACGAATTTAAACTTTCAGATTCTTGCGTAGCTCATCTTCTACAATGCTGATCTCGATTTCACTGAACTTGCGGATTTCGCCTTCAGCATGTTTTTCCAGCATGCCACCGACCAAAGGCACTTTCACATTCACCGTCCAGTTCAACTGGAACTGGATCTGCTGTTCATCACCTGTAACGGCACGCTGACATTTGGCTTCAATTGGCAAATTGGCACCTAGTTCCACGACCGAAGTCATTTCTTCCAGGTTACTGACATCGGTACGTTGCAAGCGAAACGCATCTTTCAGCAGTTTTTTTGCAATATCCGGGATTTTGACATCCAGATTGTAGGCACGTTTCAGGGTATACAGATGTCCCTGCTTTTCTGAAACCAGAATTTCCATATTTTGAGCAGGGATTCGATGACAAACCGCTTCATGCAAACTGATGTCATTTGCCAGACGTTTAAACTCATCAATCGAAACACCACGAATAATTGCGTTTACGGTAAACTGGTGGGCCATATCTATTTTCCTTATTTTTATTAGGGGTTATGGACTCAAATTAAGTCAAATGAATCATCTGACAGAGAAGATAAGCTATTTAAGTCAATTTTACATCGGCTGTCATTATTTTTTTATTGAGAAAAATTGGCATTGAGGTCAATGTTTCCAGGCAATTTTTGCAGATATACAGGGTCCACAGCTGAGTAAAAGCTGAACTTCACGATACTCAATGACCGCATGAAATTCTTCTGCCCCATCATCCAGACCAGAAGCATACCAGACCGTACCCGCAGGAAATTTCTTTAACCAGCTGGCTTTATAAAAATCAGAAACGGAATCAAACTGTAAATAGTGTTCCGGTTCAGCTTCAACCTGAGTCGCCAGAGCCATAAATTTCTGTAATTGTGCCTGATGAAAATCAATCAGCATGAGGCAGCCCTTCCTTTTGTATGAGGAGATTACATGCCATATAGGTAAGCATAGATGTCATTTACGACTCATGAGTTTTGACATCATGGCTTAGATCAGATTAAAAATAATATAGATTCACCTCCCCTGATTCAATCCACGTATAAGGATATCCAGTATGCAACAAGGAAAAGTTAAGGTTGAAACCGTGCAGTTTTTGGCAGAAGATGGCTATACCTTAACCGGCAAGCTTTACCGCAGTGAATATGCAAAAGCCAATATTGTCATCGCCTGTGCGACAGGTGTTCCCCAAGCTTTTTACCGGCGCTTTGCCGATTATGCAGCACATGCAGGTTTTCAGGTACTGACTTTTGATTATCGCGGGGTGGCTGATTCTGCACCCAAACGTTTAAAGAATTTTAAAATGTCCTATTTAGACTGGGGACAATATGATCTCAGCGCTGCGATTGATTATCTGAGCAAAACCGGTCTGGATATTTATATGATTGGCCACTCCTATGGCGGGCAGGCTTTGGGATTAAGTAAATATCATGATCGCATTGAAGCAATGTACTGCTTTGGCACCGGTGCTGGCTGGCATGGTTATATGCCTTTAACTGAAAGAATCAAGGTTCAGGTAATCTGGAATATTGTTTTTCCACCGATGGTAGCGGTGACAGGCTATTTGCCATGGAGTCGTTTAAATATGGGCGCCGACTTACCGCGTGATGTCTATCGTCAGTGGCGCAAATGGTGCAAAAATCCAACCTATTTCTTTGCCGATCCTGAACTGAAAGACCTACATGCCCATTATGCCGCGGTAAAAACACCTATTTATGCCGTAGCCGCACTCGATGATGCCTGGGCCTTACCTAAATCCAGACAAGCCTTTATACAACATTACCGTCAGGCCTCGTTGCATTATATTGATATTCAGGCGACCGATTATGGACTCAAACACATTGGACATATGGGTTATTTCCGTCAGGGCGCAGAACAGCTCTGGGATGAAGTGCTCGCTAAGTTCAGTGAATTACATCAACTCAAAAATGCAGCTTGATTTTAGTCTCTAGAGTATTTAAGCATTTAGCTGCTTAAGCATAATATGCCTGTTGAATATCGGTTCTGATTTCCTGACGGTGTTCCTCGCCGAAACGGTCGACATGGGCATAAAATACCCCATAACGGCCGACATAATATTCCAGTGACTGGTCATAAAAATTCCAGAAAATTGACCATTCGCCTAAATCCATCTGACGGATTTGTGTACCGGTATGCATCGGCATCTTACGGAGCAGTTCCTGCTGTAATTGCTCTGCTTCATTGCGATCCTGAATCTGAACCTGATGTTGGAAAAATAATTGCGCTACATCATCAAACAGTTCCAGCTCATAGGCATCGACCACATGCAATGTTTCCTGAGACTCAGGTTGACTCTCTTCAGTACTGCTGGAAATCGGATCCTCTTTTTCGACACGTTTACTCTTTACATACTGCTGGGTTTTATAGATTTTCATGCCGATAAACCAGGTCGCATACAGTATCAGGGCTAGACATGAAAAAATCAGGAACTTAAGAATCATTGATCATCTCGTGTAGTTAATTTTATTTTTATCACGGTCTGCCAATTCTTGATTTGGCGATCTTCTTCCAACTTAACACAAGTCTATTTTTTGTACAGTAAACTTGAGGATTTTTTTAGATCTTCTTGGATTTTTTTCTTCGGTTGAGCCTTATTTCCCAGTATTCAATTTGAAATAAGGATCTAAAATCTTGTTAAAAATTAGAATGAATCCAGAAAGCCAATATTGATCAGGATAAATAAATCAGACAAATCACTACAGAATCGATCATCAACTCTGGATTCTTTAGCAAATGCACTCAAAAAGCTACACGATTGGTATTTGTTTTTTTGAGCATTTTCCTTCAAATAAAAGGTCCCTCTTTATGGTCGAGTAAATGAATAAAATTATGATTCGTGAAGGGAAGATTCAAGATATACCTCAAATAATCCAAGTCATCCACGACAGTATTCAATCCTGTATTTTGGATCATCAACGTGAAGACAGCGTGATCCAGCGCTGGCTGGAGCAGTTTAATCACGCCCAGCTGATTGTGGAAATGCTTTATAACGACTGCTGGGTGTATATTTTAAATGATCAGATTGTCGGCTTTTTGCTGGTCAGTGACATAGGAGAAATCCTGATGCACTATGTAGCTGCACGTTTCCAGCGACTCGGGTTTGGCACCCAGCTTTTTGATCAGATGCACAAATCCTTAGTGCGTAAAAATATCCATAAAATTAAAGTCCAATCGACTCAAACAGCTTTAAGTTATTATCAAAAAAATGGATTTTTCTCACCGAATCATCAATCGGAAAATGAAGAAAATTATCATTTATATAAATATGCTTTTTAAAATTAAAAATTTTTATGTCATTTTAAGTTGATCTCGCCCTGCCTGCTTAGCCGCATATAACTGCACATCTGCCGCTTTCATCAGTGCATGAATATCTGGATAGGGATGTGTTTGATCCATCCAGGAAATACCCATACTGACCGTGACATAGGATTTATCATCTGTTCGATTTAAATGTTCAAAGTGTTGTTCTCGGATCTTGATTAAAACTTTCTCCAGAGACTGTAAGGCTGCCTGAACAGGTACATCAGTGAGTAGAATCGCAAATTCTTCTCCACCATAACGGGCTAAATACGCGGATTCTGGGAGTACCGTCGGAATGACCTTGACCAGATTCTGTAAAATTTCATCTCCTTTTAAGTGCCCATAATAGTCATTGTAGTTTTTAAAATAGTCGACATCGAGCATGGCAAAAATCAGTGTACTGTGTGGATGTTGCTGACAGTATAAAAACTGCTGCTGGATTTGGTCATTTAAAGCACGACGGTTAAAGGCACCCGTCAAAGCATCAATATTCACCTGATGTTCGAGTTTGGCATTCAGTTCACGTAATTGCTCGGTACGTGCTTTGACTTTCTGATCCAGTGAACTGTTCAAGATCATTAATTTATTATTCAGTCGCTCGGTATGGTAGGTTTGATGGGCATAATTACGAGATTGTTGAAACATAATGATCAAGACATACAGGCTGGTCGAAATAAATGACAGATGCACGCTCTCAATTACATTCAGTAATACCAGATAATCATTAAGAAAGGTCACACACAGAAAGATGATGGCAAACAGGTTAGTGAACGAATATTCATCTCCTTGAGAAAGTGTCACATAAAACCCGTAAATAAAATTACCCAGTATCACCAGACCATAGATAACGCTATACAAAGCCAGACGCTCAAAAACTTCTGGTGTGCTAAACAAGGTTACTGCGATATTAAAAATCAGTAATCCCGCACCTACGTAATAAATTGAACGTCGAATGTAACGTGGCTTAAACAGGTACATGTAGCTCAGAAAGAATAAGATTGCCAGAAAAGTGAACAGATATTCTAGACGAGCGCCCCATAACCAACTGATTTTACTTACAATGGCGTATGGATGTGGCGCAGAAAACAGATTATGCAGTGCCAAAAAAATAATAAATAAGCCAAAAATAAATACACTGCGGCTGTTTCGCTCTACAGATCCGCGAAACAGGGAAAATAAAATGGTGAATAGCCCTACACCCAGCACTGTGCCACAGACCAAAGCGATACTCAGCATTTGCAGCATAAACTGTCGATTAATGGTCGCAGAGGGGCCAGTTTTCAGAGGCTTTTCTAGTCCGCCATGTAAATTGGTATAGTTGGAAACCTGAATACTTAAGGTAAAATATTCATTCTGTGGCACAAAAGATGCGATCTTAGGTGCCTTTTCAGTCACCTGCCCTGTCGGGGTTTTACTGATTTTACCAAGACGCAGCAAGATATCCCCATTTAAATAAATGCTATAAGCACCATACTGACTCGGAATCTGAATCGCTAATCGTTGTCCGATAAATTTTTTGGGAATTTTAAAATGGCTAATAAAAGTGCCATAAGTGGCATTGGTTCCGGTGAGACTCTTGAATGAAGCTGGAAGTTCAACTACTTGTGATTCGAGTTCAGGATCTGGTTGCTCAATGAACTGACGTGGATAGAACTGCCATTTGCCTTGCAACAAGGTGGTACTATCTTCATCAAATTTTAGTTCGGTGACCTCATTCTGATGAGCTAGGAAATAAGATTCTGGAGCAGCATCATATTGAGCCCACACGATCCGTGTAGTCCCCATCAAAAATATCAGCATCAACCACGATGCCAATATCAGCATAATCCCCCTAAACCTGAGCAAAAAGGCCATCCTGTAGCTACTGTTATTAATTCTAATGTACGTGGAATGTTGGATATTGCCAATGATTTTTCATATAAAAAAGCAGGATAACCGACGAGCTATCCTGCTGCTGAATTCCTGCCATATTGTACTGTTCAGAAAGTCACATAATATCAGTCACGTGTTTTAACGTCATACAGTTCGATTTCAAAAATCAGGTTGGAATTTGCCGGGATAATGTTCCCCATTTTACGTTCACCATAAGCCAGATGAGCAGGTACGATCAGCTTACGTTTGCCCCCCACTTTCATGCCGATGATACCTTGATCCCAGCCTTTAATCACACGACCAGTGCCGATGACCGTCTCAAAATAATTACCACGATCCAGCGATGAATCAAACTTGGTTCCATCTTCCAGCCAGCCAGTGTAATGCGTGGTAATCAGTGCACCTTTTACCGCTTCTTTACCTTCACCCACCACCAGGTCAATAATTTCTAGTTCTTTGGTCATCGTCAATATCCTTCATTTTGCAAATAGCCCTAGTATAAACACGATTGAGCCAAATTCCTCAGACTTTAGCTCCAATGGATCAAAAGCTGAGTTCCTGAATCTTCTTATCCTGTAATAAATACTGGGTTAATTTCTGGTGATTTTTAGCCGAACCCATCAGGATCCAGCGGCCTGTGATCCGCCGGTCGATTTTTTGCTGGCTGGAATGAATGACTTTTAATTTGTATTGTTTAAACAGTTTTTCATAATGATCCGGCTCATGCTGCTCAAAAGGACAGACTATCTCATAGTTACGTTCTTGATTCAGAGATTCAATGCCGCGCTGTACATACATCAGCAAAACCAGCACCGTCATGACAATAAAGGTCGCCCAAATACTTAACAGCTCATAGCCTGCACCGACTGCCATGCCCAGTGCCGCTGTCATCCAGATTGTGGTTGCAGTGGTAATCCCAGAAATCCGGTTATCATCTTTTAAAATCACTCCGGCTCCCAGGAAACCCAGGCCGGTTAAGACATTGGCTGCCAGACGGTCGGGGTTGGCCACGCCGATTTTTAAGGAAATAATGGTAAATAGACAGGAACTCAGACTGACCATGATCATGGTGCGCAGTCCGGCAGACTTACTGTGATATTCCCGTTCTGCCCCAATAACTGCACCAATCACGACTGCTAACAGCAAATCATAAAGTTCATGATACATGCTTCGTCCCTGGAACTTATTATTCTCTCCAGATATACGAAATATTGGGGCGAGGATACAAGTCGAAACTTGCATCCTTGTGAGTTGTTATTGTAACTGTTCCCATTCAATTACAGCTTGGGCCTGATCACCGATCAGGGTCCATTCACCATCCATGATATTTAGTTGCAGCTGCATGGTACGTTCACATAACTGTTTTACCGCTTCAGTGCTGGCGGTTGAAATTTTCCAGACCTCAACATTTGATAAAGTTTTCAATTTGGAATTACGTTTATACCATTCATCAACTGAAGAACCATAAGCAACTACTGCGACCTGCTTACAACGCGCACTGGCTTTCTTGACTTTATCTTCGTCAGGACAACCCACTTCGATCCATTTCAATAATTGGCCAGTCAGGTCTTTTTCCCACAACGCTGGCTTATCAGTCTCAAACAGGTCTTTGGTAAATTCAAGCGCCTCGCCAGCAAAACGTGCATAAGCCAGAATACGTACCATCAGACGTTCAATGGTTTCCGAAGGATGCAGCGCCATCGTCAACTGATAGTCTTCATAACGATGGGTATCCATATCGGCAACATTCAAATCCGCCTTATAAATTGTCGCTTTTAACGCCATAACACAATCCTCAAATTTGGCGCCTAGCATATAAGATTTATTGATTTTTTGCTGGACAGATTTCGTCTTGTCTAGCTATTTTCTATACACAGATTCGAAGCTATTTTTCCTGCTCAATCCGGCATTGCATTAAAGCAGTTTCAAATTCCAGCCAGTCACGTGAGGTCTGGTAAATCACTTCTACCCGGTTATCAATACCTTCTTCGGCAGACTGATAATTAAACTGTTCAGGATTGAAATTAAGGCTTTTCCAGCCCTGATTGGTATTGAAAATCCCTTTGATTCTGAGCCAGTCCTGCTGCTCACAAAGCAAATCCAGCAGATTATAAAAATCAAACTGCCAGCGTTTCGGCAATTTCCAACCTGCCACCTGATAGCCTTGTGCACTTTCAACATAATGATAAGGCGACTGATGTACGACAGCCGGCACCTCTCCAGATATTTGGCGCTGTTGCTTGAGCAGTGGCTGGATCTGCCGAGGAGTACCCTGATAATCCTGTTTGATTTGCTCAATATCCAGCTGTCCGTTTTCTATCATCAGCCAGTGCTGAGCATAGGGCTGATACTCAGACTTGAGTTCAGTTAAAGCAGCATGATCAGTTTCAGTCATCAAATCAGCATGGGAAATGACCACAATATTAGCAACTTTCAGCTGATCCGCATACAGGTTCTGATGCGTCCAGTCCCGATCATGTAAACGTGAGCCATCCACCACGGTAACCAAAGATTGCATCTTTAAATGACTCTGCCAATGTGGTTCAGTGAGCTGTTCCAGCAGTTGTCCGGGATGTCCGAGTCCTGTAGGTTCAATAAATAGCCGGTCCGGTTTGGTTTCTGACAATAGCCGGGATAAAGCAATCTGCATCGGCAACTGACTGCTACAACATAAACAGCCACCCAGCAATTCTTTCACTGCATAGCCCTGATCCTTAGGCAGTAATTGCTGGTCGACGCCAATCTGACCAAATTCATTCATCAGCACAGCCCAGACTTCCTGCTCCGGTTTCTGGCTCAGTAAATATTTTAATAAAGTGGTTTTACCGGCACCTAAAAATCCGGAAATGATGTGTACAGGAATAGGCTGCTGAGCGGCAAGAACTTTCAAAATTGATTCTCAAAGATAGAATTAGAAGTAGTAAACCTGACTATTATAGAGCACTGGACTCTTGCAAAAGTGTTCATTTTTTGGATGAGTAAATCCTATTTATCTCAGTGCAAATAAAAATAACAGTTTGTAGTAAGTACTTTTTAGCCGTTAAATGGTTCACTTAAACGCTATATTTGAAATATTTACACACATTTCCAGCTAAAAATTTCCTATACATTTAACAGAAGAAAACAAATTTCCAGTGATTGTATTTGCTTGGTTAACAGCTTCGTGCGGCTTTTGTTAATTACTTTGCTCCGTAAAATTTTCATGCTTAGGATGAATTCCTGCCGGATTGATGTGATGGTCATTCGGCAGTTTATAAATGTAATAAAAAGGATGCTCAACATGAAATATGCACAAATCTTACTTGCAACAACGCTTACTGCAGCCGCAGCTACCAGTTTTGCAGCAAACAATACCACTGACACGAAGACCACTGAGGAACAGAAAGTCACTGTAACAACTCAGGAACTTCCTGCAACGAATAACCCAAATCCGAATGTAACCACGGCTGGACCTGCTGACCAGCCTGCTGCGTCTGAAGCTGCTACAGAAGACAAAGATGGTAAAAAAACGACTAAGTCGACATCGACTCGTTAATCAGGTTTAAAGCAACATCTTGTGCAGTAAATCTCCAGTAGGTTCGACCTATGCTGCGGGATATAGACCGAGGCTGAATCATGCAACTGCGTGATTCAGCTTTTTTATACGTTATAGGCTATTCACTATAGCTAGAAATAATCATAGGATTCATTCATCTTATGAATAAATTTAAATATTATTATTTATTATCAATAATTTATTAAAATCTTTTCAACCAAATCTTTTTGATAGACATAACCTACTATGGACTAGCTTGTTTAGCGCTATTGATTGTTCCTTAATAGTCTCAATCCTGAATTGATTGAATGGACATTCGCGATGAGCAATACAAATTACACCACTGAAGTGGCGATTTTGGGGGCTGGCCCAGTAGACTTAACGATTGAACTACCTGAGCAAACAGGGTGTTCAAGTCACTGTGGTTGAACAGCTGGATAGCCTGATCGATTATCCGCGTGCCATCGGCATTGATGATGAATCCTTGCGTACCATTCAATCTTTGGGACTGGTTGATCAGGTCTTGCCGCATACTACCCCTAACCATGCCATGCGCTTCCTGACACCCAAAGGCCGTTGCTTCGCAGACATTCAGCCACTGACTCATGAATTTGGTTTCTCCCGCCGTAATGCTTTCATTCAACCTCAAGTAGATAATGTTCTGCTGCAAGGCCTCAAACAATATAAAAAACTGAAGTACTTTTCTCCCGTCACCTGACACATTTCAGCCAGGATGCTGAGGGTGTAACTTTAAATGTTCAGACTAAAAATGACAGCTTAGAAACTATTCGTGCGCAATACCTGATTGCTTGTGATGGTGGTAACTCTTATGTACGTCGTACCCTCAATATTCCATTTGAAGGTGAAACTGCACCGAACCAGTGGATCGTGATTGATATCGATAATGACCCATTGGCAACCCCACATATTTATCTATGCTGTGACCCCGTACGTCCTTACGTATCGGCTGCCTTGTCGCATGGCATTCGCCGCTTCGAATTCATGGTCATGTCAGGCGAAACTCAGGAAGAACTCAGCAAACCGTAAAATATTGCCAAACTGTTGTCTAAAGTTTTACCAAATACCAGCGGTATTGAAGTGATTCGTCAACGTGTGTATAACCACAATGCACGTATTGCGGACAAATTCCGTGCCGACCGTATTCTGCTTGCCGGTGATGCTGCGCACATCATGCCTGTATGGCAAGGTCAAGGTTATAACAGCGGTATGCGTGATGCCTTTAACCTGGCCTGGAAAGTAGCACTAGTGGTACAAGGCAAAGCAGGTCCAGACTTGCTGGACTCTTACCAGGTAGAACGTAAAGACCATGCCAAAGCGATGATCGATCTTTCAGTCATGGCAGGGCACGTGCTTGCGCCACCGAAAAAATGGCAAGGTTTTGTGCGTGACGGTATTGCCTATGCATTGAACTATATTAAGCCAATCAAACAGTACCTGCTGGAAATGCGCTTTAAACCAATGCCGAAATATCATGATGGTGCGTTACTGGCAAATACTCACAAAGACTCTCCAGTTGGCAAAATGTTCATTCAGCCACAGGTCAAACTGGAATCTGGTGAAACAGCATTACTGGATGAAGTCATTGGTAATGACTTTGCCATCATTGCCTGGGGTGTAGATCCGAAATGGGGCTTAAGCAAGGAATCAATGCAGCAATGGAAAAAACTTGGCGTGAAGTTCATTCAGGTCATTCCTGCGGTTCAGCTGTCTAATCAACAGCGTAAGCAATATGAAGATGTTATTACCATTGGTGATATCGGCACTGAATCCGTACATGGTTTGGCAAGACCCAAGATTCTATCGTCATCCTGCGTCCAGACCGCTTCGTAGCAGCTCTTGCCATTCCTCAATCTATGGAAAGCACAAGCAAGGCGCTGTTCAACAAGCTCCATGTTAAATAATAATTGACCTGACTTAAAAAACCACGCTACGGCGTGGTTTCCTATTTATAGATGAACATAAAAGCTAAGTCCATTATTGCTCAAACCATGAAATATCTTTGAGAGAACCAAGACGTGCCATCTGCTGGAGAAAAGGTTTGAATTCTTCTAAAGGCGGTAAAATTTCGGTACTAATTGCGAAGATCAGACAATAGGCTACATATAGATCTGCAGCAGAAACTTTTTCACCTAAAAGATAAGGCTTGGCCTGCGACAAGCCCTGATTAAGAAAATCAAATACCGCGGCTTCGTTACCAAAACTTAAACTGGTTCGAACCTTTTCAATCTGTTCTTGAGATACTTGTAAATTTTTTACATCGATATATTCAGTCAGTGGCCCATGACAGAAGAAAATCCATTTTAAATAAGCACCACGTTTGGGATCATCTAAAGCGGGCGCCAACCCTTTGTCCTGATATTTATCTGCCAGATAGATAATGATAGCGGCCATTTCTGAGATCACGATGCCTTGATCAACCAGACACGGGACTTTGCCCATCGGATTGATCTGAAGATATTCAGGTTGATGCATATCTTTATAGGGAACTTCCACCTGCTCAAGCTGGTCTTCGATCTGTAGTTCTTTAAGGATGGGCAGCAAGGTCATGCCGCGTGACCGAGGGTTGTTACAGAGCTTCATCATTCTGCTTCAACCGATTTCTTATTTTTTGAATTTTAGTATAAAGCGATTTTCCTCTGCGATTAAAAAGCATGTGCTACAGATCATTTCTGTAGCACATTTCATTTATGGAAGATCAATAATTTACTTAAAAAGGTCTACACAAAACTTTTCTTTGAGCACTTTCAGAATCAGCTCAATCGCAGGATGCTGGTTATTTTTAGGGTAACTGATATAGAGAGCAATCATCGGTAAAGGTTCCAGCGTTTTCTTCACCACAATATTATCGCCGAGTAAAGGAATCACATAAGCGGGTACCAGACTCCAGCCAACCCCCATGCCCTCACCCTTACGAGATTCCGGAATAAACTCATTCGCGACAGGGACGGTGACCGTCGTTAGGATGCTGAACCAGATTCCATGTAAGAAACGTACTGCCAATAATGACCACATGCTGTCGACTAGCAGATAACTAAAGGCAAACAAGGCAAAAATAACTCCGGCTCCACGCATTGCCAATTTCTTGCCGAGTTTCTCGATGATCATGCCAGAAAAAGGTCGAACGGCAATTGATGACACTAAGAACAGGGTCAAAGCCAAACCTGCTTCTTTGACTGATCCGCCCAGATCTTTCATGATATAAACCGGCAGAATGGTCAGTAAGGCAAAGTAATAGATAAACAGGAACAGATTGTTCAATAAACACAGAACAAAGGAGCGATTCCATAAGCGCTCAGGACTAGCAGACATAACACGCAACTTTTAAAATAAATTTAAGAATTGACTAAACTCAGGGAGAAATCAAAGCTGGGCTTAAGGCCATATCTACCAGATTCTGGATATATTGATCATCCGGCATGCGGATGAAGAAAATGATCTGGTAATGAATCGGCCCATATAAAGTGTCCAGCATCAGATCAAAAGGATAATCCGCACGTAATTCTCCACGTTGAATGGCCTGTTGAATCAATTGATGGGTTTGTTTTCGTCGTGGTAATAGATATTGCTGAAAAAAGTCTGCAGCTAGCTCCCGATGATTGGCCATAACGACCAGCAAAGCACGGCCTACCGGATGATTAAGCGCCTGAACTAGCAAAGTTAGCTGTTGAACCAGATTACTACGCAGGCTCTGTGAAGCATCCAGTTCAAATACCCCTGCTGTACGCTGCTTGAAAGCATCCAGTACCAGTTCAGATTTATGTTTCCACCAGCGGTAAATCGTAGATTTGCCAACCCCTGCCCGTGCAGCCACATCTTCTATTGTTAGCTGATGATATTCACCTTCTGCTAGTGCATCCGAAACTGCTTGCAGAATACTGTGCTGACGCCGTGAACATTTTTCTTCTTCACTCATGCTTAAAACCAAAAAACGAAACGATACGTATCGTTTCATATTGGATTAAAAAAGAAGCTTAAACCAAAGTTGAATGATTTTTTAGGCAAAAAAAAGGCCTCACATTGAAGGCCTCTTTAATAAGCGAATTAAGTTTAGTACTTAACTATGCGCTGATTTTTTATAGATGCTGCATGAAGGATGATGGTTTTCCTGCAGACGGGCAACTTTACGTTGTTCAGCCGCTTCAAAACGGCAACGTTTCCAGTCATTGTCCAGATTCAGCGGTGGAATCTGTTTAGGCTTACCATTTTCATCAACAGCGACCATCGTGAAGTAGCAACTATTGGTATGGCGTACAGTACGTTTCTGAATATTTTGTGCTTCTACACGAATACCGATTTCCATTGAAGTACGACCTACATGGTTCACACTTGCCAGGAAAGTCACCAGCTCACCGACATGAATTGGTTCTTTGAAATTTACTTTGTCTACAGACAAGGTTACGACATAACTACCCGAATAGCGACTCGCACAAGCATAAGCAACCTGATCCAATAATTTCAGAATTGTTCCACCATGTACATTTCCTGAAAAGTTCGCCATATCTGGCGTCATAAGGACCGACATCGTTAACTCTGACTGGTCATCCGATGCTGTTGCAATTTGATCTAAAGGGGCCATCGTTTTCTCTGAACTCTTTGAATGACAATGATATAGACCATTATTATAGCGTTTTTGGTCTAAATAAAATGTTCAATTCGGCAAATAAACATCATAATTCTTGATATGAAATTTTTCTCCATACAAAAAAAAAGATATTCCTCTGAAGATCCATAAAAATCATCAGAAAGTTATTTTCAGTAACTATAAAATAAACAGGAATTTATCTAGTAAATTATTTTCTTGAATCAATGCACTGCAATTAAGAGATTATTTATTAAGCATGCAGAACTCGATTTAAGAGAACTGCATGCATTAACAAAAAATAATCTCGAATTAAGCAGGCACCTGTCTCAACATTTCTCGCGCCACATTTTCATAACTTAAAGTCTGCTGGCCATGCAATATAGTTTCAACGGTAAAAGAACCATCGGGATGAACTTTAGTTACAGTAAAAATTGTATTTTCAAACTGAGCTAATGTGACTTGCTGGCCAATTTCGATGTGATTCATATGGCTTTTACATTTATTAATCTATCAATTTTTATTCTGTCATGATCTTCTAAGCTTTTGAACAGTTGTTTAACTTAAGTCTGTGAATAATTTTGTTAAAATCAAAAAAATAGCCTTAAAATATATTTATAAAATCACTATATTTTTATAATTCAAATATTTATTTCCAATTGAAACTCGGGCTTTAAGTGACTTTCAATAGGTAGAAAACATCAGCTCATCTCTAAAAACGATGAGCAAAAATGAGCCGCTTTTCATCTACATGAGAAAAGAGGTAAATATTTTTATACATCTTTATGAAAAATAAATATTTTATTAAAAATCTTAGAGCAAACTATTGTTGCTGAGCCAAGAGCAATGGAATCTGATGACCCTGACTGTAATTATGCTTCTGATAGGCCTGAGCAATCTCTGGTAGCTTGAGTTTAGCTGCCTCGATGCCAGCGTCCATGGTCAGCTCCCTGCCACGCACATCAAAAATATGACCTTTTTCGCGTAAGTCTGGCTGAATCACTACATCGGCATATTGCAGTTCCTCAGAAGCTAAACGTTGCTGCATGATATTGATGTTCTGGTTGAATAGACCCCAGACATTAGTGGTTTCAGTATGGATTGGCTGCGCCAAAATATCGACAGCAATCACAATATCAGCGCCCAGCTCACGAGCTACTTTAACTGGCACTGGACTGACTAACCCTCCATCCACATATTCTTTTTTCTGGATGACAGTCGGAATAAACATGCTTGGAATAGAAACGGATGCACGTACTGCTTGACCGGTATTACCATAATTGAAGACTACCCGCTTGCCCTCTTTCAAGGCTGTGGCTACCACAAACATCGGGATTTTCATGGCTTGCAAAGGCGTTTGATCCACTTGCAAATTCACATAATTTTCGACTTTTTTGCCATCAAAAAAACCTTTAGGGTCCAGCTTGATGTCGCGGACGTCAGTCGCTTTCATGCTTAACGCAATATTACGCAGTTCAATCGCCGGTTTACCACTGGCATAAATGGAACCTACGATACTGCCGGCACTGGTTCCCACAATAAAGTCAGGTTGTATGCCTGCCTGCTCCAACACTTCAATTGCACCGATATGCGCATAGCCACGCGCACCGCCACTGCCAAGAACAAGTGCAATCACCGGACGGTTTTCTGTTTGCTTGATCTTGTGGAAATTGATCTGGTTTGGGCGTGCTTGGGCTTCTGCTATTGAACTGGCAGATTTAATATGACTAGAGTTAGGTTGATTTAAACCGGATGTCGTTTGGCAGCCACTCAGGCCTATCATTGTCATCGCCAATATACTCAGTACATATTTCTGCATGCAGAGCACGTCCTCATTTTGTTAAAGCAGCATAGTGTATAAACACATGCTTAAATAATCTGTAGAATTTCGTAAAACTGTCATACAGTTGCACTAATGTCTTTCAATTTTCAGCCACTGTATGAATACACCTTCAATGTACCGGATCTTTCTCACTTTCCTGCAACTGGGCTGTATGGCATTCGGTGGACCGGCAGCGCATCTGGTGTTTTTTCACCGTAAATTTGTCGACCAGTTACAGTGGTTAAATACGACACAATATGGCCAGCTGATTGCATTAGCGCAGCTTTTGCCCGGCCCCAGCAGCAGTCAGGTAGGCCTTTCAATTGGCTATCTGCAAAGGGGTTATGCTGGGGCATTCGTGGCTTGGCTTGGATTTACCCTGCCTTCAGCGCTTTTGATGAGCTTGATCGCAGTACTCGGTCAGCACTATTTCCATATTCTAAACTCAAACAGCTTTCATAGCATTCAATTGATCGTTTTTTCTGTAATCGTCTGGGCATTCTGGCAAATGCTTAACAGTTTCTGCAAGAGCATCTGGCAGTATGTACTGGTCTTGATTTCAGTCCTGATCCTGAGCTTCATTAGTATCAGTTTGAATCAGCTATTAGTCATTATTTTAGGGGCAGTTTTTGGCCTTGTAATGGCAAAATTTTCTAATTCTCCTCAGGAAAATAAGCCTGCTTCAAATTCATCTATCATTCACTCAAGCTATATTCGGCCACGTCACTCACCTTACTGGTTCATCGCATTTATACTGCCCTTTTTCCTGATTCCTATACTAGTCAAATCTGGTTCTTGGCCTGAACTCGCTTTTTTTGCTGATTTTTATCAAACTGGCTCATTGGTTTTTGGTGGTGGACATGTGATTCTGCCTTTGCTGCATCAGGACTTTGTGACGACCAATTTACTTTCGCCCCAATCTTTCGATCTAGGTTATGCATTTGCTCAATTGATGCCGGGTCCATTGTTTAGTTTTGCCAGCTATGTCGGTGCTCTGTTGCCTTGGACAGGCTCACCCTGGATTAATGCACTGTTAGCAACCTGCGCTATTTTCCTGCCTTCATTTTTTCTGATTTTTGCTACTTTGCCTTATTGGTCATGGTTAATGCAGCGAGGTATTATTTTTCAGGCAGTGAGCGGGATTAATGCGGCAGTCGTCGGACTGCTTTTATATTTGCTGATTGATCTCTCTCAGGCATATTTTCGTTCCTGGTCTGATCTGGTTTTTGTCATCGTGATGATTTTACTGTTACGCTCGAAATTACCAGTCTGGTTCAGCCTGATTGCTGGCTTTATCCTATATCAAAGCTATCTTAATTTTGTGTCATTCTAATAATTTAAGCTCATAAAAAAGCCCCGAACCAGTCGGGGCTTTTTGCTCAAGTCTTACCAGATATCTGATTTAACTTTATCTTTAAATTTCGGATGATCATCGAGTTTAAACTCTGGTTGCTCGATGCCACGTTTCAGCTGACCGGTATAGTCCTTGAGCAGCATCAAAATAAATGGCATCAGCAGTACAATCGCAATCAGATTGATACTAGCCATGACACCCATGAACAGATCCGCCATATTCCAGATCAACGGTACACTGGCAATCGAGCCGAAATACACCATAAACAATACCAGCAACCGGAAAATAAACATGACCTTGCTGTTATTATTGATAAACTGGATATTCCCTTCTGCATAGGCATAGTTACCAATAATAGAAGAATAGGCGAACAGGAATAAGATCAAGGCCAGGAAGTCATCACCCCAAGCACCAATCTGGCTTTCAAGCGCCATCTGGGTCAAGGTTACACCTTCAAAACCGGCATTTTCATATAGGCCAGAGACTAAAATAATGATAGCGGTACATGAACATACGACGAAGGTATCTACAAATACGCCAAGCATTTGAACCAGACCCTGATTCACCGGATGTTTCACGTCAGAGGCAGCTGCCGCATTCGGTGCTGAACCCATCCCCGCTTCGTTCGAGAATAAACCGCGCTTAATCCCCATCATCATGGCCATCGAGATCATGGCACCGAAGAAACCGCCAGCCGCTGCTTCAAACTCAAATGCTTTGCTAAAGATCAGCTGAAAAATAGACGGCAACATATCGTAATTGATGACGGCGATATATAAAGCTACACCGAGGTAAAGAACTGCCATGAAAGGAACCACCCCTTCAGCAACTTTGGCAATCCGTTTGATCCCGCCAAAAATAATCATGGCCGTAATCAAGACCAAGACCAGACCAATCCAGGAAACTTCCAGATCGAAACCGCCTAATGGCAACATCAGATTGGCTTCATTCCAGCCCCAGGCATGTGAGGTTGCACCCGTAATGGCATTGGCCTGCACGGCATTGAACACAAAGCCGTAGGTCGTAATCAACGCAATCGCAAAGACAATTCCCAGCCATTTCTGTTTAAGACCCTGAGTAATGTAATACGCAGGTCCACCGCGGAATTGCTGGTTCTTATTATCCCGGACTTTAAACAACTGTGCTAATGACGATTCTACAAAAGCAGAACTCATTCCCAGAAATGCAGTAAACCACATCCAGAATACAGCACCCGGACCACCGACAGCAATCGCAATGGCGACACCAGCGACATTACCCACACCAACCCGGCTAGCCAGACCTGTAACAAAAGCCTGAAACGGCGTAATACCATGATCGTCTTCGACCTTGCTACGACTACGTTTCATGACTTTCATACTGTGCCAGAACAAACGGATTTGTACGGCACCGGTCATGATCGTATACAAAATACCGACTGCGACCAGGAATACCACTAAAAAGTCCCAGAGTGGACCATTTAAGGCATTGACCCAGCCCAGTAAGGTTTCATTTAGCTGATCATTCATGTCATATCCTTATGAGCTTATGACTCATTATCAAGCCTAAAATTAGACGAAAAATTTCAAGATCATCTGGATGATCGTGGCATTAATCAAGTCAACGAAGAAAGCACCACATAATGGAACGATCAGGAAGGCTTTATGCGAAGCGCCATACATATTGGTAATCGCCTGCATATTGGCGACAGCCGTTGGGGTTGCACCCATCCCGAAACCACAGTGACCTGCGGCAAGTACTGCGGCATCGTAGTTTTTGCCCATCACCCGGAAAGTCACAAATGCTGCATATAAAGCCATGGTCAAGGTCTGTGCACCGAGAATCACCATCAATGGTCCTGCCAGATCCGCCAGTTGCCATAGTTTTAATGACAGCAGCGCCATGGCCAGATAAAGCGACAATGAAGCATTACCAAACACATCAATCGCACGGTCGAAGATCTGGATTTTCAGGATGCCTTCCAGCACGTTACGCAGAATCACGCCGCCTGCCAGTGCCCATACAAATGTTGGCAGTTCAAATACTGTATCTTTACTGAAGCCAGTCATTAGCTCCGCAAATGCCAGACAGCCTGCAAACAAACCCAATGTAGTAATGGCATTATCTGCAGTGATCAGACGGACACGATGTGGATATTCAAATTGCACATATTCATCTGTCGTACTATCCATTGGGGTATTGTCACGTTTTTCGATTTGCTGATCGGTACGGGCCACAGCAAGATTATGACGGTTAATCAACAGTTTCGCCAAAGGCCCACCGATAATTCCACCAATAATCAGACCAAAGGTCGCACTTGCCATACCGAGCGCCAAAGCACCTTGAATACCGTGCTCAACCTCAAGAATTTCACCCCAAGCGCCAGCAGTTCCATGTCCACCAGTCAGCGTAATCGAGCCGGCAATTAGACCGATCAGAGGGTCAATACCCAGTAAACTTGCCAAGCCCATGCCGACTGCATTTTGTAGTGCAATAAATGCCGAGATGGCAACCAGGAAGATCACCAGTCCGATCCCGCCTTCACGTAATTTGGCGAAGTTCGCACTCAGACCGATTGACGCAAAGAAAATCAGCATAAAACTGGTTTGCAGTTCCGCGCTCGTGGTAATGCTATAGCCCCAGAACGAATGAACCAGCAGAGAGATAACCGCTGCAACCAGACCACCTGCAACAGGTTCAGGAATGTTGTAACGTTTTAGAAAATCGATTTTATCCACCAGAAACCGGCCCAGTAATAGAACAATTACTGCAGCGATCAGGGTATAAAATGCGTTAAAAGTAAAATCCATAATTTTTTTGTCCAAGATGGTTCTGAATTTTTGTCATTCTAAAAGTCGTATTGCGATTCATTTTTACAGAAGAAAACCTTACATAACCCCATGTAATTGTCATCTTTTTCATTCATCTATCGCCTTTAGAATCAACAAAGCATTCCGCATCTGTTTCAAACTTATGAATATCATCGTGATGATCATATTCAGTGAGAGATTTATAAAAGCGAAAAACGGCCTTTTGCTGATTGCATAAGCTACGCCAGATGCGTAAATTCATCTCAGCGTGCAACTTATAGCGATAACATCCAACCTATATTTTTTACTTCTCAACCAGCATGAATTGCTGCATGAGTGCTTTTAACCTAACTGAGTTCATCAAGTCATTTGCAATAAGATATTTCAAATAGAGCTTGACCATGCAATCTTCATTATTTCCTCAAAATGCATGTATTCAACTGAAAAGTCGCACATTATGCTGTTTCTTTGTATAAAGTTTTATTGTTTTTTATTAACTATAGTTAGCAAATATATAAAAAATAAGTATAACTTATTATTTTTTATAGTTTACTACCCCTAAATTTTAATCGAAATAAAATATTAATTGAATCTAAAAATGGATATTTAATTTTATTTTTAAGATTGAATTTTAATCATTCTATTTTGCTCTTAACTTTCTGTATAGTTAGAGTCATCGATGTTAATTGCTCAAGATATCAGCATCTAAAATATCGGTTGCATGTTTAAAAGCAATTTTGTTTAAACATTCAATAAATTTCTTAAGCTATTTATATAACTCCTATATCTCCTAAGTGCATTCTCATTCATGTGATTTTTATTAATCATCACAATTCACTGTGAAACTAAAATTCCCCCTGCCCGACAGGGTTTGTTTGGTTTATAGTCAGTTCACTATCATTAAGGATATGAGATTGAAAATTAGAATGGATCAAAACCTCGTTCATGCTGTAGATCAAACCATTACTTCCCGGCATTCGGTTCGTGCTTTTCTGGATACGCCGGTCAGTACCGACATGCTCAAAGACATTTTGACTGTGGCCAGCCGCGCCCCTTCAGGGACCAATACCCAACCATGGAAAGTGTATGTGCTGACGGGAAAAAAACGTGAGGAGCTGGTACAGCGTGTCTGTCAGGCGCAAATGGAGCTTTATCAAAATCCAGCACTGGCCGCGCAATATAAAGAAACCTTTGCCTATTATCCCGAGCAATGGTTCTCTCCTTATATCGACCGACGTCGTGAAAATGGCTGGAGCTTATATGGTTTGCTGAATATCCAGAAAGGCGAAAAAGAGAAAATGGCACGCCAGAACCTGCGTAATTTTGAATTATTTGATGCACCAGTGGGGCTATTCTTCACCTTACATAAAGATTTAGGCGTAGGTTCAAAAATGGATATTTCCATGATGATTCAAAACGTGATGCTGGCTGCCAAGGCGCGTGGTCTGGATACCTGTCCGCAGGCTGCCTGGAATCATTTTCATAGCATCGTGCTGGATGTATTGGGCGCAGGTGAAGATGAAGAGCTGGTCTGTGGCATGTCACTGGGCTATGCAGATCCAGACCATATCGTAAATACCTTTATTACCCCACGTGTTCCGGTAGAGGAATTTGCCGTTTTTGTAGAAGAATAAAATTAGATAAGCCATGATCCAAGCATCAACTTTGAGCTGCTTGGATCATCTGACAGAGATATAGAGTTCTTGCAGCTCCTTATCTCTGCTTAACTCTAGGCAGTTCTAATTTCAATACAGATCTAAAGGCTATAACCACAAAGATCGCCATTACCAAGGCCATATTGAATAAAGCATCCCACAGCATAAAGTTCAGTAAAACTCCGCCCAACAAACCGCAGGCAAATTGCATACTACCCATAATCGCACTGGCGGTTCCGGCACGTGCGCCCTGCTCTGCCATGGCCAGCGCCATCGCATTCGGTCCCACAAAACCAATTGAGGCTACAACAACAAATAAGGCCACCATGACCAGGACAACAGATTCAATGTTCAGATAGCCTAAAACCAGTAAAGCTAGGACACCGATTCCCTGTAAAGAGGCACCTAGTTTTAAGCGACTTAAGACTGAAAGATATTGGGCCAGATGCTTATTCATGGTCGAGAACAGCATGATTCCCACAGCATTCCCCCCGAAAGCATAAGCAAACTGCTGTTCAGTGAGATGATAATGATCCATCAGAATGGCTGAAGAAGCGCTGATATAGCAGAACATCACCGCCCCAGAAAAACAACCCACCAGCATTGGTCGTCTGAAACTCTCATCCTGAAAAATGGTTCGGTATAAACTCAATACCTGCTGCAAATTCAGTTTAAGACGGCGTTCCGGAGGCAAGGTTTCCTGAAAGAAAAAATGCACACAGACCAGACTAAACAAACCACAGCCCATCAGCACCAAGAAAATAATATTCCACTCAAAGAACATCAGTACCCATGCGCCGAGACTTGGCGCAATAATCGGTGCAATGGTCGTCACAATCATCATGCTGGCAAAGGCCTGTGCAGCCGCCTGTATATCCAGCCGATCACGAATGGTTGCTCGGGCAACCACGACTCCTACACATCCTCCTAAGGCTTGTAATACCCGTGCTGCAATCAGGCTCCATTCATTCTGTGCAAACATACACAGCAGACTTGCTAGAATATACAGACTCAACCCAAAATAAAGTGGTGGCTTACGTCCAATCCGGTCACTGATCGGGCCATATAGCAACTGCCCAACCGCCAGTCCAAGGAAATAAGCTGGTAGGCTATTGGAGACCATCTGGGTACTGACACCAAAATCCGCTGCCATTTCTGGTAAGGCAGAGAGATACATATCAATGGATAAAGGACCAATTGCAGTCAGTGAAGCCAGCAAAATAATCCAGGACATGGCATAAGGCCGTGGTGCTGTCGTATTGGAGTTCATGTAATTAAAGATTTTAATGCGTAGTAGGCAGACAAATTAACATAGCGCATAGTATGATTTACATGGAAATTAAAAGTTATAAATATACTTTTTCTCATATGTATATTCAGCCTTGCAGCAAAGACTGCAAGAGAAAGGATCACCGTTGAAATCTTGGCTCAATCGTCTTAAGCACGCGACTTATAATACGACCCTGATGTATAACCTGCGTATGCTGATCGCTTTTGCAGGCACTGCCTTTGTTCCCTATTTCATGGGACAGCAGTTAATGACTATTCCACTCACCCTTGGGGTGGTAGCCGCAGGTTTAAGTGATATTGATGACCGCTTTTCCGTGCGTATCCTGAATCTGTTCTATACCTATTTAGGCTTCTTCATTACCGCAGTCGCAGTCTATCTGTTATTTCCTTATCCGCTGCTGTTTGCTTCTGCCCTCATTGTTTCTTGTATTGTCCTGATTCTGCTCGGCTCTCTCGGTCGACGTTATGCCACGATTTCTTATGGCTGTCTGGTGATTTCTGTCTATTCCATGCTGGGGGTTGAACTATTTGATGGATGGTATCAGCAGGCGAGCTTGCTGCTGATTGGTGCAGTCTGGTATGGCTTTTTGTCGACCCTCAGCTTCCTACTATTCCCAGCGCGACGTGCACAGGATAATCTGGCCAAATGCTATGCCTCATTGGGTGATTTCCTCTATGCCAAATCAAATCTGTTCGATGTCGATATGACGGCAAAAAGTTATCAGCAAAGTATGATCGAGCTATCACTGGAAAATGGCAAACTGATTTCAATTTTTAATGAAATGAAGACTGTCCTTTTGACCCGCCTGAAAGGTGACCGGGGTCAGAAAGATACTCGTCGTAGCCTGCAATATTATTTTGTGGCACAAGATATTCACGAGCGTGCCGATTCTGCGCATATTGATTATCAGAAACTGGCCAAAATTTTTGAACATAGCGACATTCTGTTCCGTTTTCAGCGCATCCTGTCGATTCAGGGTAAAGCCTGTAAAGACCTGAGTGAAAGCATTCAGCAACGTAAAACCTATAAACATAATAAACGCTTCAAACATGCCTTTGAAAACCTGAGATTGTCCCTAGAAAAATTGCGTACAGAACAGCAGTATGATCAGGTCTGGATCAATGCCCTATTTGCCTTATTCCAGAACCTGAAATCCATTGATGCGCAGTTACGCAATCTGGAAACTGAACGTAATATCAAATTTGATCGTGCTAAACATATTGAAAACCAGCTCAAAGATGACGACCTGAAAGGCTGGGAAGATATCAAGATTCGAGTCAAACAGCATCTGACACCTGAATCGGTGTTGTTCCGTCATGCCATTCGCCTGTCGATTGTGCTGCTGATCAGCTATATCTTTGTCCAGCTGACCGATATTCAGTATGGTTACTGGATTCTGCTTACAGCACTATTCGTCAGCCAGCCTAATTTTAATGCTACCAAGCGTCGCTTACGTTTACGTATCGTTGGAACATTGGCAGGTATTCTTTTAGGTTATGCCATTCTGTACTTCATTCCTTCCGTTGAAGGGCAATTATTACTGCTAATTTTGAGTGGGATTCTGTTCTTTGAATTACGCAGTAAACAGTATGCACAGGCCACTGCCTTTATTACCATTCTGGCCCTGATCAACTTTAATCTGGACGGCATGGGTTTTACCGCAGCTATCCCCCGTATGATTGATACTCTGATTGGCTGTGCGATTGCCTGGTTTGGCGTGAGCTTTATCTTTCCAGACTGGAAATTCCGTCGCTTGCCGCGCAGCATTAGCCGTAGCCTGCAGGCAGAATGTGACTACTTGAGTGAAGTGATTGAACAGTATAAGTCTGGACGAAATAATGGTCTGACCTACCGCGTGGTACGCCGTGCAGCTCATAATACCGATGCTGAAGTGGCTTCACTGATCTCGACTTTGGCCACTGAACCTGATTTCGACCCTGTGCAAAAATCACAGGCTTTTGAGTTCCTATGCCTGAATCATACTTTTATCAGTTACATTGCCGCGCTGGGTGCGCATCGTGAAAAAATTCAGGATCAAGATGTACTGGACTTACTAGACCGAGCCCTAGAAAATATTCGCGGTGCCCTGCTCTATGATGAGGTCCCTGACCTAAGCACCCAGAATATGATCCAGAATATCCGTCAGCGTCTGTCACAACAGCAGGAAGAAGACCAGAAACCACTAATCATTTTGCAACAACTGTCTTTAATGTTTAGTATCTTGAAGCAATTGAGTCAGTTAAAGCAGAGTTTGAGTCATGAACGTGACGAACAGGCTACTGAATTGGCTTCATTATAATTTGGCTGATTTTGGAACAATATACTCACTGAATCAGCATAATTAATGCTAAACTTTTTACAGTTTTAAATCTGTTAATTTCATTATGACCGCGAAAAATTTATACGCTTATACCCTACAGCCTGTGAACTATGAAATTTCAGAAGCTGAGCAGCGTCATGCTCAGCTAATGATCTGGCGTAGTACCAATAAAATTGGTATGAAAGCTTGGCTGATCATGGGTGCTATTGTTGCCTTGTCTATTCTGGGAATTATCCTGATCAAGAACTACTCAACAGTTATCTGCTGGGTGGCGATTGTCTGTGTAGTACTGTATTACCTGATCCGTACTTTTGGTCTGGAATGGTATGTTAAACGCAAGATGAATGAATTTCCGGTACAGGAAATTAAAGGTATCCGTCTGGGCGTACAGCCACATGGTATCGTGATGCGCCAGAAAATGGGCATGCAGGAAGGTGTGGGTGCTATTGGCTGGAAAGACATCTATGAATGGTATAACACGCCGGAATTCATGCTGATCAATTTTAAAGTCAAAGGTCAGCAAGGTGCTTATATCCTGCCTAAACGTTTAGACAGTAAAAACTTCTCTTTCTCGACCATTCGCAAGCATCTGCAAGAAGAGGTGGGCGCGCCAAAAGAAATCTAAGACACATCCCGGTTGTGAAAGACCTCCTGTTTCGACATGGAGGTTTTTTTATGTCTATCTTTTATCCGACTCATCGACACAAATGATAATGAGAATAAATATTATCATCATAATCTATAATTTGTTCTAATTCTTCAGTTATAATTTGCCTACTTTTACACATACCACCATAAATCTGACCATCATGTTTAAAAAGACATTTTTCCAAATCCACTGGTTTCTGGGGATTACTGCAGGTTTGATTCTCTCGATTATGGGAGTCACGGGTGCTATTTATTCTTATGAGCCGCAAATCTTAAAATGGATGAATAGCGACAGTTATACTGTACAGGTTCAAGAGCAAGACAAGCTTAGCCCTGCCCAACTGTATCAACATTTCCAGACTCAAAACCCTGAAATGAAAATCAACAGTATTACCGTGGCACAGGATCCAAGTGCATCCAGTACGGTCAATATTGTAAAAGAGGGAGCACGTCGTGGTTATAACATGATGGTCAACCCCTACACGGCTGAAGTATTGCATGAAATTAAAGGTCGTGAATTCTTCCAGTTTGTACAGCAACTACATCGTAATTTGACTGTAGGACCCGTCGGTAAACAGATTACCGGTGCCTGTGCCCTGATGCTGATTTTCTTTGTCTTGTCGGGTCTTTACCTACGCTGGCCAAAACGCCATTCAGTGAAGCAGTGGCTAGCTGTGAAGCCGCAACTGAAAGGTCGTAACTTTATCTGGGATCTGCACGCGGTTGTTGGAACCTGGGTCGTGATTTTTTACCTGATCCTGGCGTGTACCGGACTGTACTGGTCTTATGACTGGTGGCGCAATGGTATGTTCAAGGTGCTGGGTGTAGAACGTCCACAACCTGAAATGCAGCAAGGTCAAGGCGGCCGTGGTGGTGAAGAACAAGGTCGTAGTGCTGGCGAATCACGTGGTGAAGGTCAACGTGGTTCTCGTGGTGAAGGTGCAGGCGAACGCGGTCCACAAAGCGAAGGTCAGCGCGAAAATCGCGGTGAAGGTCGTGAGAAAGGTGTTGATGATACCGTTTTACTTACTGCATTGAACAAGAGCTGGGCAGGTTTCCAGAATGAATTCAATGACAAATATTCAACAGTTACTTTTAATATTCCTAAAAAAGCCGATGGTGAATTAAAACTCAGCTTTACCGATGTTGAAGTTCAGCATGAGCGTGCCCGTAATAATGCTACTTATAACTATCAGGATGCAGCTTTTACATCGGTAGAAATGTATGAAGACAAAAAGCTGAATGAAAAGATCATGAGCAGTATGCTACCGGTGCACCGTGGCAGCTTCTTTGGTCCGATTTATCAGTTCTTTGCCATGGTCGCGTCACTGCTCATGCCACTTTTCTTTATAACCGGCTGGATGCTCTATCTGAAACGTCGCAAGCAGAAAAAACTTACTCTGGCTGCACGCCAAGGCACAACTGCCCTGCCTTTGGATCCAAATGCTAAGCCTTGGCTGATTACGTATGCCTCACAAACAGGTGTCTCTGAACAACTGGCATGGCGCACGGCCACTGCCTTACAGGAAGCACGTCAACCTGTCAGCGTTAAAGCAGTACAACAGTTAAGCCTTGCAGACCTGCAACAGGCAGAACAGGTTTTATTTGTAGCCAGTACTTATGGCACAGGTGAAGCGCCTGACCTGGCTTCATCTTTCGAAAAGAAAATTCTGTCTACCAAAGCAGATCTCAGCCATCTCAATTATGCAGTTTTGGCTCTAGGCTCCCAGGAATATCCTGATACCTATTGCAGCTTTGGTCATCGGATCGACCAGTGGTTACAGCAGAATGGTGCCAAGCAGCTCTTCAAGACCATCGAAGTGGATAATGCCAATAATGAGCATATCCAGCAATGGACCAATGCCCTTGCACATGTGACCCAGTTTGAGTTGCAGGATATGGGTATCGATAAAACCTTCGATCGATGGACTTTGAGCAAACGTGAATTGCTGAATCCAGATAGTCTGGGTGCGCCTGCGTTCAATATTGAACTGGTTCCACAGCATGAAGCTGTCTGGCAAGCAGGTGATATTGCCGAAATCCAACCAGGAAACAGCCCTGAACGTATCCGTGCATTTATGGAGAAATACCGTATTGCCGCGGGTACACAGGTACCTTCTCTGAAGCAAAGTATCGAACAGGCACTTTGGGATCGTGACCTGACTCAGGTTGATCCTTTTGATTCAGTAGATGAGCTATTACAGCAATTGCCGGCTCTGGCTACACGTGAATATTCAATCGCCAGTATTCCAAGTCAGCAAGTGTTACGTCTGGTCGTACGTCAGCAATCTGATGCGCAAGGTCAGTTAGGTTTAGGCTCAGGCTGGTTAACACAGCATACTGCCCTAAATTCACCGATTGCCCTGCGTATTCGCAAGAATGAATCTTTCCATCTGATTGCTGATAACCGCCCGATTATTTGTATTGGTAATGGTACGGGGATCGCAGGTTTGATGAGCTTGCTGAGTGTGCGTAACCGTCAGGACTATACTCAGAACTGGCTCATTTTTGGTGAACGTCAGCGTGCCCATGATTTCTTCTTTGAAGAAACCATTCAGGCCTGGCTGCAAATGGGTACATTAAAACGACTGGATCTTGCTTTCTCTCGTGACCAGCAGGAAAAAGTTTATGTGCATCATAAATTGCGTGAGCAAGCTGAAGAATTGAAACTCTGGGTCGCTCAAGGTGCCGTGATTTATGTATGTGGTAGCATTAATGGCATGGCCAGCGATGTCGATCAGGCTCTGATTGAAATTCTCGGTGAAAGCACAGTAGATCAATTACGTCTGGATGGTCGTTATCGTCGTGATGTATATTAAAACTAGCTGATCTACAAAAGACCGGGCTTCATGCCCGGTTGTTTATTAATAAGATAGAAGAAAAGATAAAAAGATAAATAAAAATATGAGTATTCGAATATCCAGCCCACTTAAACGAAATCTCAGCCTGATCTTTGGTTTGATCCTTGGCATAAACAGCCTCTGGTTAATGAGTCAGGGACAAAGACATTTCGGTGTTCTTTTGCCAATTTTCATTAGCATAGCATTGGTTCTGTATGTTTTACTCTTTTCAAACATTCAACGCTGGAAACAGCATTCCAGATTTAGAACCTGGTTCTGGAACAGCCTCTGGGCCGGATTTTTGCTCTGGATGATCAGTGTCGTGGTTTTCTTCGCTTATATCCAGATGTCTATTCATACAAACGAATCTACACAGTCTCCTGCCGCTATTCTGGTTTTAGGCAGCGGGATTTCGAATGGACAGCCGTCACCCATCTTAAAAAGCCGTCTGGATACTGCAGCAAAATATGCAGCATACTATCCAGATACTTTAATAATTATGACAGGTGGGCGTAATTATCGGGAAAGGCAAAGTGAAGCTGAAGTCATGCAGCACTATATCAACACTACCTATCCAGAACTCATCAACCTTATTCAACTTGAAGATCGAAGCAGAAGTACTGCTCAAAACATGATGTATTCTCAAGTGATATTGGAACAATACAATATAAGTCAAAATGATCCGATTGCGATTGCAACCAGTGATTTTCATAGCCCCCGTGCTCGTGCCATTGCCAGACACCAAGGTTATCAGCAAGTGATTAGTTTGAGTGCCAACACTCCTCTTTATCTGCGCTATAGCTCCTGGTTAAGAGAATATTTTGCCTTTTTGAGTGGTTGGCTTCTCAATGAATATTCACTATTTAAATAAGTGACTTAAACACTAAGTTAATTTAAACGGATATGCCTTGGTGAAGGGATCGCTGGATTTTTGAATAGTTCAGGTTTCTGTACATAGACCTGATATAGGTAATTTTTAAGATCCAGCAAAAGCTTTTCAGGCGCAACCAGAATATTTTGCCCTTCTGGTGTTAGATCCAGTGACACGATAGTACTTTCCTGACGTAAGAAAGGAATGACCTTTTCAACAAAATCTTTGAGGGTAATTTCCTGAATCTGGTAATTGGCCCAGTTATCTTTAATGAGTAGTCTGGCCAGACCTTTGCTTTGCCAGGTCGCGAAAGCACGCTGTCCTGTCGGCGTGGCACACAAAGCCCAACCCTCTTGGTAAAGTGCAAAAATGCCACCTTGGGTAACAATAGCTTCAATAAAATTTTTATAAACTTGTAGCGGATCGTAGGCGGTATTTTGCGATTTGATCGCTGCCTTGCGCTGATATGGATTTCTCATAGTCTGAAATCTTCAAATTATTATAGACTTCGAATTCTATGAAATATTCAGGATTTAGGCAAGAAAGATATGGTGGGCGCTGACGGGATCGAACCGCCGACATTCTGCTTGTAAGGCAGACGCTCTACCAACTGAGCTAAGCGCCCTGAAGAGTAAAAAATAACATCGTTATTTTTTATGATGCAAGACAAGCGAAGCGCGTAGTCTTGAATTTTGATTCGCATTTTCCACATCAGGGAATGTAAAATGGCGCAGCGGACGGGACTCGAACCCGCGACCCCCGGCGTGACAGGCCGGTATTCTAACCAACTGAACTACCGCTGCATCGCGTATATCTTTAGAAGATATGGTGGGCGCTGACGGGATCGAACCGCCGACATTCTGCTTGTAAGGCAGACGCTCTACCAACTGAGCTAAGCGCCCTTAAAGGGTCAAACTGTTTGATTCTTAAAATGGCGCAGCGGACGGGACTCGAACCCGCGACCCCCGGCGTGACAGGCCGGTATTCTAACCAACTGAACTACCGCTGCATCACAAAAAATCTGGTGGGCGCTGACGGGATCGAACCGCCGACATTCTGCTTGTAAGGCAGACGCTCTACCAACTGAGCTAAGCGCCCTCAAAAGGTCTATCATGTAAATGGCGCAGCGGACGGGACTCGAACCCGCGACCCCCGGCGTGACAGGCCGGTATTCTAACCAACTGAACTACCGCTGCATCACAAAAAATATGGTGGGCGCTGACGGGATCGAACCGCCGACATTCTGCTTGTAAGGCAGACGCTCTACCAACTGAGCTAAGCGCCCTTAAAGGGTCAAACTGTTTGATTCTTAGGATGGCGCAGCGGACGGGACTCGAACCCGCGACCCCCGGCGTGACAGGCCGGTATTCTAACCAACTGAACTACCGCTGCATTAAAAGTGTCTCAACTTTGAAAGAAGCCTGGTGGGCGCTGACGGGATCGAACCGCCGACATTCTGCTTGTAAGGCAGACGCTCTACCAACTGAGCTAAGCGCCCTCAAAAGGTCTATCATGAAAATGGCGCAGCGGACGGGACTCGAACCCGCGACCCCCGGCGTGACAGGCCGGTATTCTAACCAACTGAACTACCGCTGCACTTACACAATGTCGCTATTGTGGCAAACGATTCATCAAGAACTTAAAGTGGCGCAGCGGACGGGACTCGAACCCGCGACCCCCGGCGTGACAGGCCGGTATTCTAACCAACTGAACTACCGCTGCACTATAAGTGTCTCAACTTTGAAAGAAGCTTGGTGGGCGCTGACGGGATCGAACCGCCGACATTCTGCTTGTAAGGCAGACGCTCTACCAACTGAGCTAAGCGCCCTTTCAAATCGACTTCATCGCTTGATGAGGTGCATTATAGAGAATCTTCACAGACTGTCAAACGCTTTTCTGACTGTTTTCTGCTTTTTCGGTGTGAGTGATTAAAAAATAGGTTGATTGTTAAAAAAAACAACACTTTTTGTTTATTTTTTAAGTCTCTACCGATTTTTTAAGAATACTCTCTAAAACTAAAAGCCGGATTTTTACGGTTTTACTTAGGAAAATTGAGATCAGAACATGTAACAGACTTCAGTATTGCTGAAAGATTATACAAAGCCTAACTCATCGCAACGTTGTGATCCTGTAATCTTTATTTTAAAAGCTTGCAGCCCTGTAAAAACAAATCGATGACTTTTATTGGCGGTCTATAAATCATGTTTCTAAGTCTATTTGTCTGTAAAAGTAGAGTGAGTAGAAGATCTATGCCCTCTTTACTTTTACATCTATAAATAAAAGATATTTCAATTAATTTTAAATCAACCATAAATCTTCTTAAGTCATTTAAACAGTCAGATTCAGAGGCTGTTCTGAAATATAGACCAGCGCATCTTCGCTCACCAGTTCAAACAGCTCGGCCACATCCGTATTCCGCATGCGGATACAGCCATGGGACATTGGAATACCCATCGGCTCAGAATTAGGCGTACCATGAATATAAATATAACGTTGGTAAGTATCACAACCTTCGCCCTGGTTAAAGCCTTTTTCAAGCCCACTTAGCCATAGGATCCGGCTGAGAATCCAGTCTCGCTGCGGGAACTGCTGTGCCAGTTCTGCATTATAAATTTCACCAGTTGCTTGACGGGCAATAAACACACTGTTTAATGGTGCCTGCTGGCCAAACTTTTCAGCGACTTTATGCCAGCCACGAGGCGTCTTGCCACTATTTTCTGTTTCACCAATGCCATTCTTACCCGTAGAAATCAGGTACTGCTTATTATATTTTGGCAAATATAGTTTTTGTTGGGCGAGATCAATCAGGATTTCTGCCTGATACAGCTGCAAATGGCTCATGACTTCTCTTTCTCTGTCTTGATGATTTCTAGTTCTACTTTCTTTGTGGCCATGTGTTCTGGATGGATTATGTCCTGAACCGGTTCAGGCCGACGCCATAACCAGATCGCCACAATCAGCATGGTCACATCAGTAAAGATTTTGACTGCCAACGGTGCTGTCGTAAACAACATGATAATACCACTGATGAACATCATGATACTGGCCAGCCATTTGGCCTTGCGTGGCACAGTACCATTGGTACGCCAGGCTCTTAAAGTCGGACCATATTTTGGATGATTTAGCAGCCATTCATCCATCTGTGGCCAGCCTTTGGATGCCGCCCAAGCCGCCAGAATTAAAAATACTGTTGTTGGCATGCCGGGCAAGATCGCGCCGATAAAACCCAGTACGACAAACAGTACGACCAGGCTTCGCCAAAACAATATTTTCATAAATCGATCCTACCCACAAAATTAGGGGTAGTATAAAGTGTTTTTAAAATCTGTCCGTTGTATTTGTGCACTTTTCACAGGATGTGCTATGCCCTTTTCCAGTCTAAATCATCATCTTGTAGAAGCATGGCAATATTATCAGCATCCTTTGGTGCGGCAACTGGCCTTTGCTGTTGGCAGTCCAAACCTTCTGTCTCAAATTCCAGCCGAACTTAAAGTCGTCCATGCTTTCGAATTACATGATTCTGAGACTTGGCAACATCACCTGCAAAATTATCATCCACGTCTGAAATATTTAGACCAGCATCCAGAAGAGCTGGAGCAATTCGTGCAGCAGCTTAAAAGCACCCGGTTGGGTCTACGTTTTGAAATGCTGGTCTGGTTCTGGCTGCTAGATGATGCTTATCACCCTTATAAACTTTTAGGCCATAGCATTCAGAAAATTGACGGTGCTAAAACGCTAGGTGAACTGGATTTTCTGTTACTCAATACAAAGACAGGCCAGACTGAACACTGGGAAGTGGCGCTGAAATACTACCTCGCAGAAGCCGATTTTAGCCTGCCAAACTGGTATGGCCTAAACCGTACCGATACTTTAATCCGTAAAATGAAGCATTTTACCCAGAAACAGTTTCAGTTTGATGAGGCTCTGGATCAGCAGATTGAGCAGCGTTTCTGCATGTTAAAAGGCCAGCTTTATCTTCCAGTTCATCGTGCAGATCAGACATTGCCTGGCTGGGTCAATACCCAACGTCGCATAGGCTTATGGGGCCAGCAGATTCCCGACCCAGCGGCTAATTTCTATCGTTTGCAGCGCCATGAGTGGATTTATCCTAATGCTCAGATCAGCAGTTCAAGTCCCTATTGGTGGACAAATGGACTTTATAAAAAGGCTGATCAAGAGGATTTTTATATGTATCGCAGCCCGCTTTTACTCCCCTTTCCTGCGCATAAACCCTTTTAAAACATTACATTTATTAACCGAAGCACTATGAAAACCACATATTTTTTATGTCGTATATTTTCTAATCTTAGTTCCACATCATAATAATTTTATTATCGATAATACGGAGATGATGATGAAAAAAATTCTTGCTGCTTCATTGGTAATGGCTTTTGTTTTAACTGGCTGTAACACTGTCAAAGGTGTGGGTAAAGACGTTTCTAAAGCAGGCGAAGCTGTAACAGGCACTGCAGAAAAAACTTCTGAAGAAATCCGTCAAAACTAAACTCTTTCTAGCTTCTCCACAAACCCTATCTCAGATAGGGTTTTTTTATGTGGAACATTCACATTACAGGCCATATTCGCCTATCATAGAGCCGACAAATTTATCGACTTATGAATTCACCATATGACATCTTCCGCGACTCTTGATTTAAGCCTGCAATTATTACGTCAGCCTTCTGTGACCCCTATTGATCATGACTGCCAGAACATCATGGCAGAACGTTTGAAAAAGGTGGGTTTCGATATTGAATCAATGCGTTTTGAAGATGTTGATAATATTTGGGCGCGTAAAGGTACTGAAAGCCCTGTTTTCTGTTTTGCTGGCCATACCGATGTTGTGCCAACCGGCAACCTGGATGCCTGGAACTCTGATCCTTTTGCGCCAGAAATTCGTGATGGTAAGCTTTATGGCCGTGGTAGCGCCGACATGAAAACGGCTTTGGCTGCGATGGTCGTAGCTACTGAACGTTTTGTCGAAAAATATCCGAATCATAAAGGTTCGATTGCCTATTTGATCACTTCAGATGAAGAAGGTCCATCGATCAATGGTACGGTAAAAGTGATTGAAACCCTAGAAGCGCGTAATGAGAAAATTACCTGGTGTCTGGTAGGTGAACCTTCGAGCACCAATAAACTGGGTGATATTGTTAAAAATGGCCGTCGTGGTTCATTGAATGCCAATCTAACTGTGAAAGGCAAACAGGGGCATGTGGCTTATCCGCATCTTGCTGTGAATCCAATCCATAAAGCGTCTAAAGCCATTGCCGAACTGTGCGAAACAGTCTGGGATAATGGCAATGAATACTTCCCTGCGACGTCTTTCCAGATTTCAAATATCAATGCCGGTACCGGTGCAACCAACGTTGTTCCAGGCATCATGAATCTACTCTGCAACTGGCGTTATTCAACTGAAGTGACTGCTGAAGAACTAAAAGCACGTATGCTTGAAATTCTGGATCGTCATGGTGTGGATTATGAGATTTCATGGACTTTATCTGGCCTGCCATTCCTGACACCGGTCGGTGAGCTGGTGAATGCCGCTAAAGATGCCATTTTAACGGTGACTGGTACTGAAACTGAATTATCAACTTCAGGCGGCACCTCAGATGGTCGTTTTATTGCGCCTACCGGTGCACAGGTGCTGGAACTCGGTGTACTGAATGCCACGATCCATCAGATTAATGAGCATGTCGATATTGCAGATCTTGAACCACTGGCTGAAATTTATGAGCAGATTCTGGTGAACCTGTTAGCCAATTAATCACCAGATGTAAAAAAAGGAACTCTTATGAGTTCCTTTTTTTATACATTCAAAAGAATTATAGACCAATTGAAGACTGGATATGGCTCATTTGCGGGATGTGAAATAACTGATCCCCCATACGTACATACTGGAATACTGCTAGGTCAGTCACTTGCTGATCGGCATCAACCACCTCAGAAATACGCAGACGAATGGTTTTCGGCATTTCATTGCACATCAGGGCAAAACGCTGATGCACCTCATCTCCTTCAATCACCAGCGCCACACCACTTTTACGTGTTGGATCATTAACTGCATAAACCGGTAATTGCGCATCATGCCATTCAACCACTTTAACCTGGGTATCACTATCCAGTGCAGACAGGACAATATTTTGTGGTAACAGCATTGGATCTTTGCCGTGACAGTCAATGATATAAGCATCAATAAATCCGGTAGATACCGTAATTAAATGCTGAAGTTCCTGCTGGCTAATCTGATCAGCCATTTTGGCATTAGTCGTATTCTGACTCATTTATAACCCCTGTTTTTCAGCAATTAACTGTTGAATATTCGCCAGTAATTCAGCTTCCTGGAACGGTTTGCCCATGTAGTGGGTTACGCCCAGACTGAAAGCACGTTCACGGTGTTTTTCACCAGTACGTGAAGTAATCATGATGATTGGCAGGTCACGGTGAATATCGTGGTGACGGACCAGGTTCGTGACCTCAAAACCATCCATACGCGGCATTTCAATATCCAGCAGCATCAGATCCGGACGGACATTTTCAAGCTGCTCAATCGCATCCACACCATCTTTGGCGGTGACAATATCATAGCCCTGACGCTCAAGCAGACGCGAGGTCACCTTACGTACAGTCACCGAGTCATCCACGATCATCACCAGACGGCGAGCATTGCCAGAACGTGAACCATCGCGTTGATCCTGCATGTGTTTCACACGCTGTGTACCATGGATCTGACGGGCAATATTCTGACCATCCAGAATCAGACAAACCTGACCATCACCAAGAATCGTCGCACCAGTGACTACACCAATATTGGCGAACTGATGGCCGATTGGTTTCACCACGATCTGTGCACGTGAACCTACTAACTGATCCACAAGTAAGGCAATGGTTTGACCACTGTTGCCTTTAATCAGCAATACTGGCAGTGAATGCGCTACGTTGTTCAGACGAGGAATTGGCTGATTCGATACGAACTCAGACAGGTAACGCAATTTGTAATTAACGCCATCAATCTTGAAGAAATCGTCTTTACTGTTGAAGTAAGTTTCCAGAGTAGATGGTGCAATACGTACAATACGGTCGATTTGCGCCAGAGAAACGGCGTATTGCTGATCGCCCACTTTTACCATCAAGGCATCGCTGACCGCTACAGTCGTCGGTACGCGAATAGTGAAGGTTGTGCCTTTGCCAACTTCAGAGCTGACAGATACGTGACCACCCAGCGACTTGATCTCGCTTTGTACTACATCCAGACCCACACCACGACCTGAAATCTGGGTTACAGATTTAGCGGTACTGAAGCCTGGATGAAAAATGAATTGCAGTAGCTCTTCCGAATCCAGTGTCTGATCTTCTTTGATCAGGCCTTGGCTCAGTGCTTTCTCACGAATCTTCTCAGCATCGATACCTTTACCATCATCACTAAATGAGACGATGACATCTGTACCCTGACGGCTGATATTTAACAGGATTGAACCGACTTCCGGTTTATTCAGGGCAATACGATCTGCTGTATCTTCCAGACCATGGTCAATCGCATTACGCAGCATATGCTCGAAAGGCGTTACCAGACGCTCCAGAATATTACGGTCTAATTCACCTTCACTATTTTGAACAATCAGTTCGGCTGGACGGTTCAAGGTTGTAGAAGTCTGACGTACGATACGCTGTAAACGTGGCAACATCCGGTCAAACGGTACCAGACGGGTACGCATCAGGCTTTCCTGAATCTCGGCCTGAATTCGTGATTGTTGTAATAACAAACCTTCAGTTTCACGAATCTTGTCAGATAGAGTGCTCTTGAAGTCAACCAAGTCCGAAGCAGATTCCGCAAGCGACTTGGACAACTGGTTCAGGGACGAATATTGGTCCATTTCCAGCGGGTCAAAGTCTGCATAACGCGAGTTTTCTGAACCGTGTTTGGCAATAATTTGAGATTCTAGCTCGCCTTCCATTCGGCGCAACTGATCCGCCAGACGCTTGATCGCCAGTTCCATCTCGTTCAGAGTATTACCGAGCTGACCCAAATCCATCTCGATACGCGAACGGTTAATTGCATTCTCGCCTGACAGGTCGATCATCTTCTCAACCAGATCAGCAGAGATACGGATCATTTCATGGCTGGTATCGGTATTACCGGTATCGATCCACTCACCCATCATACGTGGTGGCTCAGTACCATCACCTTCGACAAACTCGAAGCTATTTTCTGTGACCAGCGTTTCTGTTTTAGCCAAACGTTCCGGCAGCTGCGCAGTAACATCCACATACGCAATCTTTTTCAGGCTGCTTTGGATCTGTTCAAAATTGCTATAGTCATGCTGGAAGATCGCTTGTCTTAACCAGGCCAGTGTTTTTTGCAGCAAGCCATCATAAGCATTCGAGTTAAAGTGATATACCGCAAACTGTTCGAATGTGGTTTCCAGTTCATACGCAATGCTGGCCACCTTTTCGTTTTCAACCATGCGCGCACCACCCTTGATACTGTGGGCAGCACGTTGTAATTGAAGCAATAAGCTACGGTCACTACGCTGATCAAACCATTGGTTCAGCAGTTTTTCGGTATTGTCGAGAATCTCTTCTGATTCTTCCAGGAAGGTTTCTTCAACAATCGACTTCAGTTCATCTTCTTCAGAGCGTTCTTCTGCTACAACTTCAACTGCTTCAGTTAAGGTTTCTGTTTCAGTAAGCTCAACTTGTTCATCTTCTAAGCCTAAAGCTGGCTCTAGATCTGAATCTGTATTTTCTGATGCAATCTCTTCCGGTGCATCATCTACTGTCTCTACAGATTCAGTAGTAGCTTCTGCATATTCAAATTCGACAACAGGAATTGATGCTTCTACTGGAGCTGCAACAGCTTGACCAGCCACCAATGCCTGAATATTTTGCAGAATCGAAATTGCTTCAACCGCTGGATAATCGATACCTTCATCACGGATCGACTGGATACGGTCAGAAACGTTATCTTGCACCAGACGAATGATTTGAATCAAAGTAGGCGTTACTGCAATCTGCTGACGGATGATTCGCTCATAAATACTTTCCAGTTCGTGCGAGATCGAACCGATATGAGAAGCGGTAATCATGTTTGCACCACCTTTTAAGGTGTGCAAATGACGCATCAGATTGTTAAGTGAAGTCGTATCATCCTGCTTCTTACTCCAGGTATTCAGATCTTCATCAATACCCACCAGTAATTCATCTGCTTCTTCGAGGAAGATATTCAGTAGATCCTCATCGAAATCACGCTGAGTTTCTGCGCTGTCAATGTATTGGCGATCAGAAGCAATACGCTGACTTAAAGCAGCAAAGTCAATGCTGGCTGTGGTTGCAGCTTCAGGAATAGAAATTTCTTCTGATACTTGCTCAGCAGGGACATTGTCTTCGGCAAAGATTTCCAGATCCTGCTGTACGAATGCAGCAAGTTCACTCAAGGTTTTTTGCGTATCATAATTTAAAATGACACGCTGGCCTGCTGCCAGGGTATCGAATAAATGAATGAATTCCTGATGTGCCTGGGCAAACAGCTCATAGGCATAGTCGCTGTTCAGCAGTACCGGTTTTTCTAGTAAGGCATCATAGGCAGATTTTAAATCTGTCGTAAACTCATGAATACCCAGTGCGGCACGGTTATCTGTATGTGCAAGCAGCTCGGCAGCCTGCTCGCTTAAAGCCTGAATATATTCTGGATAATCGACTTTAGCGCGTTTATCGAATTCAAACTCGGCATCCAGTAACAGGTCAATCTCCAGTTCAACCAGCTTGGTTACCAGACCTTGGGTTTCAACTGTTTCCGCTTCAGTGGCTGCGAAGCCATAATCATTCCAGACACGCTCAAAATTCGCATACACTGCTGCCAGTTTGCTGCTATCACCCTGACGTAATAAATGCAGATAGTCGCTGACAAATTCAGCATACTGAATTAATACAGCAGTTTCTTTTGAAGTGGAGGCAATTTCATCCTGAAGCAGTGTTTTAAACAGATGTTCTACTTTAGAGCTGGCCTCGAAGATTTCTTCGATCTGTGCCATGGACGAACTGCCGCGCAAAGTATGAATAGCACGAATCAATGCATTATAATCCTGCACTTTTTCATTTTCGCTACGCAAGAACTTGGCAATTGTTTCGAGATGCTCTTCGGCTTCCTCGATAAAGATTGCTACGGTTTCTTCTACATCACTGCGTGCAGCATCTTCAGTTTCGGCTTTTTCAAGCTCAAATTCTGTTGTGCTTATTTCTATTGCTGCAATTATATCTTGATCTTCAGCCGAATCACCTAGCTCAAGACCTGTGATCTGGCCTTCGGCAGTCAGACTGTCTGCCAGTTGCAAGAGTTCTTCTAAAGCCGGTTCAGGTGTCATTTGTTGTTGTAATTGCTGACCTAAAAGCACGACTGGACGCAGGTCAACATCGAGTTCCTGCACCTGTTTGAATTTTGGATATAAAGTAAACTGGTAAATATTCAGTACAGCTTTGGCATACTGTTGAATCGTAGGCGTTAACAGGATTGAACCTGAAAGTACCCGGTTTAAGGTATCTTCCACTGCCCAAGCAATTTCACCCGCAGATTTAGCCCCCACCATACGGCCTGAACCTTTCAGGGTATGAAAATGGCGGCGAATGGTTTTCAGGTTTTCCTGATGAGCCGGATCACTCAACCATTCTGGAAATAAAGCATTTAACTCAACGAAAATCTCTTCGATTTCCTCGACAAAAATTTCAAGAATTTCTGCATCTTGATCAAGATAACTGTCTTCAGGAAGCGTTGTCGTTTCAACTAAATTTTTTAATATTTCTTTCATAGCTAATGCTTCTTACGTTGTGCCGCCAAGAAGGGCGCTCAAACTTAATTGTGACCGTCACGCGAGACCTAACCTTATGTAGTCAAGTCCATCTTGTCGAGGCTTTATCTGTATTTCTGAATGTGCCTCAACCTAGGTTAAGGCACACTCCCCTCATACTTTCTGACTTTATTCTGGTAGTTTAAAGTCAGATACAGATTCACGTAATGCATCGGCCATGTTCGCCAATTCAGATACCGAACGTGCTGTATCGAAGGTTGCACTCGTAGTTTGTGAAGTAATTTCCTGTACGACATTCATCGTGGTCGCAATATGACCCGCAGATGCAGACTGAAGTTTCGCAGCATCGGAAATGTTCGCAATCAGTTTTGCCAGGTTATTCGATACCGTTTGAATCTCATCCAGTGCCACACCAGCGTCTTTAGACAGGTTCGCACCACGTACAACTTCGGCTGTGGTTTGTTCCATTGAAATTACGGCTTCGTTGGTATCCGTTTGAATGGTTTTTACCAAGCCTTCAATCTGTTTGGTTGCAGAGGCAGAACGTTCCGCAAGACGCTGGACCTCATCCGCTACCACGGCGAAACCACGACCAGCTTCACCCGCCATCGACGCCTGAATCGCTGCGTTCAATGCCAAGATGTTGGTTTGGTCGGCAATATCGTTAATCAGGGCTACGATGTTACCAATTTCTTGTGAAGATTCACCCAGACGTTTAATACGTTTAGAGGTTTCCTGAATCTGTTCACGAATCGTATCCATACCTTCAATAGAACGGTGTACAACGTCTGCACCATTTGCAGCAATTTGTACTGAACGTTCCGCAACGACTGCAGATTCTTCCGCGTTGGCAGATACCTGGTCAATGGACATTGCCATTTCGTTAATCGCAGCAGATGCACCCGCAATCTCTTGTGCCTGGTGTTCAGATGCTTCAGCTAACTGGTTGGTAATGCTTTGAGTTGTCGCTGTATATTGCGCAACTTCCTGAGAAGTTTCGGTAATACGAGATACCAAGTCACGCAACTGGTCGATCGCGAAGTTAATCGAGTCGGCGATCGCACCGGTAAAGTCTTCCGATACTGTTGCATATGAACGTAAGTCACCATCCGCAAGGTCGGCAATTTCGTCTAGTAAACGTAAAATCGCATTCTGGTTACGGTCATATTCTTCTTGAAGACGGGTTACACGCTGTTTATCCGATGCACCACGTAGGGTTAACAGGCGGAATACACACAGTAAGAAGCCGATCAATAACAGAATTAACAGTACCGCTGGAACGATTGTTTTCAGACCAGAGTTACCAGACAGTTTGTTTAGGTTATCGAGCAGGGCATCCGATTGCGAGAAAATTGACGCAGATGCCTGACGTACTTTTACGATTTGCGCAGAGTTTTTCAGAATTGTCGCAGATGCTGATTGAAGTACATCATCATATTCCGCTTTGATGCCTTCCAGAGACTCGCGCAGGTTTGGATCAGTAATACGTTGTACACCCAGTTCAGCAGAACCGTTTAACTGTGCATTTAAGTATGAACCGAAAGTTTCGGTGTCGGCACTGAAGTCGTCCGCTGATTCACGTGAACCGTCGTTACCAGTCAATACCAAGCTGATCGAACGTAAAATACGTTCCGCAATGAATACCTGGTTTTTCGCAATGACCACCTGGTTAGACGGCATGTCTTGACGCGCCATCTGGTCGACCATCAAGTTATATTCAGCCTGAATCCCCGGTATGGCTTCACCAATTGCGATGTTGGTGTCATATAACTGGTTAATGATTTTTTGTTGCGATGCAATCAGGTCAATACTAGAAGACACTTCTGTCCACTGTTTATCTACTGCTTGCAGTGCCTCATTATTGGAATGAATATTTTTTACAATCTCAAGGTTTTCCGCAAAAGCTTTTTGAGAATCTGTCAGTTTTTTCATCGCTTCAGGTGTACCAGAAGCCGTTGCTTCAGTCGCCTGACGAGAAATGGTTTGTGAAAGCAGACGTAAATCACCCAGACTTTGTGTCAGCTGATTAGCACGTGGCACACTGTAGAAAAGATACAATAAAGTGATGGTTGCCGCTAACAGACAGCCGGCTGCGCCATAAATAAACGGTTTAGACTTTTCACTATCACCAAATACACGTGACAACTGGTCTGTTTGTGATTGAATCTTGGATAAAAAAGTATTGCCACTTTTGCGGCTACCTTCACCTGTATTTTTCTTTTTAAGTTTAAAGCCCATGCAGCCTCTCCCCGATTTACGTCTTTATTACTTTCGTGCGCGACGTTTAATTTATAAATTTTATAGATGCGTTCATAAATTTTGGATTTTGCAACAGACGACTGAATAAGAACACATGCCATTGCTGGTTATGCTGGTGGAAAAATCCCTGACAGTATTCTTGTAAGTTATTATCCAATTCAGTAGTTTTAGAAAAAAAACTTTTCTTATTAAAATGTTGTATACCCAAAACTTGATCAACGACCAAACCGACATATTGGTCATTATGGTGAATACATAATACTTTTTGAGTCGGTGAAAACTGGCTACTCTGTCCTGATACATATTGAGTCAAATCAGAAACTGATAATAACCTTCCCCGAATATTGGCCAATCCTAACACCCATGATTGAGTATTAGGAACTAGCGTATATTTTGGAGGATAGATCACTTCGGATACTTCCCCCAGCGGGGCAACAAAATATTGCCCCATCATCTCAAAAGCAATGCCTGACCATCGGTTGACTTCATTTTCATTAGAAACGTAGTTTTTATTTCCCCGTTTCGCAATGCGAAGCAATTCGATAAATCCATTTGCTGCCATAGAGCTTATCCTGCGTTGAGGTGGTGCTTAATCACTTCAATCAACTGTTTTTCATCTACCGGTTTTGTAAGATAATCTGCGGCACCCTGACGTTTACCCCAAACGCGGTCAGTGGCCTGATCTTTGGTACTTACAATTACAATCGGAATATGCTTGGTGGTTGCACCACGTGCGATTTGACGTGTTGCCTGGAAGCCATTCACGCCTGGCATGACCACATCCATCAATACCAGATCTGGCAACTCAGCCTGAGCCATGGTTACCCCATCTGCACCATTGGATGCTTCAATCACCTCAAAGCCATGTTTAGAAAGAATCTCTCTAAAACGGAATGTTTCTGTCGGTGAGTCATCTACGATTAAGATACGCGCCATGCCAATTCCCCTAAAAAATCAATTATTAAGCACTAATATGGTTACGGATTGCATTAAGCAATTCATCTTTACTGAAAGGTTTAGTCAAGTATTCATCCGAACCAACAACACGACCTTTGGCCTGATCAAATAAGCCATCTTTACTCGAAAGCATAATCACAGGAATATTCTGATAATTTTGAGAGTTTTTAATCAACGCACAAGTTTGATAACCATCTAGACGAGGCATCATGATATCTACAAATACGATATCCGGATTGGCTTCTGCGATTTTTGATAAAGCTTCAAAACCATCTACCGCAGTCACGACTTCATATCCTTCGCGCTGTAGAAGAGTTTCTGCTGTACGACGAATGGTCTTTGAGTCATCAATGACCATAACTTTTAGATTTTGGAATTTATCGTCCATTTTGACCCTTCCCATTTTAGAAACGATGCGCCATAAGGCTCATAGGATTATTTTATTACGATCGATAAACATTTTTAACACAAATCCACTTGTATTATCAATGAACATTTTCTACACAAGTGTGCAAAAATAGCGGATTTCATAAACCATTTCACATTTTTATTTTGTCATTGCTTTTTTTTTGACTGACGGTAGTTTTTAATTCGTGAATTTGAGTCTAATATAGCATTATTATTACTTTAAAATAAGTAATTTAGTCAACTTTCAATTGGGGAGCCAATGATGAGTCAGTTTTCAGAAAAACTTGCTTTCATTGATAAAAATAAAATGACTGGCCAATTCATATTTGCAGTGACACTTTTTCTTCAGGTCACCATTTCATATGCCTCAACTAACCAGCCACCAAAAGCCACCTGGTATCGCTATTATGATAATAAAGGCGTGGCCAATATCAGCACTAACGTTACCCCCAACCATATCCGCTATGGCTATGAGGCACTTGACCAGAATATGCAGGTCATTAAACGTGCACGTCCTTATAATGTCGATAAAGATATTAAACAGGCGCCGCAACGTGCCCAGCAAGCCCAGCGCATCGCAGAAGATCAAAAACTGAAACGTGCCTATACCAATAGCCATGTTGCTCTACAAAAAAAGAATGAAAGTCTGAGCCAACTGAAGAAACAGATTGCCTTTCAGCAAGAGCAGATGAAACAGTTGCAGCAAGACCGGGTCATGTTTGTACGCCAAGAACGTGAATATTTACGTAAAGGCAATAATCCCCCAGCCTCTTTAAAAGCCAACCTTGAAAACAACCAGAAAAACCTGATTTCTCAAAAAGAAAATATTCAATCTTTACAAACTCGCTATCGAAATATGGAAGCGGAATACGACAGAATTATTGCCCGTTTAAAAGCGCTTGAATAAACACAAATAACTTATTGTTGCTTTAAACGACCACAAGTGAAAAGGATTAATATGCCATTTGCACAGCATTTTCATATTTCAAAGACCTCTTCTTCGCGCTCTGTATTGATGATGAGTGCACTTTGCTTAAGTCTTTTTCTAAGCGGCTGCAATAAAAATGAATCTACACCGCAAGCCGAAAGTCCAAAAACAATTGAACTGATCCCTCAGGATCTGGTTGCTGTAAAAACAGGCACTTCTATCCAGAAATCAGCATTTACCGGCACTATTCGCGCAGTCAACCAAAGCAGTATTCAGGCGCAGGTTTCTGCCACTGCCACCAGTGTTAATGCTCAGGTCGGTGACAATGTAGCTAAAGGTCAGGTACTGGTCCGCTTAAATAATCAGGATAATGCTGCACGTCTGGCTCAGGCCCGTGCCAATCTCGCATCTACCCAGGCACAGGCTAATCAGGCGCGCAACATGATGCAGCGCAAAAAGCGTCTGCTCGACCAAGGCTTTATCTCTAAAGTTGAATATGAGCAAAGCCAGGTTGACTATCAGGCCCAGGTTGAAAATGTCCGCGCACAGCAAGCCAATGTCGATATTGCCGTAAAAGCCGATCGTGATGGCATTATCACTAGCCCGATTAGTGGCGTGATCACTCAGCGTCAGGTTGAGCCCGGTCAAACCGTGGCGATCGGACAAACCCTATTTGAAATCGTAAATCCAAATCAACTGGAAATTCAGGCTCGTGTCCCGAGTGAGATGCAGTCCAGTCTGCGTTTAGGCGGCAAAATTGAATATCAGATTCAGGGCAATCCAAATACGTATACCGCTGCTATTAGCCGGGTGTCTCCAATTGCCGATCAGGCCAGTCGGCAGATTGAATTCTTCGCCAGACCGAATGAAAGTATTCCCTCTTTAAGTATTGGCTCTTTTGTTGAAGGCAATATTCTGAGTTCTCAACAAGTTTCTGGTCAGATTATTCCCCTCGATACCGTTCAGGATATCCAGAATAAACCTTATGTCTGGGTTATTCGCCAGAACAAAATTATTAAAGTGAATGTTCAGGTTCTGGAACAGCGCTATAACCAGAATACTGTAGTGATCCAGGGTCTGGAGACAGGTGATCAGGTCAGTCGCATTCCATTTACTGAGGCAGATCTCAACAAGCCAGTGACACTGCGTTCCAACTAATCAGACAGGATCATTAATATGTGGTTTACCCGAATTAGTGTGAAGTATCCCGTCTTCACCATTATGATGATGTTCTGTTTGATGGTGCTTGGACTAGCTTCCTGGCAGCGCATGGGTGTAGAAGAATTTCCGGATGTCGACTTTCCCTTTGTGGTGATTTATACCAGCTATCCAGGCGCTTCTCCAGAAACCGTTGAATCGGAAATTACCAAAAAACTTGAAGACCAGATCAATACTATTTCTGGTTTAAAACAGGTAATTTCACAATCCAGTGAAGGCCTGTCGATGATTACGGCCGAATTCAATCTGGAAGTTCCTTCTACCATGGCGGCACAGGATGTCCGTGACAAAATTGCCTCAGTCACCGCCGAATTCCGTGATGAAATTCAGGAACCGGTTGTCGAGCGTTATGATCCGACTGCCAATGCAATCATGTCGATCGTATTTGAGTCCGACAATATGGATTTAAAGGCACTGAGTTCCTATCTGGATCAGCGCATTGTTCCACAACTACGAACTGTTCCGGGAGTAGGTACAGTCAACCTTCTTGGTGATGCACAGCGCCAGATTCGCATTCAGGTTGAACCCCAGAAACTGCAAGCTTTTGGTATCGGCGTGGATAGCGTCATTAATACTCTGAAATCTGAAAATATCGAAGTTCCGGGCGGTACATTAAAATCTGGCAACTCGGAACTGGTGATTGAGATCAATTCCAAAGTGCTACATCCCCTCGCCTTTGGCGATTTGGTGATTGCCAATAAAAATGGTGCACCGATCTTTCTGAAACAGGTCGCAGAAATTGAAGATAGCCAGGCAGAACTTGAAACTGGTGCATTTCTGGATGGTAAAGCTGCAGTTGCAGTTGACATCCTGCGTAGCTCTGATTCTAATGTCATTGAAGTTGTAGACAGTACTTACAAAACCCTTGAAAGCCTCAAATCCCAACTGCCACAAGGAACCACCTTAAAAGTTGTGGTAGATTCTTCAAAAAGCATCCGCGGCACCATTGGTGATGTGGCGCGTACCATTATCGAAGGTGCAGTTCTTGCTGTCCTAATTGTTCTGTTATTTTTAGGTTCTTTCCGCTCAACGGTCATTACTGGCCTCACTCTGCCGATCGCTTTGCTCGGAACTTTGACCTTTATCTGGGCTTTTGGTTTCAGCATCAATATGATGACCTTATTAGCCCTGTCTTTAAGTATCGGTTTGCTGATTGATGATGCAATTGTAGTACGGGAAAATATCGTACGGCATACCGATATGGGTAAAGACCATGTCACTGCTGCACTGGACGGAACCAAAGAAATTGGTCTTGCTGTTCTGGCAACAACATTGACAATCGTCGCGGTCTTCTTGCCTGTTGCCTTTATGGGTGGAATTATTGGGCGTTTCTTTTATCAGTTCGGTGTGACAGTAAGTACCGCCGTTCTGATTTCCATGTTTGTCAGTTTTACTCTAGATCCGATGCTATCTGCGCATTGGGCAGAAAAAAAGAAGAAAGATCCCAATAAAAAGCCGGGCCGAATCAAACGCTTCTTTAACTGGATTTCAGGCAAATTAGACAATTTAAGTCATGTCTATGAAAAGCTATTGAAACTGGCTTTACGCTTTAGGTTCATTACCATTGTGATTGCAGTGGCATCTCTGTTTGGCGCTTTAGCACTTTCGAAACTGATTGGTACAGAGTTTGTACCTGTCCCGGATAAGGGTGAAATCCGGATCAAGTTTGAAACCCCAGTCGATGCTTCACTGGAATATTCACAAGCCAAACTGCAACAGGTCGATAAAATCGTACGTCAGCATCCTGATGTACGTGCAACTTATGGCGTAATTAATGGTGTGACCGATCGCGGTAAAAACCATGTCAGCTTACGTGTCACTGTAACTCCACGGACTGAACGTGAGAAAAGCTTGAATGATCTCAATAATGAATTCCGTCAACGTTTACAATCTGTGGGCGGCATTACCATTACCTCAGTTGCTTCCGCGGATGAAACCGTATCGGGTGGTCAAAAGCCGATTATGATCTCAATCAAGGGCCCTGATTTGAATGAACTACAAAAGATTTCTGATCGCTTTATGGTCGAGATGGCTAAAATTGATGGCATCGTCGACCTGGAAACATCCCTCAAAGAGCCAAAACCGACCTTAGGTGTACAGATCAATCGCGTTCTGGCCAGTGATCTTGGTTTGTCAGTCAATCAAATTGCCAATGTAGTTCGCCCATTGATTGCCGGCGATGATGTCACCACGTGGCAGGATGAAAAAGGTGAAACTTATGATGTTAACTTACGCCTGACCGAAGACCGGCGCACCCTGCCGAGCGATCTGCAAAATATGTATATCACTTCATCTAAAATGGATGGCAATAATCAGCCGATTTTGATCCCGCTTTCTAGCGTTGCTAATTTTGAGGAAAAACTGGGAGCTTCTCAGATTAATCGTCGTGATCTGGCGCGTGAGGTGCTGGTTGAAGCAAATACCTCTGGACGCCCTGCAGGTGACATCGGTACTGACATTAGCAGACTTCAGGATAATTTCGACATGCCACCGGGTTATAGTTTTGATACCCAAGGTGCCAATGCAGATATGGCAGAATCCGCTGGTTATGCGTTGACTGCGATTACCCTGTCGATTGTATTTATTTATATTGTGCTGGGTTCACAGTTCAACAGCTTTATTCATCCTGCTGCCATTATGGCTTCATTACCTTTGTCATTAATTGGTGTATTCCTGGCGCTGTTCCTGTTTAATTCGACCATGAACCTGTTTTCGATTATCGGGATTATTATGCTGATGGGTCTGGTAACCAAAAATGCGATTCTGCTTATCGACTTCATCAAGAAAGCCATGGATCGGGGTGAAGCCCGTTATGATGCGATTCTGAATGCCGGCAAAACCCGTTTACGTCCAATTCTGATGACCACCAGTGCCATGGTCATGGGAATGGTGCCGCTCGCTCTGGGCTTAGGTGAAGGTGGTGAACAAAGTGCACCGATGGCACATGCCGTGATCGGCGGGGTAATTACCTCCACCCTGCTGACATTGGTCGTGGTTCCAGTGATTTTCACTTATTTGGATGACCTTAAGAATTTTATGCTGCGCCAAGCCCGTAAAATCATGGCATAATTTAAACCATCACAATGAGGTGACATTCACGAATGTTCACCTCATTTTTTATTGTATAATCTCTACTTTAACGCTTAATTTTTTAGGACAGTTTCCATGCGCGCGAGTCGCTTTTTATTTGCAACGTTGAGAGAAACCCCGAACGATGCTGAAGTTATTTCACATCAGCTGATGCTTCGTGCCGGTATGATTCGTAAGTTGGCTTCAGGTTTGTACACCTGGCTGCCGATGGGCGTTCGCGTATTAAATAAAGTTGCAGCGATCGTTCGCGAAGAAATGAATAACGCGGGTTCACTCGAAGTCTTGATGCCTGTGACTCAACCAGCTTCTCTTTGGGAAGAATCTGGTCGTTATGTGCAATACGGTCCTGAACTATTACGTTTTAAAGATCGTCATACCAATGACTTTGTGCTTGGTCCAACACACGAAGAAGTCATCACTGATCTGGCACGTAATGAGCTAAAAAGTTACAAACAATTGCCTGCAAACTTCTACCAGGTTCAAACAAAATTCCGAGATGAAATTCGTCCTCGTTTTGGTGTGATGCGTTCACGTGAATTCGTTATGAAAGATGCTTACTCTTTTCATGCGGATCAGGAATCTCTGCAAGCAACTTACGACAAAATGTACGAAGCGTACTGCAAGATCTTTACGCGTTTAGGTCTGGATTTCCGTCCAGTACAAGCGGATACCGGTTCAATCGGTGGTTCAGGTTCACACGAATTCCACGTCTTGGCTTCAAGTGGTGAAGATGATATCGCCTTCTCAACTGAATCTGATTATGCAGCTAACATCGAAATGGCTGAAGCGATTCTGGTGGGCGATCGTGCTGCTCCAACTCAAGAACTGAAAGTGGTTGATACCCCAAATCAAAAAACGATTGCCGATGTATCAAATTTCCTTGGTACTGATCCTGCGCATTCAGTAAAGGCATTATTGGTTCAAGGCGTTGCAGCTGAAGAAGGTAAAGCAGCTCCTGTCGTTGCCCTGTTCCTTCGTGGTGACCATGAACTGAATGAAATTAAAGCCGAAAAGCATCCAAAAATTGCTGCGCCTTTGGCTTTTGCTACTGAAGCTCAACTTGCTGAACTAGGTTTGACTGCTGGTTTTGTAGGTCCACAAGGTTTAGTAGAAAAAGGCCTAACAGTGATTGTTGACCGTGCTGCTTCTGTACTTTCTGACTTCGTCGCGGGTGCAAACGAAGCAGACAAGCACGCAACTGGCGTGAACTGGGAACGTGATGCGCAGTTTAGCGAAGTTTATGACCTGCGTAATGTGGTTGAAGGCGATCCTTCTCCAGATGGTAAAGGTACACTTCAAATCAAACGTGGTATCGAAGTGGGTCATATCTTCCAGTTAGGTAAAAAATACTCTGAAGCTTTAGGCTGTAAGGTCTTAGGTGAAGATGGCAAACCATTCACTGTAACAATGGGTTGTTATGGCATTGGTGTGACACGTGTCGTAGCATCTGCAATTGAACAGAATTACGATGAAAAAGGCATCATCTGGCCGGCTGCAATCGCTCCATTTGAAGTAGCAATTGTGCCAATGAATGCGCATAAATCACCTCGCACTTTAGAAGCTGCTGAAAGCTTATATGCAGAACTGCAAGCTGCTGGTTTCGATGTACTGCTTGATGACCGTAATGAACGTCCAGGTGTGAAATTCTCTGATCTTGAATTGACTGGTATTCCACATCGCATTGTGATTGGTGAAAAAGGTCTGGATGCAGGTACTTTTGAATATAAAGGTCGCCGTGATGCAGAATCAGTAAATCTTTTGAAAGAAGAACTACTGGCAAAAATTGCTAAATAATTTTTTCTGAATCAATAAAAAAATCCCGCCTAGAGCGGGATTTTTTATATGTCTGAATTAGCAGAACTTATGTCCGCCAAAGCAGTTTGAGGTCACATTCTGGTTCTGTAGCAGCTTATCCATTAAGGTTAAAGTTGCAGGAGTACCATCTACATAGTTAGTAAATTTACCTACATCAATATTCAATTTACGTACCACCGCGACATTCGCCAGAGACCCTAAAGCCTCGCCCACACTGACATCAATCAAGTTTTCAGGACGTAAAAGAAATTCAGAAATAGCAGTTGCTACCTGAGGTAACACGAATGAAATATCAACTTCATCTGTAGTTTTTAATACACCCAGTTGAATCGGGTCTTTAAACGATAGCCACCAACCTGGTTTGGCAATATCAGCCGCATCCGCACCTTGCCAGTGCACATTCTGACTCTGTAAAGACAAATAACCGCCTGTACCATTTAATGGAATATTATGGATCATATTCAGAGCTTGGACAAAGGTGATGTCCATATTCAGGTTATCCAGACTTGAACCAGCACCCATTTGAAAGAAAGAATGTGTTCCTAAATTAAGAAATCCAATTAATGGATCAAACTCTACATACAGCTTATCTTTTGAAAAATCTGGTGTACCAATCACATCACTTGGCAAAGTTGAACCCGTTAAAGCCTTTGCTAATGGAATCGAAGCAATAGTAGAACGGATATTACTTACAGTCGCTGACTTTAAGCGTTGCCCAGTCACGACAGTTTCTGGCATAGTAAAGTCTACCCGCATGGAAGGCACTGTAATCCCGGTATGGCCATCAGCACCTGGCTTACTGGTGAAAGTACGTGTTTGTCCTAAAGCTTTTAGATTCCCTGAGATTTTTTCATCATTTGCAATACCAAAGGTTCCCGCTTTTGTAACAGACTCACCAGTGGTTTGCGCCATTTTCATATAACCACTAAAACTTTTGAGGCCATCATTGGGATTTTCAACGTTGTCAGTTCCCATGGTTAAGAGTCCAACAATTTTATCTGCACCTAGACGGAAACCGACCACTTCTCGGGTAGAGGCACTTCCACCATTTTTAATTGCAAACTCAACAAAGGGATTACTTACACTGGCACTGGTATTAGCACGGTCGTCTGAAAAGACAGGGTTACCTTTATCATCAAGGCTGGTATTTAAGCCACTCAAAGCCAAGTTAGAAATATCAATATCACAACCATTGGTATTCCCAATACTGTTATTAGTTCCACCACAACCGAGCTGCAAAGTTTTGATATTAATGTTCAATTCCATTAAAGCTTCAATACTTAGCTTATGGAAGTTAATCCCTTGTGATGAATCATAAGCATTTTCCAAATTTAATAATGCCTGTGCATCAACTGCCGATAAAGCCTCATCATCTAAGGCTGTCATAGCCATCGCCTGTTGAGTAAGGCCCATTAAAGTGACAATCAAGCTATTCAATATTATTTTTTTCATGAAATCATCCCTTATTTCAGCGCGGTGTAATACCAAGCGTACTGCGCATGGTTCCGCCTGTGAGTGCAATTGTTGCTATATTCTGCATATTGCCATTTGTGGTCATGGCCATGTTGGTTCTAAACGGCTCGATAATCTTCTGATATTTATTAAATTTAATTTGATTATCTAAAGTAACAGTATCTTCACTCACGCCTATTTTGGTGATTAATCCTAAATTCCCTTCCATACGATTAAAGTTAATCGCAGAAGTATGAACTGCACCTGTGCTATCTACATCTTCATTAATCAGACTAAAATAACTACCAAGATTATTGACATCACCTTTTTCTGTAGAAGTTAATGTTCGGAACTTAAAGTTTGCATCCAGAGATAAATAATTTTCGTCTGCTACATCCAGTCCCGGAATAATCATTAACTCACCACTACCATCAAGCATCATGGCAATTGTTGTTAATACATCGTCGCGTTTAGAAAAATTGTCATCAGGAACAAACTGATCACATTTATTGCCTGATACACAGTTATATTTAGATCCCGGTAATTGTCCAATTGCCACTTCAGCTTTCGCTGCGATCAGCAATTTATCAGCTTTTACATAGATGCCTTCATCTTCATAACCAATCACCCCTTTGGATTCAATAAAGGCATCAATATTTCGAAGGCCAGCATAATAGTTTCGCGCATACCCATTCTCTACACCACCATCAATTAAAAGAATTGAAGTTGTACTTGGTGCTCCAGTTTTAGCATCCTTACCATAACCTTCAGTTGATGCCATCACGTTATAGGCAATACCATTCTTATCACCGTCATATTTTGTACCCGACAAAGCAACATTGGCATTCAGGTTGTAAATTGGGATACCAATTCCCCAAGAACCACTATTCCCGGAAATAACACCAGTATCATTAGAAATAAAATTTGCTTTGGCTGCAATCGACTGGAAATCCATACCCCGTATGGCAATTAGTGCAAAATCCTGATTAGCAGACGTACTGCTTAAAGTTTGCTGCAAAACCGGATTACTTCGTCTAAGCGTTGACTTAATATTGTCATTCACTAAAAATTCTAAGCTCTGTGCCTGAATTGTATTGATATAAATATCGCCAAAATCGATATAAGCATTATTTTTTCCAGTCAATGAACGTAATTCATTAAACTGAACTGCATAGCTTCCTTTACCCGTATGACCAATTTCCAAAGTTGTTGGCTTTAAACCCTGTGCTGCTGCCACTTCCTGATTGGTAAAATCAGCTGATAAACCAAGATGCAAGCCACCTTCACCTGCGTTATAGCTTGAAACACTGCGACCTTGTCGTGTCAGCACACCACCAACTTTATTACTTATATCAAAAGAATTCAGTTTTGACTGATCGGCACCTAACGACAAACGTGCATTACTCACTGCACCCGAAATACCATAGCGCATGATATTTTTTAAATCGCCATCTCCATTCTGATAGCGCAAATCAAAGTTTAATCCAGCTGTTTGCGCACCAGTTGTTCCTACAGCCACTGGTTTTAAATTAATTAAATGGTCTTGTGTGCCACTTTTACTGGCGAGTACGATGCCTTTTGTCGGGTCTATATACATATAGCCCGTACCAGCGAAGTTAAAATTAAAGTTATCTAGAACTAAGCTATTTGTACCTAAAGTATGTTTAATCGTGGCATCTTGCAAATTGAAATCGATAGTAGCTGTTTCATTCTTATTGAATAAACCAGCTGTCGTTTGAAGCACCATTTTAAATGGACTATCAATCGCAAGACCTAGTTTGCCCAAATTTTGATTGTTTTCGACACAGCTTGTTCCAGCACATTCCTTACTCACCAGTTTAAAATCTGCATTGGCACTAAAGGGAGCTACGCTTGCTTCTAAACGAATCCCTGCACCAGCATCGGTCGCACCGACATCAAACTTAAGCTGGCTTAAAATCGCATTTTGATCTTTGCCTAAGATTTTTACTTTATGCAATCCCAGTCCCATCTTGGTATTTACATCAGCATTCGGGTCATACCAATTGAGCTGTTCAACTTCAACTTTTGATACCTCGTGCGTAATCGTAATACCGTCTTGACCAGTGATATAACCTAATTCTTGTTCTTCAATCAGCTCTAGTGCATAACTATGCTGTGCCAAACAGATACATACCGTTAATAAGTTAATTTGTGATTTTATTTTTTTCATTCTTTCATCCCTATGCTGCATCCATGCAGTTAGCAACGGCTTTGTGCACTCCCTGCTGAGCAGTTAAAGCCAAATATTTTTAAGTTTCCTGACATGTGCATGTTGCCGTGCATATTGAGACCCATAAAGCCCTTCTCACGCCCCCGGTCAAATTCTGGAACATCTGCTGAGGCAGTGGTATATGTACCGTCCTCTTTATAAACACGATTGGTGAAGGTCGTATACTTTTCTGAATTGGCATAGCCTTCCTTATCACCCTCCCCAGTTCCGGTTTCAATAGCCAAAGTATTAAAGCCCAAATTTCTTATTTTCAAAGGCTTATCATCATAAAAAGTGATTTTCATGGCTGTTTGAGGATCGCCTGCCGCATTAGTAATCGTGGTGCCATCGATAGAAAATTTATCAATTTGCAGGGTGCCTTGTATGCCTTTAAATACTAGCCATTTTTTATTGCCTTGGGCGTCGACATGATTGTTCGGAGAAATCGCCAAGCGACAAAACAAGGTGTTAATTCCACAATCTGTTGTTGGCTTGTAATATACTTCTAACTTATTAGCGACCGTTTCAGAAATTTGAGATTTCGTTAAATCAGTAGCGTATTGATGGTTGAGTGACAAGGTCCAGCTTAAATCCGCTCCACCTTGACCCGTTTCTGCTGTCATTTGCTGCGGATCAAGACTGACCAAGCCGGCTTGTGTCGCTAAAGAAATCCCAAGAACTGTAGCAAGCATTAACTTTTTCAACATTGCCCTATTCCTTTATAGACCTGTAGTTTTTATTTTTAGATGTTGAATCAACACACCATCAATCACTGCTGAACCAAAATTCCTCATTGAGTTATCAGTAGCTCCCCTAAATACCACACCGGTAGCATTATTATCATCTTTTGCCTTCAGCATATTGGTATTGGCAATACGTTCAACAGAACCAATGGCGATACTACTGTGTGTCGCATCACGTCCTTGATACAAGGCAATGCTATCTGAAGCTTGAGCTTTAATTTCAGTACCACATGTATATACATTACATGTAGAGCCTAAAAGTGCTTCTGATCCTAAAAAGCCACCTTTTCCATCTGGATAACGCTGATAAATCCGGTTGTAAATATCTGGAATTTTAGGAATACGTGTAACTTCCAAAATAATATTATTTCCTTCCGAACCCACAACAAAAGGTTGGTACATAGTTCCTAGTACCAGGTTGATATTTGGGCTATATAAATACAATCCCTCGGTATCATGAAATATAGGAGCTGCAGAGCCATTTAAAGCAGGGGTCGGACCATCTCCATCAAGATTATTCTCTTTTGCTGCACTACTAATGCGCATCCCTTTACTGTTCAAATTGTTTGAATCACTGGTCAGAGTAGAGGGGTCATCATTCGTATTGAGTCGGATCAGACTCGCCAGGCCTAAGGTTTGACTATATGTAAGATCAGGCGATGTAAGGGTTTGAAATAGTCGGACTTGTGAGCCGTTCATGCTCAAACCATTAGCAATAAACTGTGCACGAAAACGTTCAGAAATATCTAAGCCTGAAGTAGGTGCTCCAGTAGCATAATCTACGGTATTACTTGAGTTTAAAGAACGTGAGAAAATATCAGTCCAAAAACCTAGTTTAATATTATTATCTGCTTCATTTGCAGCAACTGTTGCAAGAGGTGCTTCCAAAGCTAGATAGCCCACTTCTTTTCCAGTATCCGTAAACTGTTTTACTGTTTCGGCTCCGGCATGAAATAACCAGGGATTGCTGGCTGTTCCCCAATTAAACCCCTGATTGCTATAGCGGCTACTGAGTGAGTTATCACTTTTTGATAAAGCTAAACCATAGATAAATACATCAGCCTTCGTACGTAGCGTACTGACTGAGGTACCCATTGCAGCTTCTTTGGCCGCTGTTGTTGCGCTCGCTTTAACCGCCTGCTCCATAGCGGTCACTGCATTTTTTGCCTGAATTAGTGCATATTTATCTGCTTCAATTGCTAGTTTTTCTTGAGTCCGGTTTTCAACAATCGTTGTTACCCCAGGATCGATCAAATTACTTCGGGATCCTACAGCCTGAGTCCATTTATTATTAAGAGAAACGGATGCACGATTCCCCCATAATAATTCAATCATTTCATAAGTATTAGCTAAAGCATATTCTGCTGATTTATCTTTTAACCATAATGTAGATTCTAATGAATCAGGTTTTGTTATTGTTCCGTCATTACTTAGAGATAAAGGCCAAAGATTACCATCATAATAATCTTGATAGCGCTGATCATAATACTGCTTCATTAAATCTGAATTGCGATATTGCTCAACAAGACCAGCACGCGCATTAGCACCAATTTCATTACGGATTGCAGTTAAAGTCGTATTATAGTTTTGAGTTTTATAGGTACTAACACTATTGTCATAAGTCGTTTGATAAAGATTGGCATTTGCACTGATACCATTTAAATAGCTACTCGCATACACTCGATCATAGACTTTGTTATAGGCACGTTCACCTAACTGAGCATAGTTCTCTCCAGTCGGAATAATACGAATAAAGCCAGTGTCTGCCTGACCTGGATTGGCAATACCTCGTGCATAGCTTGAACCACTGGAAGCATCATTCGGTGCCTGAAAAACTATTTTAAAGTCATCAAGTACTAGGGCAACACCTTCACCGGTAGTATCAGAAAGAGAAGAATCAGTTAATTCCTGCATTGCATGTGCGGATGGCAATAATCCTAAACCGATCATCATTGCCAAATAGCTTTTACGAAATTGAAATTTAGCTTTTATTTGAGCCATCTCGACCTATCCTTCTTATCTGATGCTCCGCATCTTTATCCTTCAGCTTCCCAGCCTTCAATTTTTGATTTTTATGATGCTTGGCACATCTTTTTTATATATTCATTCTTCATTATGCTTATTTTTAGCAAGATTACCAAAGCCAAAAGCCTAAAAACCCCGAGTTTCCGATGAATGAAACAGCAAAAAAATAAGCGAGGCATTTGCCTCGCTTATTGAATGCTTTAAAACGATTAAGCTTTAGGCAAAGTAACGCCTGTCTGCCCTTGGTATTTACCACCACGATCTTTATAGGAGGTTTCACAAACTTCGTCTGATTCGAAGAACAACATTTGAGCCACACCCTCACCCGCATAAATACGTGCAGGCAGGTTAGTCGTATTCGAAAACTCTAGCGTGACATGACCTTCCCACTCAGGTTCAAGTGGGGTCACATTCACGATAATGCCACAACGTGCATAGGTCGATTTACCCAAGCAAACGGTCAGTACATTTCGTGGAATACGGAAGTATTCTACTGTACGTGCCAACGCAAATGAGTTGGGGGGAATGATACAAACATCCGATTCAATATCGATAAAGCTTTTTTCGTCAAAGTTTTTCGGATCGACAATTGCAGAGTGAACATTGGTAAATACTTTAAACTCACGCGCACAGCGCACATCATAGCCATAGCTTGAAACACCATAAGAAATCAGCTTTTGACCATTTTCATCCAGACGAATCTGGTTTTCTGCATAAGGTTCAATCATGCCGTGTTTTTCGCTCATTTCGCGAATCCAGCGATCAGACTTAATTGCCATTGATATAATCCAAAAATCTTAAAAATAAGTAATTGCGACGTACTTTAACTGAAATTGACACTAATGAAAATAAGCGAAATTCTGACAGCTAAATTTCAGGAAATTTAGCTGCTTTTTCAGGTTTAAAGACTGAGGAGTGCTGAATAGGATAAAGGTACAGAAAAGCTCATTAAAATAATCGAAGCGGTCTTTTGTAAGTTCTTTTGATTCAGCCAGCGATTGTTTTTTCTGGCCAGTAAACTACCTAAAAAGGTCCAGAAAAATGCGATAGGAATAAGTAATGCCAAGAATGCCAGCATATAAGTCACATAATATTGACTGCTTTTCCACACAATGACCGGGAAAATGGCCGAAGCAAATAATAATGCTTTAGGATTCAACAAAGTCGCAAAAAATAGTTCCCGTGCCCGAATCGAAATACATTGAAAATTTTCACCAAGTTCTGCAGTACGCCATAATTTTAAAGCTAAAAATAGAATATAAGCAGCACTACAGAGTTTGAGAATATGAGGTAATTCCGGCAAATAGGCCGAGATTTTACCAATCAAAAAGCCCCAGCATGTAATTGCGATGAGATAGCCGAAAGCTTCTGCAGGGATGAGGCGAAAAGTTTTTCTAAATCCAACTTGAATACCTGACGATGCCAATAAAGTATTGGTTGGGCCCGGTGTTAATAGAATGGCTGCCACTAAACCAATAAATAACCATGAAATCATAGTTTGACCTCGCTCTTAGGTATTAAGCATAAAATAATCCGGTCAAATCTGCAAAAAAATAATTGTAAGAGAACATATTAAAAATTTTATATTTTATTATTTTTAATTAATTTCATATAATTACGTAAAAATATAAGAGAATTACCTTTCAGTCAATTTTGACAATTTATAAAGCTATAAACTCATAATAAAATTACTATAAAAGTAGAAGTTTCAATAGAGTATTCGGACTTAAAGTTCCTGAAATATTAGTCTCTAGAACATGAAAGAAAAATCATCCAAAACTTTGAAATCATTATTTCTGGTAACTTTTGATTGAATTTTAATTCACTAAAATCCCTGCTCTTGCCTATGAACTTTGGGCACTTCAGAAAGATTTGATGATGGGAGCAACTTTTACCTAACTCCTAATGATTAAATTTCCACTCTCCATTTAAGATGTCTATCTTGCTCAATTTGTTCAACATATTGATAAAGTAAATTTTTGAAAAAAATGCTATTAAAGGTATTCAGATAAAATAATTGCTGTTAAATTGTACAAGGACAACAATTGATAATTCACATTTTTTTAACATCCAGACGGTTTAGTATATTGTTGTTTTAATTATATTTTAAGAACTACAGAATAATATCAGGAGTCATATATGAATAAATGGATCAAACTTTCAGTCATGAGTTTAGCGCTATCAGGCGTAGTTGCTTGCTCGAATGATAATGCACAAAATAAATCAGATAATCAGGCTGCATCTGGTGAGAGCGTAGCTGCAGATAAACTGCAAACCCGATTTGTAAATATTGCGACAGGCGGTGCTTCAGGTCCTTATAATGTCATCGGAACAGGATTGGCTGAAATCTATAACAAGACCTACGGCGTGAGTTCCAAAACCCAGACCACAGGGGCTTCTGTCGAAAATCTAAATTTATTAAAACAGAACAAAGTTGAAATGGCCTTTGTCATGAGCGACAGCTTAACCGAAGCAATTAATGGTCAAGGCAGTTTTAGCACCAAGATTGACAACGTGCAGCAGATCGCTGCTCTTTATCCGAACTATGTGCAAATCGTAACCTCAAAGCGCTCTGGTATCAAAAATATTGAAGATCTCAAGGGCAAACGTATTGCGGTGGGCGCCCAGAATTCAGGTGTAGAAGTGAATGCCCGTACTCTATTGAACGGTTTTGGTATCACTTATAAGGATGTCAAAGTAGATTACTTAGGTTATGCCGAAGCAGCGGATGCCTTGAAAGGCGGAAAATTGGACGCAGCCTTCCTGACCAGTGGTCTTCCAAACTCCTCCCTAATGGAACTGCAACAGGGTTTTGACCTTCAATTGGTCAGCATCAATCCAGATAAAGTGAAAGCGATTGCCAAAGATCAGGCGTATTTCCTGCCAATGACCATTCCTAAAGGGACCTATGGCAATGCTGAGGATATTCCAACAGCAGCGATCATGAATGCATTGGTGGTTCGCTCAGATTTGTCTACCGATGATGTATATAAGCTAACCAAGACGTTCTTCTCCAGTCTGGATCAGCTGGCAAATTCGCATCAGGCTGCTAAAGAAATCACTTTAGAAGGTGCACAAAAAGGTCTGGTTGCTCCACTGCATCCGGGCGCGAAAAAATTCTATGATGAGAATAAAGCGAACTGATGAAATGGATACAAGGTGCAGCGATTGCTGCACTTTTTAGTTTGGCTACTTTTTTTATTACCTGTGTTTGGATGACATTTTCGTATATTTTTGTGGAAGTGAAAGAGCAAAATTTCCAGTGCAAAATTGACCAGAAATCTTTTCAGCTGAGCTGGATGCATTCGGTAGAAAGAACACAGTGGAAAGAACGTTATCTTCTAGACAAGGATCATTTCATTCTGACAGATACTCAGTTCGTTTCATTTGGTGCGGGTACACCTGATCAAGGTACTATTACTCGACAGGATGATGGCAATATCCATATGCAAATCAACCGGAAGATGAAAGAAATCAATTGGGTGATTTCACGCAGAATGCAGGGAAAAATTGAGAGTATTGAGAGTGCTGATCGGATCTGGAATATTTATCAGGATTTTCCTGACTATAGCACGGTACAGATCTCTATAAAAAAAGACAGCCTATGGAAAAAAAGAGGTTTAAATGATTGCCTATGAATCCACAAGAAACAAGAAATGTGACCGAAGCACTGGATGATCAACAGCAACAAGAATTATTAGAAAAATTTGACCGTGAATCTGTCACTCGCAATCCGATCAACAAATCGGTTCGCTGGTTTATTGCTGCCTTGGCAATATCCTATTCGTTATTTCATCTTTATATTACTTTTAATCCTTTGCCAGAACTGATTCAACGTGCAGCCCATGTATCCATTGGTCTGGCGCTGATTTTCTTGTTGTATCCAGCACGTCAGGCCAGTAGCCGGCAAAAGGTCGCATGGACGGACTGGATTTGGGTCAGTGCCTCTTTTGCTTCTTTCTTTTATTTGTTTAAAGAATACCAAGCCATTATGACTACCCGGGGAGGCATTCCCAATACACTGGACATTGTCTTCTCAATTATGACGGTAGTATTGGTGGTTGAGGCTGCTCGAAGGGTAATGGGCTGGATGTTGCCGATCTTGGGACTGATTTTCTTAAGCTATCCATTTGTCAGTCATTTTGACTGGATGCCGGATCGCTTGCTCACTCGCCCCTATACATTCAGTGATATTTTCGGGCAAATGTATCTGAAGACTGAAGGTTTATATTCTTCAGCCATTGGTGCTTCAGTCACCTTCATTTTCTTGTTTATCCTGTTTGGTGCATTTTTGGCGAAATCGGGAATGGGAAAATTATTCAATGATCTGGCCATGGCACTTGCCGGTCATAAGCAAGGTGGGCCAGCCAAAGTTGCGGTGATTTCCAGCGGTTTTATGGGTAGTATTAATGGTACGGCGGTTGCCAATGTGGTAGGAACCGGTTCATTTACCATTCCCTTGATGAAAAAAATTGGCTACCACAAAAACTTTGCCGGTGCAGTGGAAGCCAGTGCTTCTGTAGGCGGACAGATCTTACCTCCAGTCATGGGGGCTAGTGCATTCATCATGGCCGAAACAACTGGTGTCAGTTATGGCACGATTGCCTTAGCCGCGGTATTGCCTGCCCTACTGTATTATCTCGGTGTAATGGCACAAGTCCATTTCAGGGCAGGTCGGGATAATCTTAAAGGCGTTCCCAAAGCAGACTTGCCACGAGTCAAAGAAGTTCTGAAAGAGCGCGGACATTTATTACTTCCAATTATTGCGCTTGTGGTGTTCTTATTCCAGTCAATTCCGGTCAGCTATGCAGCGGTTTATACTATTTTATTAACCATCGTTGTTGCTGCATTTAGAAAATCTACGCGGATGGGACCGAAGGAAATCCTGGAAGCACTGGCAGATGGTGCTAAACAGTCACTCTCTGTGATGTCTGCCTGTGCAGTGGTGGGTATTATTATCGGTGTGGTCAGCTTGACCAGTTTTGGCTCGGTAATGACCTCTTCAATTATGAGTATTGGTGCAGGCAGTCTGTTTCTAACACTGTTTTTTACCATGATTGCATCGATGATTTTGGGTATGGGCCTACCATCCATTCCTGCCTATATTATTACCGCAACCATGGCAGCTCCGGCTTTAGCCAACTTTGATATTCCAATCCTAGTTGCGCATATGTTCGTGTTCTATTTTGGCCTGTTTGCCAATATTACCCCACCCGTCGCCTTGGCCGCCTTCGCCGGTGCCGGGATTGCGGGTGGTGATCCAATGCGGACTGGCTTCCTGGCACTACGCCTATCTCTGGCTGGCTTTATTGTGCCCTTCCTATTTGTCTATAACCCGGCGATGCTGATGATTGATACAACAGATATTGCCGTGAATGCCAAAGAATTTGCCTTACCGGCATGGAATGTCATTTTAAGCATTACCGTGACGTCGATTGTCGGCATTCTGGCACTGGGGGCCGCAGTAGAAGGCTACTTTAAAACCGCGATGAATTGGTTCTGGCGTATCTTCCTGGGGGTTGGTGCACTCATGATGATTGTGCCTGAGACCATGACCGATATTATCGGCACCATCATGGTGATTATTGCAATTGGCTTTAATATCATTCAGGCAAGAAAAGAAAATACAGTCACGACTAAAACCTCATAAAAAAAGAGAGTCTCGGCTCTCTTTTTTTCACTATAGAATCTTAGAAAATACGAGTTTTATCTTTTTCTGCTTTTGGCAATTTCGCTGCAATTTTCTTGGCAATGGTCATGTAACTTTCAGCAGCATCATCTCCAGCAATCACTGAAGGCTTACCGGCATCGGCATTTTCACGAATTACTGCATTCAAAGGCAGACGACCGAGCAATGGAATATTGTATTGCTCTGACAGTTTATCACCGCCGCCTTTACCAAAGATCTGTTCTTCATGACCGCAGTTCGAACAGATATGGGTCGACATATTTTCGACTACACCCATCACTGGAATCTGCACACGGTTAAACAGTTCAATACCTTTAGTTGCATCCAGCAATGCCACATTTTGCGGTGTGGTGACGATCACAGCACCTGTGACTGGAATACGCTGAGCAAGCGTTAACTGGATATCACCTGTACCTGGCGGCATGTCAATCATCAATACATCCAGATCTGGCCATAGGGTTTGATTGAATAGCTGCATCAAGGCACCTGTTGCTTTCGGACCGCGCCAAGCAACCGGCGTATTATTATCACCTGTTAAGTGACCAATCGACAGCACTGCCATACCATACGCATCAAGTGGGACAAACTGCTCGGCTTCGATCATCGGGGTTTTGCCGGCATTGCCGAGCATCGTCGGAATACTTGGACCATAAATATCCGCATCCAGTACACCCACTTTCAAACCTAATTTTTGCAAAGCCAAAGCCAGATTCACAGTTGTGGTTGATTTACCTACACCGCCCTTACCTGAAGAGACCAGAATGACATTCTGAATGCGTGGATGCTTCGGCACATCACGTTGCTGTGGAGCAGCTTTCTGGATCGGCGGATTATTTGGGTCAGCTTCTGCTTGAGCTGCATGACCTGAAGCATCAACCACAGGTGGCAGATTCGATTTTGAAGCAGCAGTTTGCGGCTGGCTGGAACAGCTCTCGCCTTCTGCATGATGATGTCCACAACCGCCTTCTTTTTTATGACTCGTCTTTTGCTGAATCACATGCAGGTTTAGTTCTTTAATACCGCATTTCTCTAGCGCATCCGCCAGTTCATCATGAATCTGCTGTAACTGCTCTTTTTCTTCCGGATAGGTATTAATGGTGATTTGCAGAATCTCACCTTGCACATTGACCTGAGTAATCCGGTCTTTCAGTGCATTGCTAGAATTTGGCAAGACATAATTTTGCAGTACGTTCTGCACAGCTTCTTCGTTCACCTCCTTGGAAGGCGAAAAAACCGATTTAAGCGAAGAAAGCCAGGACATAGGTTACTCCAAAAATATAGATAGACATCTGAATAGCTTAGTTTAACGAGGTTTTTGGCTCAGGTTAAGCAATCTGTATTCACAAGCCTGAAAGACAAATATGATTTCCAACTATTTTACTTGGTTTTAAAGGGTTACAGGGAAGAAAATTTATAAAGTCAGCATCACATCTTATTTATTGTTTTATATTATCGATATTTAAAATTTTAAATTAAATTAATTAGATAGTAGTCATTAAAAAACCACTTCATTCAAAAACTGAATGAAGTGATTTTCGATATGAAATGATTATTTATGATTTTTATCTTGATCGGTCTTGTTTTGCCCAGATTGATCAGCCTTATCCTGATCCTTTTTAGCATCATCTTTGTTATTGGTCTGAGCTGATTTTTGGTCCTTATCCTTAGCCTCTTTAGATGAAGAATCCTGATCCTGCTTTTTTAAATCATCTGACTGAGACTGGTCATCGCCTTTCATTTTGGTCATGGTTTCAGCCGCCATCTGTTTCAACTCATTTAGTTTCGTAGCAGCTTCATTTACCAAATCACTAATTTTGACCTTGGTATCTTCAAACTTGTGTAGCGCTTCATCTTTTAAATTTGCCATACGATCCTGGTCAGCCTGATTTGCTGATTTATCTCCAGAACTTTGATCTGCTTGTGCCTTTTTCGAATCATCTGAACCTTGTTCACCATTTTTTTGGCTGTCTGATTTGCCATTTTTCAGCTCATTCAGAATCTTTTCGCCTTTTTGCAATAGCTCTTCGCCAATTGCGATGGCTTTTGCTTTTAAGTCATCCATTTTGGTGCTTTCGGTCTTTTTATCTGATTGATCAACATTATCAAAATCAGATTGGTCATTTTTAGACGCATCTTTTTGCTCTGATTGCTGATTACCAGATGCTTTAGAGTCTCGCTGATTATCAGACTTTTCATCAGCACCATTTTTTTGGGCTTCTAGGACTTCTTCATGTTTCTGCTTATGCTGTTTATCAATCTCGTTCTGCTTCTGCTCTTGTTCAATTTTGTCATGCAGCTCTCGTGCATGTTGTTCTTTATCTTGATTCTGTTTTGAAGTACTTGTCTGGTTATTCTGAGTCATGAGTACCCTCCTAAGGCGTCATAATAAAAATGATCAGCTAAATTTTTAGCACAAAGCATGCAATGACGTGGATGAATTAAGCAAACTGCAACAAAGCCTGTACATGTTGTTGCTATTGATTGCAGGAAGTAGCATCAACTTATCTCAATCGAATTTTTACGGGCCAATTATCCGCCTATAGCCAGTTTTTGTATTCTGAATATTCAGCCTGATTTATTCCTGAGGCTTCTGTAAAAGCATTTCTTTGTAATCCCTTCTGCATCATGTAAAATTATGGCCCATTGCATAATGAATACGAATGAGAGAGTGAATCCGTGCGTAAAATCCTAGTCACCAATGCCCTTCCTTACGCCAATGGCCCGATTCATATGGGTCACTTACTCGGCTATATCCAGGCTGATATATGGGTACGTGCAATGCGTGCAATGGGTCATGACGTGACGTATGTCTGTGCGGATGATGCTCATGGTACAGCGATCATGCTGCGTGCTGAGGCAAATGGCATTTCACCTGAAGCACAGATCGCCAATGTGCAAAAAGAACACATTCGTGACTTTGACGGTTTCGGTGTGCATTTCGATCATTATGACTCTACCCACAGTGATACTAACCGCGCCCGCGCTTCAGAAATCTATATCAAAAACCGTGAAGCCGGCAATATTGCAGTTCGCCCTGTAACCCAGTTATTTGACCCTGAAAAAGGCATGTTCCTGTCAGACCGTTTCATTAAGGGTACATGCCCAAAATGTAAGGCGGAAGACCAATACGGCGATTCATGTGAAGTTTGCGGTACAACTTACAACGCGACTGAATTATTAAATCCAAAATCGACTTTAAGCGGTGCGACTCCTGTTGAGAAATCATCAGATCACTACTTCTTTAAACTACCAAATTTTGGTGAATACCTGCAAAAATGGACCCGTGACGAAGGTCGTCTACCCGTATCTATCGCCAACAAATTGGATGAATGGTTTGATAATGGCTTAAACGACTGGGACATCTCACGTGATGCACCTTATTTCGGTTTTGAAATTCCAGATGCACCCAACAAATATTTCTATGTTTGGGTGGATGCGCCAATCGGCTATATGTCGAGCTTCGAAAATTACATCAAAACCAAACGTCCTGACTTAAGCTTTGATGATTTCTGGCAAAAAGATTCTAAAAATGAAGTCTATCACTTCATTGGTAAAGACATCGTTTACTTCCATGCCCTGTTCTGGCCTGCAATGCTGGAAGGTGCAGACTACCGTACTCCAACCGGTTTATTCGTGAACGGTTTCCTGACTGTAAATGGTCAGAAGATGTCTAAATCTCGTGGTACCTTCATTAAAGCTGAAACTTATTTACAGCATTTGAATCCTGAATACCTGCGTTATTACTTTGCTTCTAAACTTTCTGACAAGGTTGAAGATTCTGACTTGAATCTGGATGATTTCGTCCAGAAAGTGAACTCTGACTTGGTTGGTAAAGTCGTCAACATTGCCAGCCGTTGTGCAAAATTCATCAATACCAAGTTTGATAACAAGTTAAGTGCAACTTGTGCTGAGCCTGAACTGGTTCAAAGCTTTATTGAAGCTGGTGACTCAATTGCTAAAGCTTATGAAACCCGTGAATTCTCGGCAGCGATCCGTGAAATCATGGCACTTGCAGATAAAGCCAACCAGTACATCGATGAGAAAAAACCTTGGGCTTTAGCGAAAATTGAAGGTGCAGAACAGCAAGTTCATAACGTGTGTTCTGTCGGTATTAATCTATTCCGTCAATTGGCTGTGTATTTAGCTCCAGTGTTACCAACATTGGCTGCTCAGGTTCAGGCCTTCCTGAAACTAGCTTCTTTCGACTTTGCTTCACGTACAGAAATCTTAACAGGTCATGAAATTGCATTGTTCCAGCCATTGATGCAACGTGTTGATCCGAAAGCTGTGGCTGCAATGGTCGATGCGTCTAAAGATTCCTTAACTGCACCTGTTGCTGAAGCACCAAAAGCTGAGAAGAAAAAAGAGAAAGCCAAAGAGAAGAAAGCTGAGCCTAAAGTCGGTGAAGCTGAAATCATCACCATTGATGACTTCATCAGAGTTGACCTGCGTGTAGCGGAAGTTCTGGATGCTGCAACCGTTGAAGGTTCTGACAAGCTTTTACAACTCACGTTAAATGTCGGTGAAGCTGAACCACGTAATGTCTTCAGCGGTATCCGTGAGTTTTATCAACCGGAAGACCTGAAAGGTAAACTGGTGGTGATGGTTGCGAACCTTGCTCCACGTAAGATGCGTTTTGGTATTTCAAACGGTATGGTACTTGCGGCTGGTAATGGCGAAGGCGTTTGGGTGATTTCACCTGAATCTGGTGCTAAACCGGGTGATAAAGTTTCTTAAGATTTAGGTCTTAGATAGAAGAAAAGCCTCTACTGATGTAGGGGCTTTTTATTTAATCTAATAAAATAATACTTAGCCAATAGAAGTTTTTCACCTTTAGATTTTTTATCATTTATACAATTTATTTTCTTGTTTTTAAAAAATATATCTATAGAATCTAAACGCTTTTTTTATTTTTAGAATTATTCGGGGTAAACATGAAAAAATTACTAGTTTCAGCTTTAGCAGCATCAACAATTCTATTCACAGGATGTTCAGTTCGTATGGCTGATATGACTGTAGCTTCAACGAAAAACTTCAACCTAAACTCAACTCAGTTCGTTAAAGGCGAACGTGTTAAAGGCGAAGATAAAGTTCCAGTAATTTTATTCCCTTTAGGTATTCCTAATTTCAAAACAGCAGTAGATCGTGCAATTGAAAAAGATCGTTGTGCAGTAGCACTTTCTGATGTAGTCATCACTCAACTAAATCAAGCGTTTCTGGTAGGCCAAATTGGCTATCGCGTAGAAGGCACTCAAATTATTGACCGTTCTCAGCCTGAATGCAGTAAATAATTGCTTATTAAAAAAGCCTCTATCTTTAGAGGCTTTTTTACGTCGATCTATAAATCAGATAGCACTTATTTATCAAGGAAAAATTCCCAGATGACATAGCCAATGCCGAAGCCTAGCAATGAATATAAGGTAATAATGAAAAATACAAATGCTGCATTATTTTTCTTTTTCCAAAAACTCATAGCGATACCCACGGCTGTTTGCAATACCCCATGTTAACGGGCTTTTTTATAAAAGTGAAATTTATCTAAGTATTTTATTTATAAAAATATTTTTAGATAAAAAAATCTTTTATTTCCTTACAAAATCAATATACAGATTCAAACTGAATGCCTAGTACAGATATTCAATTTCTCTTCTCTCTTTAAAAAAGGTAAATATTTTTATATTCTATTTTCATGCTTTACATGCTAATACATAGCATAAACTTCACAACCATAAGAATTGCCATGAATATTTTAAGGACATCCCTTCTCACTTCTTTACTTTCATTTTCTGTTTTGAGTGTAAGTGTGAGTCAGGCTGCTGAAACTGCAACGATTGCTTCACCAAAACAAGTCGCCGGCTACTACCATCACCAAATTGGTAATACTCAGATTACTGCCCTACTCGATGGTACAAACTACTTAAATCCATCGATGTTTAGAGGCCTAAGTGATGCAGAAAAAACTGAGATTTTGAAGAAATATCATGCCGATCAAGCCAAAGGTATACAGACTTCAGTCAATGCTTTCCTGATTAATACAGGTAATCAACTACTTATGGTGGATAGCGGAGCTGCAAGCTGCTTTGGTGCACACTTAGGGTCAATTTATAACAATCTCAAAGCATCGGGTTATCAACCTGCACAAGTGAGTGGCATTTTCCTGACTCATCTCCACCCTGACCATGTTTGTGGCATTTCAAATAATGGCGCAGCAAATTATCCAAATGCCACCTTACATATTTCTAAAACCGAATATGACTACTGGCTAAGTCCAAATACCGTTAAAAAACTACCGAAAGACCAGCAGGAGGGTTTCTTAGGCACCGTAAAGAAAATTAAAGTCGCCCTTGCACCCTATGAAAAAGCTAAAAAAGTGAAAGTCTTTTCTGATAAATCTTTAGCCTTTGGTGGGATCGAGTTTAAGCCATCCTTTGGTCATACCCCAGGGCATTACAGCTTTAAACTCAAATCAGATGGTCAAGAAATCGTATTTGTCGGTGACATCGTCCATTCACATACCTTGCAATTCGACAAACCTGAAACAGCCATAGAATTCGATGTTGATCCTAAAACTGCGGTGCAAACCCGTTTAAAGCATTTTGCTGAATATGCCAAGCAAGGCCAGACCATTGCAGCACCACATTTACCATTCCCAGGGATCGGTCATATTTACTCTAAGGATGGAGAGAGCTATCAGTGGATTCCTGTGCATTTCAAAGATTAATTGAATACTTCAGAGATTTTAGCTCCGGATCAAACCCTAATTTTTTAGGGTTTTCTTTATTGAAGATATAGCTAAGTTATAGTCTTCATGACTTCTAAAATTTAAAACCATGATGTACTTTTGCAATTCAAAAGAATCTATCACTTAATTTTTTTAAATTTTTTCTTAAAAATCCTTTTACTTTTCATGTGCACCTTTAGCACACATTTTTAACACGCCATTTTCTGTGATAAAGCTAAATATCTAAAAAACAAAATATAAATTCAAATTTTATCTTTTCTTATGATGTCTTAGTTTGGTGCATAAAATTCTATTGTGCTTCATATCGAGTCTTGTCAGTTTCAAGAAATTCTTTATCAAAATTTCCCTTGTTAGTAACTCTTTTCGAATCAGTTTGCCTCTATATACTGGATTTCTTTTGTGATTCTATGCACTAAATTGGAACGCACAATGCAAAATATAGACTTATTATTTCTCCTTCTCGGTGCAGTTCTAGTGCTTGCCATGCATGCAGGATTTGCATTTTTAGAACTAGGGACAGTTCGCCATAAAAATCAGGTCAATGCCTTAAGTAAAATTCTCACTGACTTTTCCCTATCCGCCATCGCTTACTTTCTGGTGGGCTACTATATTGCCTATGGTCAGCATTTTTTCCACGATGCCTCTACTTTAGCAGCCGATCATGGTTATAACCTGATGCGCTGTTTCTTCCTGCTGACCTTTGCCGCAGCTATTCCTGCGATTATCTCTGGAGGTATTGCTGAACGGGCTAAAATGCGTTCGCAGGCTTTAGCGACTTTATTTTTAGTTGCTCTGATTTATCCATTTTTTGAAGGGATGATCTGGAATGGCAACTTTGGTTTTCAAGACTGGTTGGCAAATACCTTCGGTGCCAACTTCCACGACTTTGCCGGCTCTGTGGTCGTGCATGGCATGGGAGGCTGGATTGCTCTGGCTGCAGTCGTTTTACTTGGTGCACGTAATGGTCGATATAAAAATGATGGCCGGATTACTGCACATCCACCATCATCTATCCCTTTCCTTGCTCTAGGCTCATGGATTCTGATTGTTGGCTGGTTTGGCTTTAATGTGATGAGTGCACAACGCCTGGATGCTATTTCCGGACTGGTTGCGATTAACTCTTTAATGGCGATGGTCGGTGGAACTATTGCAGCAAAAGTAGCGGGTAAAGATGATCCTGGTTTCTTGCACAACGGCCCATTAGCCGGACTGGTGGCCATCTGTGCAGGTTCTGATGTGGTACATCCATTGGGTGCATTATTTATCGGGATCAGCGCAGGCGTGATTTTTGTGAAACTCTTCACCTATACCCAAAATAAACTCAAAGTTGATGATGTATTAGGGGTCTGGCCTTTGCATGGTGTATGCGGTGCTTTTGGTGGAATTGCTGTCGGTGTATTCGGTCAGCAATGGCTCGGAGGCATGGGTGGTGTTTCTATCATTTCACAGCTATTCGGTACCGTACTGGCAATTGTAGTGGCTCTGGCAGGTGGATTCCTGATTTATGGTCTGCTGAAAATGTTGATCGGTATTCGTCTGAGTCAGGAAGAGGAATTTACTGGTGCAGACTTATCTATTCACCGGATCTCGGCTAATTCGGAAGAAAATATTTTTTAAGCACCAAATAAAAAAAGCTCCGAATCATCGGGGCTTTTTATAGTCTGCGATAATTGGAAAATTACTTCATCCCAAAAATCAGCTTTAAGCCAAGCACGGTCATGACCGCCCCTGCTGCACGGTCAAAACCGGCTTTAAATTTTAAATACACACGACGTGGTTTTTCAGCAGAAAGTGCAACAGCCACCAGCGAGCACCAGCCTGCATCAATAAAGAAACATAAAACCGGCAATACAAAGTAAAAGTAAGTTGGAATTTCTTTTGGCAAAAGCGCAGTAAAAATACTGGCCAATACAATGGCAATTTTTGGGTTAGATAATTGGGTAATCAAACCTGTCATATAGGCACGACGCAAGGACATCTGAGTTTGACTGTCATCGCCTGCCTCGATCGGTTCTTTGGCATGCTTGATAATTTTAAAAGCCAACCAGAGTAGATATAAACCACCACAAATTTTTAGAGCCAGATAGGCAGATGGCACAGCCAGCAAAAATGCCTGCAAACCTAAAACTGCAAGCAGACCAAAAATAGCCGCCCCAGTACCCGTACCTAAAGCTGTAAATAGGCCATGCTTACGTGAGATCGCAATTGAATTTTTCGCTACATAAATAGAAGTCGGTCCTGGGCTCATTGCACCTAACATGAGGGCAAAGGCAATTGAACCTAAAATCCAAAATGATTCCACGTGACCATCCAAACTTAAAATGAATGGCTTATTTTAAGTAAAAATAATTTATTTTGCTTTAATATTTCTACACAAATGATGCAATATTTGTGCAAAATCCGGCTATTTCTTCAATTGGTCTTGAGCGGTGAGGGATGAATCAAGCATCTTATAATCATGGTCATGCACCGGCACTCCGCCAATAATCATGCTTCGTGTATCAGTTTTAGGTTTATTCAGCGGATCATCACAGCCAGATAAGCCTAAGAGCAATACGCTTAAAATCGTACAGGATAGTATTTTCATTATTCTATCCTCCTCTAAGTTCCCTATAAGATTCAGATTAGCAAATTTGTTTAAATTTTCAGCATATGAATTGTGACAATCTACAAAAATTTATTCTTAGTTTAAGGAGCTCATGATTCTGCCATCCTGCTGATTCTATTTCGCTATAATTTGCTCATTCTTAGCTTATGAAAATACCATGTTTGAAAAAATCGCCCAGCATATTCCAGACCAGCGCATCTGGCTGAAAGATAGGCTTGTAACCATACGCCGTCTGGATCTGGTGCATCCGCAAATATCCGGCAACAAGTTTTTTAAACTAAAATACAATTTTCTGGAAGCACAGCAACTTGGCTTTAAAAAGCTGCTAACTTTTGGTGGTGCTTATTCCAATCATATTGCCGCAACGGCGTTTGCATCCCAGCAGTTTGGCTTTGAGAGTGCCGGTATTATTCGGGGTGAAGAACTGGCTCATCAGCCTTTAAACCCCACTTTAGCGTTGGCACAACAATTCGGCATGCAGTTACATTTTGTGAGTCGTGAAGAATATCAATGTAAACAGGACACTGATTATCTAGAAAGGTTAGCACAAAATTTTCCCGCACATTACATCATTCCTGAAGGCGGTACTAATGCATTGGCGATTCGGGGATGTCAGGAGATTCTAAAGGACGGCGATGCACAATTTGACGTGATCTGCTGTGCTGTAGGCACGGGTGGCACGATCACAGGTTTGATTGAAGCCAGCCAGCCTCAGCAACAGGTATTAGGATTTTCTGCCTTAAAAGGCGATTTCCTGAATGAGGATGTGGCTAAGCTGACCACGAAAAGAAACTGGTCCATTCTCGATGATTATTGTTGCGGTGGCTATGCCAAAATCACTCCTGAACTGATCCAGTTTATACAGCACTTTGAAGCTGAATATGATATTCCCTTAGAGCATATTTATACGGGAAAAATGCTGTTGGGAATTTCCGACCTAATTGAAACAGGCTATTTTCCAGCAGAAGCAAAGCTACTAATCCTGCATACTGGTGGACTACAAGGTCGAAATATTTAACTCGCTTAAAGTGCTGATCGAAACTTAAGTTCCTATCGGATTATTTTCGTTTAATGCAATTAACCCTTTTACCAATCGATAGACGTGCCAAACAAAGACCAGAAAAATAATCACAAAACCGATCAGAATTACGGTGAGCAGCCCACCCAGAATATAACCCAGCAAGCTGAACCAGAAGGTTTTAATCTGCCAGTCCACATGACTTTCCAGCCAGGTGCCCCGCATTTCATCACGTTTAATATAATTCATGATAATAGCGATTAATGGGGTTATTCCCAGGAAAAAACCCAGTAGATGAAAAATATAGCTGATCAGATTATATTGTTTGTATGCTGCCGTATCCGTCATAAATTATTCCTTTTCATTGTGATTATTTTTTAGGCATGACAAAACTATGCATGAATCCGCCAGCTGCTTCAAATTATTTATGATAAATATTCGCTAACACGCTGTAATTCGGGTAGCCCCTTCCAAGAATAGAGAAAGCTGAAATAAAATTGTCTATAATGCTCCCCTTTCTTCTCCCTTGAGTGTGTCATGTCTGTTCAGCAATACGATGTTTTGGTCATAGGTGCAGGTGCATCCGGTTTAATGACAGCCTATATGGCAGCACAACGTGGTCGAAAAGTCGTAGTCGTTGAAAAAGCCAATAAGGTGGGTAAAAAAATTCTGATGTCTGGTGGCGGCAAATGTAATTTCACCAACCTCTATGTCGAACCTGAAAATTTCATCTCGCATAATCCGCATTTCGTGATTTCAGCACTGACCCGCTATACCAATTGGGATTTTATTGGTATGGTCTGCGAATATGGCATCGAGTATGAAGAACGTAAACATGGACAGTTATTTACCTTAAATGGTGCTAAAGAAATTCTGGCGATGCTGCTGTCTGAATGTGACAAGACTGGTCTGGTCGAGATCAAAACCAACTGCGAAGTGAAAGTCGTCAACACTGTAGACGATCAAGGATTTCAGGTAGTCACTTCTTTAGGATATTTTGGAGTGGAATCGGTTGTGGTTGCTTCAGGTGGCTTGTCGATTCCAACTCTAGGCGGTTCAGGCATCGGCTATGAGATTGCCAAGCAGTTTGGACATCATGTCTATCCAACCCGTGCCGGTCTGGTACCGTTTACTTTCTCGGATAATTTCAAGGAAGTCACCACTCGTCTGAGCGGTAATGCAGTCGAAGCCACGCTGTCTAATAATTTAAATAGTTTTACTGAAGCTTTACTGTTTACCCATCGTGGTCTGAGCGGCCCTAGCTCCCTACAACTGTCAAATTACTGGGATGTTGGCCAAAGTTTTAAGGTCGACTTTCTGCCAAGTATCGACCTGTTTGATTTCTTTAAATCTAAAAAACAGAGTCAGCCTAAAGTTCTGCTACGTACACTATTGACCGAACATTTACCGAAGAGCGTAGTACTAGAATTACAGAATCTGATCTGGCCTGAAGTCGCTGAAACATCTATTGGCAATATTAGTGATGACAAGTTGGAACAGATTGCCAAACGTTTAAGTGGCTTTGAATTGAAGCCTTCTGGAACTGAGGGTTACCGGACAGCCGAGGTGACTTTGGGCGGTGTGGATACAACCGAAGTTTCATCTAAAACCATGGAAAGCAAAAAGCAGAAAGGCTTGTATTTTGTGGGTGAGATACTGGATGTGACTGGTCATTTGGGAGGTTTTAACTTCCAATGGGCATGGTCATCAGCGCATGCCGCATCGGAATATGTTTAATACAGAGATGATCTAGGAAAAAGAAAATACTTCGCTTATTCCAGATAATCCGTTTTAAACAGGTTGAGATTGTCTATATTTTCTAAACGGTCAATCGTCAGTTGCATTTTCTGAGCCGCTTCCTGCAGATGTAATGGTACTTGGTCTGCCATCGATGCCATAAATTTATGCTGCAATGTTTTCCACATATTATTGATCTCCTTTTTCTTTATATTTTTAATGCAAGAAAAATACCAAAATTATTTTAGTATTCACTTGAATATTCTATATTTTTAAAAAAAGAAATTCTATGTGTAGTGACTGAGCAGTATTCTGGCTTAGTTAAATTCGTCTGGATCAGGTATTTTCTTATCCAGCTCTCGTTCAGCCTGCTCATCCTGTTTACTTTTCACAAAGACAAATCGATAAGCAGCCGTGAAAAAGCCAATGGTAATGCCTGCTATCACTAAGGGTGCTAATAGATTATTCGGTTTCTTGGCATTCATTCAGATTTCCTCATCATTAAAAAAATCGACCACTCAAGCGTGGCCGATTTTGTTTGGATAGAACAGGTTAATTCGGGTCATCTTTTTTTGGATGACTATCGACATTCGGTTCTTCTTCACCTGTAGAACCAAATGGATTATTTGCTGGTGGATGAATTGGATCAACTTGAAGCGAATCCGGTACAGCCTGATCTACATCTGGTGTCACCTGATCTATACCTGAAGCTTCATCATCCTGTGGTGCAGTGGTCAAGGTCGCTGGTGTACTATTGGATAAATTGGTACGCATTGGCGTATTGTCATCTTGTGATTGATCTTGCTTCGGCACAATATTTTCTCCTGTAGTTGAACTGCCTGCACCTGTAGTACCACTGACATCAGCACCTAAGCCTGAAGTCATGATATTGGTTTCATTTTTCAAAGGATTCGGATCTTTAGCTTCTCGTTTAGCTTTATCGATCAAATCAGTCAGTACACGTTCTGCTGGTTGACGGCCACCGAGACCAAAGGCCAAGGCAAAGGCCACTGCAACAGCACCCAGAGTTAAACCGAAGGCCAGATTCACGATCGAGTCAGCAATGCCCATGGCACGTAGACCCATTGCAATGACCAGACCCATGATCAGTACACGAACCAAGTTTGCTAACCAGCGTGAACTGTTGTATTCACCGCGTTGCACAATGTTGGCAACTACGTTGGCCAGCCAGAAGCCGATCACCAGAATTACAGCACCTAGTAGGATGTTTGCACCGAAGTAGATGAACATCGCAATCAGGCCACTTACCTGTTCAAAGCCTAAACGGTCCGCTGCTTCAGAAACCGCAAATAGCATAGTGAACAGTACAATCAGATAACCCACCAAGCTTGATAGTTTGGTTTTGCCTAGGAAGCGTTGTAGATCCAGTTTAGCTGGAACCTCATCTACGCCTGTTCCGGCAACGACTTCAGTTACTAGACGTGCTACCAGTCTAGAAACTACATAAGCCAGAATTAGAATCAGTGCAGCTGCAATGATATTTGGAATGGCATTCATGATCTCATACAGCATTGCAGTTGCTGGTTGAGAAATTGCTTCGATACCCAGTGCTTCAAATGCAATGATTAATGACGTAATAATTACGACTGCAAAGATGAATGAACCAATCAGTTGAGCGACATTCGAGTTTTTGAAAATGCCGACTTTTTCAGCTTGATGTTGAATATTCAAGCTGTTGAGCAAACCTTCGACAATACCGCGAACGATTTTTGCCAGAATGTATCCGACAAATACAATAACTGCAGCAATGAAGATATTAGGCAGATAACTTACGACATCCGTCAGCATGTTCTGCACAGGCAGTAATAAACCGTGTAGACCTAGAATCGACAAGACAATTGGTAAGAACAGCAGTAAAATCAGCCAGTAAACAATTTCACTGATATTTTGGCTAATTGGACTGACACCGACTTCGGCACTCAGCTTTTCATCCAGCTGAGTGCGATCAAGCATTTTTTGCAAGCCGACTTTGACCAGATTCGCCACAATCCATCCAACAAAGGCCACAGCAATAGCCGCCAGCAATTGTGGAATAAAGAGCAGGAACTGCTGGATCATATTACTGAATGGTCCGCTCACTGCTGTCAGATTCAGTACGTTAAGCGCACCGATGACCGCAATAATCAGAATAATCCAGAACACAACACGAGCGATAATACTCTCGACATTAGAGCGATGTCCTGTCGCTGCATTTAAGTGTGTATTGGTCCCTAGTTTTTGCAAGATTTTTTTAACACCTGCCGAGACGAGTAATGCAATAATCCAACCTAGGACTAATATGGCAATTGCACTAAGAATTGGATGAAACTGATCCCAATAGTACATGGCATCATAGCCACCACGTGGGCCTCTCATATAATCATTCATGTTTTCTGCCCTCTTTGTTATTACGCTATTTATCTGAATTCACGAGCTTATTTTTGATAATCTTCAGCTCTTTCCGATTGCTTATAAAGCTTGAACTTCCTGTGCTTAGCTTGCCTGAAGATACAGAACTTTGAAAAACATCACCACCTATTGCAAAAAAGCCCTGTCATTAACCAGAGCTTTTTTAACAATTCCAATTATTGGGTGGCCTGTTGAGCATCAGTTGCAGTGGCTTCTGCTGTATCTTGTGACATTTCGCCTACAGTCGCTGTTGCTTCTGTCATCGCATCATCTGCGGTAGCCATTGCTTCATTGCTTTCGCCGCCTGGAGTAGTCGCCGGACTACCATTATTGGCAGGGGCTTCAGTTGCTGGCACTGGTGTATTGGGCTGGGTCGCAGGCGCATCTGGTTTCACATCTGCAAACATATAGAACAGGACTGCCAGTAAAAAGATACCGACCAAAATCAGGATATAGACAGGAATGCGCTTCTTCTGCGTAATTGCTGCCTGATCATGCAAAGGTGGTTTTTTATTAAAATCATCAACCATGACCATTCTCACTCTTTCTTATTCATAAGTAGATTTTTATCATAACAAGCAGTTATCACAGCTTCTGTGACAAAAGATGGTGAGATAGTGAATGGATGTAAGTTATATGTATGAGTCTGATGAACTTGGTATTAGTTTCAAAAAGAGGCATTTTCTAGCCTGAACATATTATGGTCTTATAGTTAGAAATTCTCTTCCCAGACAGTTGATGCTGGCGGTTTTTAGCTGATTTATCAGGAATTGAATTATCTATAAAATAGACAATATACTATTATGATTTTATTAAATTTTAAGTGGGCTAAAACATGCTGTAAAAATACCGTTTTTCAATATACCTGCTACTTTGCGCAAAATGCGTTATAATTATCCACCTTATTTTTCATGCACCCGAGTTTTATGGCGTATCGTCAACAGAGTGTATCGCTTGATCTTGACACTGACGTCACACATCAATGTGCTTTGCACTACACTCGTGATCAGCATCTGATTGGAATCATTGAATTTAGCAAACCGAGCTTTATGCTACGCTGGCAAGATCTGGAATATTTCCGCCGCCGTACTGAAGAAATGTCGGTGATGCCTTTTCCGGACTGCATTAATGCCATGGTCATTGATGTACGAAATGTCGCGGCTTGGCTAGATAATGACGTTCCGATTATTCCATGGCGCCTGCTGGAAGAAGATTGTCCGGTACGTTTAGTTGTGCCCGCGGATCGAATCGAACATTATGCCGGTTTCTTTGAGCCGACCTGGTTAACCACCGATACAGATACTGCCATCCAGGAAATCCGTGACTTTATGGATATGTTTGTACATTAATTCCTGAATAGCAAAAAACCTCCGTATGGAGGTTTTTTTTGTGCCTAAAGAAAATAAAAGTCCCCCCTTTAACAAATGGGGATTTAGGGGGGGATTCTTTTTTAACTTGAAAATATTTTTTCAATTTTAATCCATTTCTAACTTTTAGAAGGCTGTAACTCCCTTTCCTTTTAGGCGATGAGCAGCACTGCTACGCAAGAGAGAGGTAAAAGCCCCTTCTTTGCAAAGGAGGGGTTGGGGAGGATTCAAGAACTGGAAATAATCTAACTTTAATCCCTCCTAACCTCCCTTTTAGAAAGGGAGGAACCCTGAAGGAATTACCAATAATTCTCGACTGCAATATTTCCTTCACCACGACGGTTCATGGTCAAGCCACGTGCTTTTAATGCTTCTTTGGTATCTTCAACCATATCCGGATTACCGCAGAGCATGACATGGCTGGTTTCAGGATTAAGCTGCATAGCTGCGGCTTTTTCCAGTTCACCATTTGCAATCAGAACCGGTAAACGGTCATGCAATGCTGCTTCAGGATCACGGGTAATAATTGGAATAAATTTAAAACCGCTATGTCCTTCACCAAAGCTTTCTGCAATTTCCTGAATACGCTCTACATAAGCCAGTTCAGCTTGCGTACGCACGCTATAGACCAGATTAATTTGCTTATAGTTATTCCAGGTTTCAAAGTCTTGCAGCATGGATAAAAATGGCGCCAAACCTGTACCTGTTCCCAGTAACCATAAATCTTGTGGTAATGGCAGCTGGTAACGTGCCAGGATCAGATAGCCATAAGGAATCTTTTCCAGGTAAAGTTCATCACCCACTTTAAGATGTTGTAAATTTGAAGTAAATTTACCTTCAGGCACCACGATTGAGAAAAATTCCAGGGTTTCATCGAAAGGTGAAGACACCACTGAATATGCCCGGACAACGAGTTCATCTCCTATCTTCAAGCCAATACGCGCAAACTGCCCTGCAGTAAACTTGAAATGTGCAGGTCTGGTCATGGTGAAACTAAACAGCGTATCGGTCCAACGGTGTACAGATAAAACCTTTTCTAAGCTAAATTTTTCAATAGACATGATTCAAACGTGGCATCAAAGACTATGCTCATGGTAGCATGACAGCATAATTTATTAATATTTTTTAAATGTTAAGGCTCTATTCATGCGCATGACTCTACGCCAGTTGGCTGTTTTTGTAGCAGTTGCTCAAGAAGGTACCGTCACCAAAGCCAGTGATGCAGTCAAACTCACCCAAAGTGCGGCGAGTATGGCTTTAGCAGATTTAGAAGATGGTCTTGGCGCACCTTTATTCGACCGTCTAGGCAAGCGTTTACAGCTGAATGATTTAGGTCGTTTTCTTCTCCCGCAAGCACTTGAAATTCTTGGTCGCTGTGAAGCTTTTGAACAAGCTGCTAAAGGTGAACTGCAAAGCATTGACCTGCGTCTCGGTGCGACCCTGACCATTTCCGACTATCTGATGCCAGACCTAATGGCGGATTTTTTAAAAATCCAGCCACAGGCACACTTGCAACTTCAGGTGGGTAATACTCGCCAGATGATTGAAGCCGTCAACCAGTTCCAGCTGGATCTTGCGCTGATTGAAGGTTCCTGTCACTTGCCACAGCTGCAATGCATCCATTGGCGTGATGATGAACTCGCAGTGTGCTGTGCTCCGGATCATCCACTTGCTCAGTTAAACCGTCCACTGACTGCTGAAGACTTTAAATCTGTAGAATGGATTTTGCGTGAAGAAGGTTCAGGTACGCGCGAAGTCTTTGACAATGCCATTCTGCAAGATGTTCCAGATGCTAATATCCGTTTGACACTCGGTCATAACGAGGCAATTCTGAAGATAGTTGCAGGTGGCATAGGTATGTCCTGTATTTCTAAACTGGCAATTGAACCATTGCGTGAAAAAGGTCAGTTGGTGATTCTTGATACACCCTTCTGGTCTCTGACCCGTCCATTATTTATGCTGGTACACCGCCAGAAATATCAAGGTCCAGGCCTCAAAGCCTTTATGAAATTCTGTGAAGCATAAATTTCACTTTAAATAAAAAAAGCGCCTTTTGGCGCTTTTTTTATTTAGCGATGTCTAAATTGGCTTTCACATGGAATACCATCGCCGTCACCATCCATTTTGGTATTCGGACAATTTTTTAAAAAGTATAAAGCTTCTTCATATGAACCCATTTGACTACAATGCTGTCGTCCATCACAGCTAAAATTCTGTTGTACTTGTGGTTCTTCAACTATACGTTGCACTTCTACTGGCTGTATTTTGCTGCTTTGCCAATCCTGATATTTATTATAGACCGCATAGGCTAAGCCAATCATAATCAAAAGCCCAATATAAGTGCTAAAGCTACTTTTCTTCTCTTGAGATTGTTTTCGTTGAGTAGTACGAGGCTTATTTTCTAATGCTCGTGACTGAGGCGTATGTCGAGGGGTTTCCGTTTTGAGATCCAAACGCACAATATTATCTGCTTTAAACTTGCCTGCATCCTGTACTTTACGGAATTTTAAGCTTTCTCCAACCTTAGGTGGTACGTTCTTATTTGGGAAATCTTTTATGTGAAAGAATAAGTCTTTCACTTCCCCTTCAATTTCGATAAAACCAAAACCACGTTCCTCGTTATAAGTTTTGATTTTCCCCTCTTGAAACATAGCTCGCTCTTGTCTTTAATATTTTTAGTAATTGTATTCAAAAATAGATAAAAATTCTAAAAATAAAAAAGCACCGTAAGATGCTTTTTTATTTGAATGATGAGACAAATATCTTAGTAAATGAGAACCTAACTTAAATTTCTCCAAAAATCATAAATCCAATTGCTGTTACCAGAATCAACCAAAGTGTAGGACTAAAGAAAATGGTATTGCGTGCCGGATTAACTATCGTAGTAGAAGCTAGAGATGGCAATGCGACTACTTCAGAAACGAACTCTTCCTGACGCTTGATATCCAAACGTACCATATTGTCCAGTTGAATCGCATTTTGCTCTTCAATTATTCTAAATTTAAGTCGTTCTCCGACTTGAGGTACTATTTCAGGTGAAGGTAATTGATCTAACTGAAAATTAAGTTCCTGCGCATTATTTGCCGGTTCAATACTTCCCATCCCTCGTACAGCATCATAGGTTTTAATTCTTCCATCTGTAAACATGATATGTGTCTCTAGACCATTCAACTGATGCGTAGTTTATATGGAAGGGATTAAAGGATATTGTTAAGCTTTGGTGGGTATTTTATTGTTTTCGCAACATTCTATAAGCTTTAGATTACACAAGATTCCTACAACTTACATAAACTTATAATTCGAATAAAAAGGAGGCTTTAAAGCCTCCTTTTGAATGTATTTTCCAAGCAAAAATTAACGCTTTAAATTCGACAATAGTGCTGACGTAATCGAAGTATTGACTGCTACCGCTTTGGCTTTTTTGGCTTTCTTCGATCTATCTTCTACACGCTCAATCTTGATGGCTTTATAGCGATCACCATTTTGAATTACATTGAATTTTACCCGGTCATTACGCTTCGGTTCACCTGAATCGGCGGGGAAATCCGAGATATGAAAAAATACCTCACCCTCAGGTGAAGAAATAAAACCAAATCCTTTTTCTGGATTGTACTGTTTAACTTTTCCTTGGTATTGCTCGGAAGTCATAAACGTCCCCTGCTCTGTATCTGTCAGTATTCAGTATATAAAAAAGAGGCTGTAAAAGCCCCTTTTCTGTTCATTTTCAAAAATATTAGTCTTTTTGAACTGAACCAAAAATCTTGTCACCCGCATCGCCCAGACCTGGAACGATGTAACCATTTTCATTCAAGCCATGATCAATCGCCGCAGTGAAAATCACCACATCTGGATGAGCTTCTTCAACACGTTTAATGCCTTCAGGTGCAGCGACCAATACCATCACACGAATATCTTTACAGCCGCTGGCTTTCAATACGTCAATCGCAGCTACCAGAGAAGAACCAGTCGCCAGCATTGGATCAATGATCATCGCAAGACGGTTTTGTACGTCTGGAACCAGTTTTTTATAGTAAGTACGTGCCTGTAGGGTTTCTTCATCACGTTCCAGACCCAGTACAGAGACTTTGGCACTTGGAATCAGATTCAGGAAACCGTCCAGCATACCAATACCTGCACGTAGAATTGGCACAACAGTAATTTTCTTACCTGCAATACGGTCTACAGTCACCGGTCCGTTCCAGCCATCAATCTCATGTTCAACGACAGGAAGATCCTTGGTCGCTTCATAAGTCAAAAGCATAGTCACTTCCTGAGCAAGCTCACGGAAGTTCTTGGTACTAATGTCAGCACGACGCAGTAAACCGAGTTTATGTCGAATTAAAGGATGACGGATTTCATGGATTGCCACGGGAGAACACCTAGAAGGTTAAAGATAAATTTCCGCTATTATAAAGACTTTTCCGGATTTGTTTAACTAAAAAAGCCCCCAATCGTGGAGGCTTTTTTGTAATAACTTCAAACTTGCGCTGAATTAGTTAAAACCACTTTGAACCAAAGTAAAAATAAACTGTTGTAATTCAGGCGACATTGCGAAGAACGCATAGCGAGACAGCGCAATGATTGGATCCGGATAAACACCGATCACCAGTACCAGTAATGCAACGAGCAATACCATGATACCGCCGACTTTTTGACCCCAGTGATTTACAGCGTCAAGACGTGGTGTTTCTGGTGGAGTCATGTACATGACAACCATCACACGCAGGTAATAGTACAGACCAATACCTGAACCCAGGATGACCATCGCAGCAAGGAACCAAGACTCGCCTGCTACTGCAGTTTTCACCACCAGGAACTTACCGATGAAGCCCGCTGTTAATGGAATACCTGCTAGAGACAGCATCATCACAGTTAATACAGCAGTCAATACTGGACGGCGCCAGAATAGACCGCGGTACTCTGCCAGACTACCTGCTTCATCTGTATTGTTATACGGACTAGACATCAGCGTTACCACGCCGAAAGCACCAATCGTAGTCAATACATACGTGATGATATAGACGTTTACACTTTCGAAAGTCGCGAAACCTTGAACTTGTAAAAAATCTGTATTACGTGCAGATACGATCGCAACCAGTACATAACCGAAGTGAGCAATTGAAGAGTATGCCAAGATACGTTTCAGGTTCACCTGTTTCACTGCAAGCAAGTTACCTACAATGATGGAAAGTACTGCAATCACGCTGATGATAGTTACGAAGCTATCTGACAGGATTAAGCCAGAAGACAATACATAACGTACGAACAGACCTAACATTGCCACTTTAGACACAGTTGCAAGGAAAGTTGCAACTGGCGCTGGAGCACCTGCATATACGTCTGGTGTCCATTTGTGGAATGGAGCCAGTGACAATTTAAAGCCAACAGCGAATACAATCAGCGCCAGACCGATCACCACAGCAGGTTGACTAAACGCAGTCAACAGTTTGCCTGGTTCAGCGACAAAGCTTAGAGAACCTGTATATGCATAAACATATGCCATACCCATCAACAACATTGCAGATGCCGTTGCTGAAAGCACCAGATATTTCACACCTGCTTCTAGCGATTGAGAGCGTTGATGTGTATACGCCAATAAGCCGTATACAGGGATCGACATGAGCTCAAGGCTAATGAAGAAAGATGCATAGTGAGAACTTGCCACCATCAGCATCGCACCCGCAACGGAGGTTAGCATCAGGATGTATAGTTCTTCACGGTTATCTTTATAGGTTTCAATATAAGCATGTGACAAAGTACTGCACGCCAGTGCAGCCACAATAATCACAAACTGATACAGCATCGTAAACGGATCTACGAGGAACAGGTTCATTACATTAGCAGGTGCAAATTGACCCGCTAACAGAACGAACAGAATGTACAACGCCGCCAGGTTTAAACCAATGACTGTCGTAGTCGCAACTAAGTTATGGTTACGCTTAATTGCAGTAAGCAACATCACGACGATCGCAGTCAATGACACGATCATCACAGGTGCTAGAGGCATAAGCTCAGAAAAAGACATTGTGAAGTTCATGGCTTATTGGATCTCCACATTTTCAGCTGAAACGGCAGCTTGCTGCACAGCATCAGCTGCTTCAGACACAGGAATGTAGCTATTCGCTAACCACGCCATGCTTGAGTTAGAAACGTCAAGGAAGCTTTGTGGGTATAGACCAAGCCATGCTAGACCAAATGCACAGATCAGCAAAATTACCACTTCACGTGCATTTAAATCTTTTAACGGATTTGTGTAGTGCTGTTTTTGCTCTTCGTTTGGAACACCAAACAACGCTTTATGGATCAGAATCAAACCGTACAGACCCGCAAATACCAAGCTGATTGCAGCGAGGATTGTGAATGCAGGGAATTTACCGAATGAACCCATCAGGATCAGGAACTCACCAATGAAGTTACCTAGACCTGGAATACCGACAAGCGCCGCGATGAAGAACATCAGGAAGAATGCAAGGTATGGGAACTGACCACGAATACCACCCATCAAACGCATATCACGTGTATGAACACGTTCGTACACCTGACCACACATAATGAACAGCGCCGCAGATGACAGACCGTGAGCCAGCATCATGATCATCAGACCTTGGAAGGTCAGGATGTTACCTGCATAAATTGCAAGTAAAACGAAGCCCATGTGTGAAATAGACGTATACGCCAATAAACGTTTCATATCGGTTTGCTGGAAAGCACACCAAGCACCGTAGAAAATACCGATTAAACCGAAAATGATCGCGATGTCTGCAAACTGTGCAGAAGCCGCCGGGAAGAATGGAATCACGAAACGGATCAGACCGTAGGCAGCTGTCTTAATCAAGATACCTGCAAGGTCAACAGAACCCGCTGTCGGTGCTTGCGCATGCGCATCTGGTAACCAGCCGTGTAATGGGAAAACTGGAAGTTTTACCGCAAAACCGATGAATAGACAGATCATGAATGCATAAGCAACTGCTGGCGCTTGTGTATCCAGCATGTTCGCTACACCCATCAGGTAGTTATAGTCGAAACGGATTTGACCAGTCATGGTGTAGCCTACAGTCACCAGACCGAGGATACCAATCAGCATGACTAAACCTGCCACCTGTGTGTAGATGAAGAACTTGGTTGCAGCATATACACGTGACTTGCCTTCTGCCCCTTTATGACCCCAAAGTGCGATCAGGAAGTAGATCGGCACCAGCATCATCTCCCAGAAGAAGAAGAACAGGAACAGGTCAATCGCCAGGAATACACCGATTACACCACCCAGAGACCATAAAAGGTTCAGGTGGAAGAAACCCACGTTTTTCTGAATCTCACCCCATGAACAGCCTACTGCCAGCACACCAAGGAGTGCAGTCAAGCCAACCATCAGTAAAGACAAACCATCCACTGCAAGGTGAATGTTAATACCCAGGGTTTGAATCCAAGGCAATTTGAACTCGGCTGCCCACGTAGGAGCCGCACCGCCAAGTTCATAGTTATAAGTGCCCGACTGCCAAAGGACGATGGTCAAAACCAGCGTCACTAACATACCAATCAGCGCGATATAACGCGGAAGGTGTTGGTCGAGTTTATCGACCAACCAGCAAATAAAACCTGCAATGAACGGAATGAGGATCAGAGCCGGCAAAATAATATTGTTTGGAGCTTCCATTTTATTTCCCCACTACCTGAATCACGAGCAAGATCATCAGTAGGACAACGACACCGAGCCCCATACTAGATGCATATTCACGCAGTGAACCTGTTTGACGTGAACTGGTAAAGCTATGACCACCTTTAACCAGTGCAGGCAGCACTAGCCAGAAGCCATCAATCGGATCACGGCCGAACAGTTTCGCGAAGAACAAATAAGGCTTCACAAAAACGATGTCATACAGCTTGTCGAAACCAAGTGCATTACGGCAGATGTTGGTAAGACCCGCACCCAGAGAAGTTTTCGCAAAAGATTTCACAGCGTTGTAAGCAAAAGCAAACAGCACTACGCCAATTGCAAGACCTACCAGTGCAATACCTACTGCTGTGTACTCTGCAGTATGCATGCCATGTTCAAGTGCTTCCGGAATTTCAAATGCAGGAAGTTTAGCCGCATTCAAAATGCTTTCCACAGGCGCTTTTAATGCCGCACCCACGAAAGTTGAAAGTACTGCAAGAATTGCCAATGGCCCCCAGTAAGTTACACCCTTGATTACATGGTAAGGTGTGTTTTCTTTACCGAAGAATACAACCCAGATTAGACGGAATGTATAGATCGAAGTCAGGAACGCACCGATTACACCCACCCAGTAAAGTGTGCTGTAAACTGCAATTGATTGGCCTTGTACCCATACCGCACCCAGGATTGCATCTTTTGAGAAGAAGCCCACAGTGATGAATGGAATTGCAGCCAATGCACCGCCACCAATGGCGAAACATGCAAACAGGAACTTGTTCTTGTAGAACAGACCGCCCATTTTGAAGATGTTTTGTTCGTGGTGGTAAGCCAGAATCACTGCACCAGAAGACAAGAATAATAATGCTTTGAAGAATGCGTGAGTCAGCATGTGGAACAGACCCGCTTGGTATGCTTCAGCACCTACAGCCATAAACATGTAGCCCAACTGACTCATAGTTGAGTAAGCCAGAATACGTTTGATGTCTGTTTGTACTAATGCAGCAAAACCAGCTACCAGTAATGTCACTGCACCAGTAATCGAGATGAACATCATCACTTCAGGCGCAAGCTCAAATACTGTGAATAGACGACAGCACAGGTAAACACCTGCTGTTACCATTGTCGCAGCGTGGATCAATGCAGAAACAGGAGTCGGACCTGCCATCGCATCTGCCAACCATGTTTGTAACGGGATCTGCGCAGATTTACCAGCAGCACCTAGGAACAACATTAGTGCAGTCCAGATGGTCAATGATGAGCTTTGAGTCATCACAGTCGCAGCATTTTCTACGATGTACTGAGTATTCAATGTACCGAATTGCTGGAACAGCAAGAACATGGCGATCAACAGGAATACGTCACCAATACGGGTAACGGTAAATGCCTTGATCGCTGCCACACCGTTTGCAGGGTTTTGGTAGTAATAACCAATCAGCAGATAAGAACACAGACCTACACCTTCCCAACCCAGGAATAACAACGCCAGGTTGTCACCCAGTACCAGCAATAACATGCTTGCAACGAACAGGTTGAAGTAAGAGAAGAAACGTGCGAAGTCTTGTTCACCACGCATGTACCATGATGCAAAGATATGGATCAGGAAACCAACGCCTGTCACCATGCCCAGCATCAACAGAGACAAACCGTCCAGGTGCAGGCTAATGCCCGGTGCAAAACCACCGACATTGAACCAGGTCCAAAGAGGTTGTACTACTGCGGTAGAACCATTGTTGACAAAGTCCATACCCGCAATGAGTGCGAACAATGCCGATAACCCCACAGCCCCTACACCAATAATGGCTGCAACTGTTTCAGGAAGCTTATGACGCCCTGCCGCTAAAAGGACGAAGCCAATGAGCGGGAATAAAATTGTTAGATATAAATAACTCATCCGCGCATCTCACTAGCAGCATCCACATCCAGATGATGGAAGCGATGATAGAACTGAAGGACGATCGCAAGACCGATACATGCCTCTGCCGCAGCAAGGGTCAGAATCAGGATAAACATGATTTGACCATCAGGCTGTGCCCATGCACTGCCCGCCAGGACGAATGCCAAAGCAGCAGCATTCATCATGATTTCAAGGCTCATTAAAATGAATAGCAGGTTGCGTCGCACCATTACACCGTAAAAACCCAGTGCAAAAAGAATGGATGCAACGATCAAACCATGCTCTAAAGGGATGTTGCCCATTATTGTTGTTCCTCTTCTGCACCTGGTTCACGTTTACCCAAATGGAATGCTGCAACAAGTGATGCAAGCAATAACATCGCGGCAACTTCTACCAACAATAAGTATTGCGTAAAGAGTGATTGACCTACCGCTTTAGGACCGACCATTTCAGTGCCCATCACCATTGAAGGCTGTACGTAGTCTGATTTAAGTACCCAAACCAGGATCAGACCAATCAGGAAGCTCATCAATGCCGGATAAGCCCAAGCCGATGAAGTCAACCATTTGCGTTCCTGAGCAACAGTCTGTTCGCCCAGGTTCAGCATCATTACCACGAACACGAATAACACCATGATCGCGCCAGCATAAACGATGACTTCAAGTGCGCCCGCAAACGGTGCACCCACGATCAGGAACAGTCCTGCTACAGCAAGGAGTGAAACGATCAGGCTTAATAAAGCATGTACCGGATTCGTGTTAGTTACCACACGAACCGTAGAGACGATGGCCACAAGGGCCATTAAATAAAATGGCCACATCATGGTAATAGACTCCGTACATCAACAGGTGCACTTTCACGCTGTGCCTGACCTTTGTCCTTACCAGCAACTGCCATACCGGTTACACGGTAGAAGTTATAGTCAGGATATTTACCAGGACCAGAAATCAGCAAGTGTTCTTTTTCGTAGACTAGGTCTTGACGAACATATTCACCTAATTCGAAATCTGGTGTCATTTGAATCGCAGTCGTAGGACATGCTTCTTCACACATACCGCAGAAAATACAACGAGAGAAGTTGATACGGAAAAACTCCGGATACCAACGACCATCTTCACGTTCTGCTTTTTGGAGTGAAATACAGCCTACCGGACATGCAACCGCACACAGGTTACATGCCACACAACGCTCTTCGCCATCTGGGTCACGCGTTAATACGATACGACCACGGAAACGTGGTGGCACGATTTCTTCGGCTGGCACTTCCGGATATAAAATGGTGTCACGTTTGCGCGTTGCATGGGTAAATACCATAAACAACGTACGAACGATTGACCCGAATCCAGCTAGAAATTTAAACATTTTGTTCTCCCTGCTGTCTTAGGCCTGATTCAACAGAATCACAGCACCAGTCACCAAAAGGTTAACCAACGCCAATGGCAAGCAAATTTTCCAACCAAAGTTCATCACCTGGTCATAACGTGGACGCATTAAAGAACCACGCGCCAATACAAACATCATTACGAAGAATGCTGTTTTAATAATGAACCAGAATGCTGGTGGAAGGAAATCAAGACCAAATGGTGCTAACCAGCCACCGAAGAACAGGGTTACGATCAATGCAGAGATCAGTACTACGTTCACGTATTCCGCAACGAAGAACATACCCCATTTCATACCGCCATATTCTACGTGGTAACCTTCCGCCAGTTCCTGTTCTGCTTCTGGTTGGTCAAATGGGTGACGGTGAGTTACCGCAACACCTGCAACCACGAAGATCAGGAAGCCTAAGAACTGAGGAATGATAAACCATACATCTTTCTGTGCTTCTACGATTTCACGCATGTTGAATGAACCGGCAATTGCCACTACACCCATCAGGGAAATACCCAAGAACACTTCATAAGAAATAGTTTGTGCTGCTGAACGTAGACCACCAAGCAATGCGTATTTGTTGTTAGAAGACCAACCACCAAACAGTACTGCATATACCGCAATACCTGCCATTGCCATGAAGAACAACAAACCGATACTCATGTCTGCAACACCTAGATAAGGTGACACAGGAATAACCATGAAGGACAGCACCGCAGTTGCCATCGCAACTGCTGGAGCCATACGGAAAGTCAATTTATCAGCAAACTTTGGTGTCCAGTCTTCCTTGAACATGATTTTTAGCATGTCGGCAACAATCTGGAACATACCGCCCGGACCGACACGGTTCGGACCGTAACGGTCTTGCCACAAGCCGAGTAAACGACGTTCAATAAAAGACATCAACGCAGCGATCAGTACTACAACCAGTAAGATCACGATCGCTTGAAGTACTGAATAGGCGATTGGCCAGTTTTCAGCCCACAGCGGCGTTTGACGGATTAATTCTTGTTCCATGAATTACGCTCCTACCGCGACTGAAACAGGCTCTGCAAGAGATACCGTTGGTGCAAGACCAATTGGGTAGCCAATATAACCTGTTGGTAAGTATTCAATCACTTGTACAGGAAGAACGATTGAAGCCTCGCCTGCTTTCACAGTGATCTTCTGACCGTCTTGCAGGTTCAAGCGTGTAGCATCCTGTTCGCCCACTGCAAATACTGCATCAGGAATACGTGATTCCATTGCCGGAGTTTTAATGGTGAACTCGCCAGATGCAAAGATGTGATGCATTGGCACCAGACGGAAGCTTTCAGCATTTACAAGCACAGGTGCTGGTGCAACGAAGCTACGCGCTGGACGTTTTGGTAAACGGTCGAATAAACGAACGCCTGAATCACCGCCTTTTAAGTGACCGCCCACTTCATCCTGGTATTTGTTCCAGGCTTGTGGTGAGTTCCAGCCTGCAGCCCAAGCAAATGGTACCAGTGAAGATGGAGTCTCATCACCGACATAACCTTCCATAGAGAATGTTAATGCAGTGTCTTTATCAGTAGGCTGTTTCGGCTCATGTACAGACAATGGCGCACGCATCGAAGTACGACCTGAATAACGACGTGGTTCACGTGCCACTTTCAGACCATGGACACGGAAGCCTGCATCTGGTGCTACATCCAGAATACCTTCAAGTGCAGGAACGTTGCTTGCTACTGACTCGATCACATCATCCAGCACAGTCCAAGAAATCGCTTTGCCTTGTACGCCTGTTTCCAGTGCGTGTAACCAGCGCCAAGATTCTTTGATTGCCAGTTCCGGGTTGTAGTAGTTAGGGTCATACACTTGGTAGAAACGTTGTGCACGGCCTTCTTGAGAAACGACAGTACCATCACCTTCAGCAAATGAAGCAGCAGACAATACGATGTTGGCTTTCTTCACAGTCGCAGTTTCAGAGTGATCCAATACGATCACCTGTTTGCCTGCAAGCGCAGCATCAACCTGAGCTACTGGTAAACGACGGTATAGATCGTTTTCTACAATTACGACAGTGTCATAGTCTTGTGCAAATGCTTGTTCAAGGCTTTGACCACCGAAGATTGCCAGCCCCATTGAGTTCACTTCAGGAACAGTCAAGGTCAAGCCCGCATTACCTAGGTTTTGTGCTACTTGTGCAGCAGCTTCCATGATAGTTGCGTCTTGTAGACTTGTGCCAGAGATGATCAGTGGTTTCTTGGCAGCTTTTAGCGTATCTGCTATGGTTTGTGCAAATGCTTTCGCATCGTCATCAAGACCAGTGATGACTTCACCTTTCACGCCCGCAGCAATCGCGAAGCCTAAACGTGCGATATCGTTTGGAGAAGCAACCACTTCACCTTCCGCAACGTCAGACAAACGTGTTTGTGTTGCAGCCAGAATGTAAATCGGAGATTTCGCATCTTGGGCAATACGTTGTACAGGTTCAGCCAGCCATTCTTGGGTACGGCGCTCTGCAGCCATTTCCTTGCCTTTATTTTTCGCAGCTTGGCGAACAGATAAAGCCATACGTGGCGCAGTTTGAGTCAGGTCTTCACCTAGAATCAGTACCGCATCATAGCTTTCGATTTCACGCATGTTCGGGTTATAGACACCCTCGGTTTGCATGATCGATGCAGCCAGTTCAACCAGATTTTGCTCTTTTTGAGCCATACCGGTTGAATAGTTATCTTGACCAACTAATTCACGTAGCGCGAAGTTAGCTTCAAGTGATGCACGTGGTGAACCGATCCCCAGAACTTTTTTGCCCTGGATTTTCGCAATCACAGTATCCAATGCTGTATCAACAGAAACTGTTTCTACATTCGTGCCAGTACGGAACTGTGGCTGACGTGGACGGTCTTTACGGTTTACATAACCGGTACCGAAACGGCCTTTATCGCACAGGAAGTATTGGTTAACTTCACCATTGAAACGGTTTTCAACACGGCGAAGCTCGCCATAACGCTCACCTGGAGAGATGTTACAACCTGAAGAACAGCCATGACATACGCTTGGTGCGTACTGCATGTCCCATTTACGGTTATAGCGTTCCGAGTGAGTCTTATCGGTGAATACACCAGTCGGACACACTTCAGTTAGGTTACCTGAGAATTCAGATTCCAAAGTACCTGATTCAGGACGACCGAAATAAACGCGAGAAGCGTTCGCATATACACCGAAATCCGTACCGCCCGCATAGTCTTTGTAGTAACGAACACAACGGTAACATGCGATACAACGGTTCATCTCGTGCGCAATGAACGAACCAAGTTCTTGGTTGTAATGCGTACGCTTGGTGAAACGGTAACGACGACGGTCGTGTTGAGTCATTACTGTCATATCTTGCAGGTGACAGTGACCACCCTCTTCACAGACTGGACAGTCGTGCGGGTGGTTGGTCATCAAGAATTCAACAATCGAAGCACGAAAATCTTTCGCTTCTTTGTCTTCAATCGAGATGTAGGTATTGTCAGACGCAGGCGTCATACATGACATGACCAAACGGCCACGCGTATCTTCTGGATTCGCGTATTGAGTCACAGCACATTGACGGCAAGAGCCGACAGAACCTAAGGATGGATGCCAACAAAAGTATGGGATGTCGATGCCCAGACTCAAACATGCTTGTAGCAAGTTCTCTGAGCCGTTGACTTCATACGATTTTCCATCGACATGAATTGTAGCCATAGTCGAATTCCTTAAGCTTGTTCTACGTTGCTAGTTTGAGCTGCGGCATTCACCACTTTCGCTTCAAACTCGCCACGGAAATGTTTGAGTGCGCCCATTAACGGTTCCATCGCACCTGGTGCGTGAGCACAGAAAGTTTTACCAATCCAAAGCTTACGGGTAAGCTCTTGTAAGTGATCGATATCTTCTTTCTTACCTGTACCATCTTCAAGTGCTTTCAGCGCTTTCACCGCCCAAGGCAGACCATCACGGCAAGGTGTACAGAAACCACAAGATTCACGCGCAAAGAATTCTTCTAGGTTACGTGTTGCTGAAACCATACATTGAGTTTCATCAACTACCATCAATAGACAGGTACCTAAACGTGAACCTGCTTTCATGATGCTTTCCGCATCCATCGGAAGATCGATATGCTCAGCAGCCAGGAAGTCAGTTGATGCACCACCGGGTAACCATGCTTTCAGCTTCAGGCCGTCACGCATACCACCAGCATGTTCTTCAATCACTTCACGTGCGGTTGTACCGAATGGCAGCTCCCAAAGACCTGGGAATTTCACCTTACCTGAAGCACCATAAATTTTTGTGCCAGGATCTTTCGATTTGCCTGCAGACAGACCGATGTACCATTCTGGGCCACGCAACATGATGGCTGGCAAGTTGTTGTAGGTCTCTACGTTGTTGACAATCGTAGGACGACCCCAAGCACCTGCAACCTGCGGGAATGGCGGTTTGGTACGCGGGTTTGCACGGCGACCTTCAAGCGAGTTAATCAATGCAGTTTCTTCACCACAGATATAACGACCCGCACCGGTATGCACGTGTAACTCGAAGCTCCAGCCAGAATCCAGGATATTGTCACCCAGATAACCTTTGGCACGAACCTGCTCAAGTGCTTCGTTCAGGTATTTCGCCGCTTCGATGTATTCACCACGGATGAAGATATAACCTTGAGTTGCTTCAAGGGTATAAGCTGCAATCAGCATACCTTCGATCAGCTGGTGAGGAAGATCTTCCATCAACAGACGGTCTTTGAAGGTACCTGGTTCCATCTCATCGGCATTACAAATCAGGTAACGTGGACCTGAATTGTCATTTGGCGCCATCAGCGACCATTTGATCCCTGCCGGGAAGCCTGCACCACCACGACCTTTTACGGTTGCTGCTTTTACAACTTCCAGCACTTCTTTCGGTGTCATAGACAGGGCTTTTTTAAAGCCTGCATAGCCTTCAAGCGCTTCGTAGTCATCAACGTGACGGACATTTGCTTGTTTGCTTAGACGCCAAGTCAGTGGATGCGTTTCCGGGTTACCGTCGCCATAAATTGGTTTTGGTTCGGTATTCATACATACTTCTCCAATAACTGTTTAATTGATGTCACTTCCACGAGACCGTGAGTGTCTTCATCAATCATGAGGGTTGGACCTTTGTCACAGTTACCTAGGCAGCAAATTGGAAGCAAGGTAAAACGACCATCCGCTGTGGTTTGGCCGAACTGGATACCCAATTCACGCTGGAATGCTTCTGCTAAAGTCTCCGCACCCATCAAGAAACACGCAATTGAGTCACACAGTAAAATTACGTGACGACCCACTGGCTGACGGTAAATACGGTTATAGAACGTTGCAACCCCTTCCAAATCGGCAAGGCTCATGCTGAGCATTTGCGCAATGGCATTCATTTGAGCATCGTCTACCCAGCCATTACGGCGTTGTACACACTTCAGCGCATCAAGACACGCTGCACGTGGGTACGGGTAATGCTCAATGTGATGTTCAATTTCATGGATTTCTTCCGAAGTTAAAATCCCTTCAACATTCACACGTGGCTTTTTATCAGTCAAAATCATCATAATGCGTTTACCCCTTAGCGATCCACGTCAGCCATTACGACGTCGATTGTCGCTAAATAAATGATTAAGTCAGATACAAGACTGCCGTTAATCACAGAAGGCATTTGCTGTAAATGCGTGAAAGTTGGTGTACGAATACGGGTACGGTAACTCATGGTTGACTTGTCTGAAGTCAGATAATAAGTTGACGCCCCTTTCACCACTTCTGCCATCACAGATGATTCACCTGCAGGCATTACAGGACCCCAAGAAACGCTCAAGAAGTGCGTAATCAAGGTTTCAATATCTTGTAATGTTTTGTCTTTTGGTGGTGGAACAGCCAGTGGATGGTCTGCTTTGTACGCACCAGATGGCATATTCTCTAGACACTGCTTAATGATTTTCAGTGACTGTTCGATTTCACGGAAGTGAACAATCACACGAGCATATGCATCGCCTTCGTACTCAACTGGCACTTCGAAGTCATAGTTTTCATAACCACTGTATGGACGGTATTTACGAACATCAAAGTCGATACCTGTCGCACGCAGACCAGTACCTGTTACACCCCATGCCAATGCAGATTTCGCATCGTACTGAGCCACATTACGGGTACGACCCACAAATACAGAGTTTTTCAGTGCTGCAGTATAGTATTCGTTCAAACGCTTAGGCATCCAGTCGAGTAAGTCTCGAACCAGTTTTTCCCAACCATTTGGCAAGTCATGTGCAGTACCACCGATACGGAACCATGCTGGATGCATACGGTAACCGGTGATCGCTTCCACGATGTCATACACTTTCTGACGGTCAGCGAACATATAGAATACTGGGGTCATACCGCCGGCATCCTGAATCGCAGTACCGATGTACAGCAAGTGGTTATTGATACGGAACAATTCCGACATCATGACACGGATACATTGTGCGCGGTCTGGCACAGTAATGCCTGCCAATTGTTCCACACCCATCACATACGGCATGTTTTGAGCACAACCACCCAAATAGTCCACACGGTCAGTATACGGAATGAATGAATGCCAAGTTTGACGTTCAGCCATCTTTTCCACACCACGGTGGTGATAACCAATATCTGGCACACAGTCTTTCACTTCTTCACCATCCAACTGCAAAATTACACGGAACGCACCGTGCGCAGACGGGTGGTTAGGACCCAAATTCAGGAACATGAAGTCTTCGTCTTTATTACCACGCTTTAAGCCCCAATCTTCAGGCACAAAGCGAAGGTGTTCTTGCTCGAAGTCTTGTTTGGCTTGGTTCTGCATATACGGTGTATATTCCGTTGCACGTGCAGAATATTCTTTACGTAGCGGGTGACCTTCCCAGTAGGTTGGCAACAAGATACGACGGAGCATTGGATGCCCTTCGAAATTGATGCCGAACATGTCATAAGCTTCACGCTCATACCAGTTCGCATTTGGCCAGATATTCGTTGCGGTCGGAATATTCAGATCGCTGTCGCTTAATGCAACTTTAATACGAATGTCACAGTTACGCTCTAAAGATAATAAATGATAGAACACTGTGAATTCTGACGCAGGCAAACCGTCACGGTGCGTACGTAAACGCTCATCTACTGCAGACAAGTCGAATAGCATCACGTATGGACGTGGCACGGTACGCAAGAACATCAATACTTCTTGTACACGTGCGCGCTCAACCCAAACTGTCGGGAAATCCTCGAAAGTTGTTTGCACAAAGAAGTTCTCACCAAACTTGGTTTTGAGCTCTTCAATGATGGCAAATGCTGGGCGTGAATCAACTGCTGTTGATTCTGGCATAGCAATGTCAGTTTCAGCCATTGGCTTGGCTTCCTATTTAATACAAATTCAGTCAACCTAAACGACAACTACACCCATAGCGGGTGCACAACAAAAAACCGGTCGTTTAAATTATTTAATTTCATCCATAGAGCGTAAGTTCTTCACAGCCACACGCTGGTCTTTCTTACGGTCACGTTCCGGCATCATCTTTGGCTTATACACTGGCTTAAGATCATCACCGATTACCGCAGACAGCGGACGACGCTCTAATTGAATTTGGTCTTGTAACAGCATTAATGCCTGGATCAATGCTTCAGGACGTGGTGGGCAGCCCGGAACGTATACATCTACCGGAATAATCTTGTCCACACCTTGTACGACTGAATAAATATCGTACATACCACCTGAGTTCGCACACGCACCCATTGAAATAACCCATTTCGGTTCAAGCATCTGTTCATACAGACGTTGAATTACCGGAGCCATTTTCACGAAGCATGTACCTGCTACGATCATCAAGTCTGCCTGACGCGGTGAAGCACGGATAACTTCGGCACCAAAACGTGACAAGTCATGTACACCGGTCAAAGTCGTTGCATATTCAACGTAGCAGCAAGATGTACCAAAGTTAAATGGCCAAACTGAGTTCTTACGACCCCAGTTCACTGCTGTGTGCATTACATCCTCTAGGCGAGTCATGAACACATTTTTATTCACTTCTTCTTCTAGAAGCGGATCTTCTACAACGATACGCTCTTGAAGTGGATATTCATCAGCATTCGGATTCGCACGGGTTAATGTATATTTCATCCCGAGTTACTCCTTATCAGAGGGTTGAACTTGTGATTTTTTCACAAGACCAGATGATTGAGCTGGGATTTGACCAGTTGGATCCATAACCAATTCTTCAACTGAGTTGAAGCGCGTAATTTCTGCAAGATCCATATTTGGCGAACCAATTTTAGCTTTATATCCTGCTGCTTTACGTCTGTCTGAAGGTGCCCAGTTCAGTGCGCCTGTCGATAATTCGTAAACCAAACCAACAAGTAAAACCAAAATAAAGATAGCTGCAGTTGCAAAACCAATCCAACCTACTTCACGAACAGAAGATGCCCATGCATACAGGTAAAGTGCTTCGAGGTCGAAGACTACAAAGAAAATTGCAACTAAATAGAATTTCGCAGACAAGCGGATACGAGCTCCACCTGCGCTGACTACGCCTGACTCAAACTGCTCCTGCTTGGCACGGCCCCATGATTTACCCCCGAGGAGTAATGGGACAGTGAGCATAAAGACGCATAAAAATGTAACGCCGATCACGAAGGCAATAATTGCCCATTCGTATGGAGTAATGGCACTCATGCGGGGATAACTCCTGGCAGGCCGATTTATTAACAAAGAATGTATGTATTGGCCTTCAAATACACCAAACACAAAATTAATCCCGCCAATTGTACCTGATTTTGGATTTCACTTGCTAGTTTATAAGCCTTAGTCTTTTGGATGATTTTTTAGACATTCTTTATTTTATTCTGGCTTTAAGCTCAGAGAATCTCAACCGATCGTTTTTTTAAATTAAAGTTTAAATTTCCATTATTTTTTTCTAAACCCAGATAGACTTTTTAAAGCTTTGCTTAATTAAGCCTCACTCCGTTTACAGTGCCTAGCTATCCACCCAATTAAAAGAAACTTATAAAGAATCAATCAAAAACATTTCACCTTTGCATCATGCTCCGGAAAAATCAGTGTGTTTTTAAAAGATGTTTAACATGAATGTTGTCATTCAATTAGAAGCCTCCCTTTTCTACCCGCTCTCGGTAAGCCTTAAAAGAGCAATTGTGTATTTTTGCAACACGTCCAACAGTTTGATTCAGATTATGATATTTCTATTTTTAAACACACTATGACATTTATAAAGTAACAATAAGGAGTCCATGCATGTCTCTACGATTTACCCATAAACCTGATTATTTTTTCTTTGCTCAATTATTGATGCGACATGTAGAAAGCTATATCCAAAAACATCAGGATGCCAGCAATGCAATCTTTGACTTAGGGGATATTCATAAACTTTTCCAGACAGACTATGCCTCTTCCAGCATTAACCTAGACGGTATTATGAATATTGCCGATGAGTACAAGCTTGAAACCTTATCTGGTGACCAAAAGCTAATCCAAAGCTATCAGGTAGATGTTAAAAATAACAAGCTACTGATCAACTTCAATTCTGATGCCTTAAACAGCCTGAAAGAAGGCAAGCCACTGATTGAACCGGATGCTACCATCCATGAATAATCCCCTTTAAATAGCCATAAAAAAACGATACCTATGTATCGTTTTTTCTCACCTAAACTCTTATTCTGATTGATCTGACACTTCAGCTTTTTCCAGTTTTTCGATCGGTTTTTGCTTGATTTTTTTACCGTAACGGCTGGCTGGCCAAATCATGATAAAGCGTGCACCACCCAGTGTCGGACTTTGATCGACCTGAATCTCTCCACCAAACCAGTAGGCAATCCGGCTGACAATAGACAAGCCCAAACCATACCCCCCTGAAGCACGGGTACGACTATCATCCAGTCGGGCAAAAGCTTCAAAGATACGAGCACGGTCAGCTTCCGGAATCCCCGGCCCATCATCTTCTACACAGATATACGCCATGCCCTTAGCGTCTAGTCCGCCGCTGATCAGGATTTTTTGCTCACAGTAGCGTACTGCATTCCCCACCAGATTTTGTACCACACGATGCAGGTAACGTCGTTCAGCTTCTACGGTCACAGGTACTGGCATCGGCAGTACTTCGACTTCTTTGCCAGTTTTTAAAGCATCTGTTTCGACTGCCACCTGATCCAACACTTCAAACAGATCAATATCTTCAAATTCAATTGAAGGCATGCCCTGTTCCAGTTTGGCATAGGTCATGATTTCATCGATCAAGGTATTTAAGGCTTCAATATCTTTATCGATCTGCTCAACCTGCTGCAAGCGATAATCATAGTCATCTTCATCTGCCATCATTTCCACAGCAAAACGAATACGAGCAACAGGTGTACGCAGCTCATGCGATACGGCACGCATCAATTCACGCTGCGCTTCAATCAGACGCTGAATATGATCCGACATATTGTTATAGCTGGAAGCCAGCGTCGCCATCTCATCACTACCCTCTACCGGAAGACGTAATGACATATTGCCAGTTTTCATCTTGTTCAGGGCATAGCTCACTTCACGCAGTTTACGCTGCATTGGCACCAGCAGACCATAAATCCCCAGACTCAAGACAAACAGACTGAGCAAGGTAATCCCGGCAGCTAACTGGAATGGCATCCAGTTAAATAATGGCACTGGCCCCATTACCAGCACTTCAGACGTCGAGCTAGGAATAGGAGAAATGATCGAAATTGTAGTACCGCGAATTGAGGCACTATCACGATATAGAATAATGCTGTGATCTAGACGCAAACGTCCAATCTGCTCGGAATCTAGTGGCAGGCTCTGGACATTTTCGATCGAGATTGGATAAGAGAAATAGTCCTGAATTCGCTTCAGGTATTCTTTTTCCTGACCTGGGTAGTACACCAGATAATCCAGAATAAAGACCGGTAAAGCCTTCATCTGACGTTCAGTAATATTATCCGCCTTAATATAAAGATAATGACTTGGATCATCACGTAGCCCGATGACAATATAAGCTACCCCGGTTTTGGCATCCCAACGCACGACTGCCTTACGGTCAGCCAGACGTCGACCTTCCGCCCGGGTAATATCCACTTTACTAGCTTCGACATAGTAGATCGGCAATTCCAACAGATCAGACGCATCTGAAACCCAATCCATCTTTTGCTGCAGATTAGGCTGTCTCGCAACCCCCTCACTGATGATATATGCCATACCATCAGTTAGGGATTCACGATACTCCTGCGCACGCTGGTAGTTGATGATCTGTACCAGCAGATAGCTAAATACTGCCACCAGGACCACAAGCATGACCAGGCCTGCGTATATCCGCAAAAATATACTGTGTTTAAACACCTATTAATTATCCTGTTTATTCAGGCGGCTAAAGGCACCGATTAGATACCGTTAGTTTCTTTGACGAATAGATAACCTTTACTACGTACTGTTTTAATACGCTTTGGATTTTCAGGATCGTCACCAATCTTTGGACGAATGCGTGAGATACGCACATCAATTGAACGGTCTTGGCCGTCATATTCGATGCCGCGTAAACGCTCAAAGATATCTTCACGTGACAAGATGCGACCCGCATTTGAAGCCAGCAGCCACAACAGGTCATATTCTGCACTGGTAAAGTCAACCAGCTCACCATTTAAGGTCACTGAACGACCACCATTGTCGATGACCAGGTCATCAAATTCGATTCGCTGAGCCACTTCATCCTCAGGTACTTTGTCGGTACGGCGTAATAAAGCACGAATACGAGCCAGCAGGACACGCGGCTGAACCGGTTTAGCGACATAGTCGTCTGCACCCATTTCCAGACCTAAGACCTGATCCATATCTTCAGTACGTGCAGTCAGCATTAAAATCGGTTGATGATAATGTGGACGAACTTCACGACAGATGGTCAAACCATCAGCACCTGGCAACATGACATCTAGAACCACCATGTCTGGTTGCTCAGCAATAATACGACGAATAGCACGGTTGCCATCCGGCTCTACCCCAACCTCAAGACCATTACGGATGAGGTATTCTTGTGTTAAACGAGCAAGACGCTCATCATCTTCAACAATTAGAATTTTAGGTAACTTTTCTTCTTGGCTCATGTGTTGCCCCTTTATTTGATGGACGTATGCTACGGACGTATCCTTTTGAAATCCAATAGATACGTTTTTAATATGCTTGCAATATACACACGTTTACATTGTAAACAAGATAGCGTTCACCAAACCAATACATCAAAGTAGCATTTTGTAATATTTTATCGTGCACATTTCACTCGAATGTGCATTTAACTACCGTTTGTCGGCTTATTTGCATTGATCAAAGCTTAATCTGGACAAAATGTGACTAGTTGATTCAGCCCTTTTTAGTTATCCACAATGTTATCTATAAGCACTTTTTGCCAGCTTTGATATGCTATGCCTTGCCGGATAAGGCTTATGCAAGAATCAATAAAAATTGGGATCTTTTTGCAAAAGATTAAGATAAAACTTCAGAAAAATATTTAGCAAAATGTCAATATTGATCTACCCTAAATTTTCCCGTATCTTGTGTTCAATTAATTTTATAACCACTAGGTCTTGTGTTTATTCCTCGAACACTGTGGCACGATTTTTGCCCAGTTCAAACGGTCCATAAACATAAAAATAGATGACAATGGAGCTATGCTAACATGAGCGTAATCACGTCCACTCCGGGTCAACTTCAGGTGATTAAACGCACCGGTGATGTTGCCGCTTTTGATGCAGAAAAAATTTCTGTTGCAATTGGAAAAGCATTTTTGGCAGTAGAAGGCCAGCAAAGTGCAGATTCGAGCCGTATACACGACCGTATCGAACAATTAACGGAAATGGTTCTGAATACATTCAAACGCCGTTTACCATCGGGTGGCACGATCCATATCGAAGAAATTCAGGATCAGGTTGAACTTGCGCTGATGCGTACTGGCGAACAGAAAGTTGCACGTGCCTATGTCATCTACCGTGAACAACGTTCTGAAGCGCGCAAACAGTTAGGTGCCAACCATCACCCTACACTGCAAGTGACTGATGCAGAAGGCAAGTTAAAACCGCTTGACTTAAGCGAATTAACTGCGACTGTAACTCGCGCTGCTGAAGGCCTTGAAGGAATCGACGTACAGGCGATTGTCGATGAGACCGTAAAAAACCTTTATAACGGCGTAAAAGAGTCTGACATCTCTACCACAATGATGATGGCAACTCGTACCCGTATCGAACAGGAACCTAACTATACATACGTGACTGCACGTCTGTTGCGTGATGACCTAGTGGCAACCGGTTTAGAGTTCTTGGGTCTATCCACTGATACTAATGAAGGTGATGCACTTGAAACTTTCCTGAAAAAAGGGATTGAGTTAGAGCTTCTTTCACCTGAATTGTTAAACTTTGACCTGGCTAAACTGGCTGCAGCGATTCAACCAGAACGTTCAAACCAGTTCACTTACCTAGGTCTGCAAACATTATTTGACCGTTACTTCATCCACTCAGATGGCGTGCGTTTCGAATTGCCGCAATTATTCTTCATGCGTGTGTCTATGGGCCTTGCCCTGAACGAAGACAATCGCGAAGATCGTGCAATCGAGTTCTATAACTTATTGTCTAGCTTCGACTACATGGCGTCTACACCTACCCTGTTCAACTCCGGTACGTTACGTCCACAGTTGTCTAGCTGCTATTTAACTACGATTGATGATGACCTGTTTGACATCTATGGCGCGATGCGTGATAACGCAATGCTGTCTAAATGGGCAGGCGGTTTAGGTAATGACTGGACTCCAGTTCGTGCCCTGAACTCTTACATTAAAGGTACGAACGGTAAGTCTCAAGGTGTGGTGCCGTTCCTTAAAGTTGCCAACGATACTGCTGTTGCAGTAAACCAAGGTGGTAAACGTAAAGGTGCAGTATGTGCATACCTGGAAACCTGGCACCTGGATATCGAAGAATTCCTTGAGCTTCGTAAGAACACTGGTGATGACCGTCGTCGTACTCACGACATGAACACTGCCAACTGGGTTCCTGACTTGTTCATGCAACGTGTATTCGAAGATGCAGAATGGACACTGTTCACCCCTTCTGAAACACCTGATCTTCATGATCTGACTGGTGCAGAATTCGCTGAGCGTTATGCTTACTACGAAAGCATTGCCAAAGAAACAAACATGTTGCACAAGAAAATCCGTGCAAAAGATTTGTGGCGCAAAATGCTGTCTATGCTGTTCGAAACAGGTCACCCTTGGATCACATTCAAAGACGTATGTAACCTACGTTCACCACAACAACACGTGGGTGTGGTTCACTCTTCTAACCTGTGTACAGAAATTACCCTGAACACCAGCAAAGAAGAAATCGCAGTATGTAATTTAGGTTCGATCAACCTGGTACAACACGTTCAAGGCGGCAAGCTAGATCGTGAAAAACTGGCTCGTACAGTAAAAACTGCAGTACGTATGCTCGATAACGTGATCGACATCAACTATTACGCGGTTCCACAAGCACGTAACTCGAACCTGAAACACCGCCCTGTCGGTATGGGTATCATGGGCTTCCAGGATGCGCTTTACGAAATGGGTATGGCTTACGGCTCTGACGCTGCGGTTGAGTTTGCTGATGAATCAATGGAAGTGATTTCTTACTACGCAATTTCAACTTCAAGTGACCTTGCTGTTGAACGCGGTACGTATGAAACATTCAAAGGTTCACTGTGGGATCAAGGTATTTTACCAATCGACTCACTTGACCTGGTTGCGAAAACTCGTCCAGAGCGTATGTTTGAAGTTGACCGTACACAACGTCTGGACTGGGACACTTTACGTGCCAAAGTTCAAAAAGACGGTATGCGCAACTCGAACGTGATGGCGATTGCCCCGACTGCAACCATTTCGAACATCTGTGGTGTATCTCAGTCAATTGAGCCTACATTCCAGAACCTGTATGTGAAATCTAACCTGTCTGGTGAATTCACAGTGATCAACCCGTACCTGGTACGTGCGTTGAAAGAACGTGGTCTTTGGGATGCGGTGATGGTCAACGACCTGAAACACTTCGAAGGTTCAGTACAAAAGATTTCTCGTATTCCTGAAGAGTTGAAAGCGATCTTTGCGACTGCGTTTGAAGTTGAGCCACGCTGGATTGTAGATGCTGCTTCTCGCCGTCAAAAATGGATCGACCAAGCTCAATCTCTGAACCTGTACATCGCGGGTGCCAACGGTAAAAAACTGGACATCACTTACAAGATGGCTTGGTTACGTGGTCTGAAAACGACTTATTACCTACGTGCATTGGGTGCGACTTCTGCTGAGAAATCAACTATTAATACTGGTGCATTGAACGCAGTTAAACCTGCAACCGTTGCGGCTCCTGTAGTTGCAACGCCAGTGGTTGAAGAGAAAAAACCTGAAGCTCCTGTAGAGGAAGAAGGTTTCACTCAAGCAGCGCCAGTGCCACAAGCATGTTCAATTGATAATCCTGATTGTGAGGCTTGTCAGTAATCTGACAGGTTTTAAATCCTCCCCGGCCCTCCTTTAATAAAGGAGGGAGAAAGTCCCCCTTTTATAAAGGGGGATTTAGGGGGATTACGAAATTTAGGCAATAAAAAAGCCCTCTAGCGTCGACCAAAACTAACTAGAAGGCTTTCAATCTCGAAGTGATACCAAGATGGTCACAACGAGGCTGGCATATGAGAATGCGTGAACGATTCTATCATTGAATTAGTTTATGAGCCAGTAAGAGTCATCTTGATTTTGTATCAAGGAGTACTGAGCATGGCTAATAATCAAAAAGCAGCTCGAAGTGCTATCACTGGTCAATACGTTACTTTGGAATATGCTAAAAAGCACCCAAAGACCACGATTGTTGAAACAGTGAAGCCAGCAAAATCATCTAAAAAATGATTTAAACGTGAATCCTAGTTTCGGCTAGGATTCACAAACTAAAAGTAAAAGGAAACCTCAATGCCCCATATGACTCACAATTACATGTTAGGACTTGTGGCATTGATCCTTTCCTTTGCCGTTACCTTTTACGCACCGATTGCTTATTTCTGGTTTAAAGTTCGCCAGCAACAGCGTAAACAAAATAAGTAGTGGGGATTTATCTCTGAACAAATTCAGAGCATTCATCGACAAAACTTAATTTTGTTTACACAAATTGAGCGTATAGTAAGACATCTCAGCACTGCTGGATGTCTAATAAAAGATATAAAGCAACTAGAGAGAATTGATATGTCTATCCTAAGTTGGGACGATTTCGAAGATGATTCGCAAAAACCGGCTGCACCTGAACAGCAGCCTACGCCCGTCGAGCCGAAAAAAACGGCTAATCCGCAGATGGTATCTGATGCAAGCAACACATCGTCGAATGTGGCAGCTGCACAACCCGCTGCAGCCCCTCGAAGCGCAGGATCAAATTCAACCGATTCACTGGCAAGAGCATCTGCTTCCCTAGACCAGCTAGACGTTGCGCCAGGTCTTGAAGAGCTTGAGATGGGTGCACAGCGTGTACAGGTTGATGATAAACGTATGATCAACTGCCGTGCTGACTTGAACCAGTTAGTACCATTCAAATACGAATGGGCTTGGCAAAAATATCTGGATGGTTGTGCCAACCACTGGATGCCTCAAGAAATCAACATGAACCACGACATCGCGTTGTGGAAGTCTGAAAATGGCTTGACTGAAGATGAACGTACCATCGTGATGCGTTCACTGGGCTTCTTCTCTACTGCGGATTCACTGGTTGCAAACAACCTGGTATTGGCGATCTACCGTCACATCACCAACCCTGAATGCCGTCAGTACATTCTGCGTCAGTCATTTGAAGAAGCGATCCATACGCATGCTTACCAGTATTGTATCGAATCTTTAGGTATGGACGAAGGCGAAGTCTTCAACATGTACCGTGAAGTTCCATCAGTAGCACGTAAAGCAGCTTGGGGCCTGAAATATACCCAGTCTCTAAGTGATCCTACTTTCAAAACCGGTACACCAGAAAACGACCAGATCCTGCTTCGCAACCTGATCGCGTTCTACTGTGTCCTTGAAGGTATCTTCTTCTACTGCGGTTTCACCCAAATTCTGTCTATGGGTCGTCGTAACAAGATGAATGGTGTTGCTGAGCAATTCCAGTACATCCTGCGTGATGAATCTATGCACCTGAACTTCGGTATTGATATGATCAACCAGATCAAGATCGAGAACCCACATCTGTGGACTGCTGAATTCCAGCAAGAAGTGATTCAGATGATCCTTGAAGGCACCATGCTTGAAATCGAATATGCACGTGACACGATGCCACGCGGTGTATTGGGCATGAATGCCGGTATGATGGAAGAATACCTGAAATTTATCTGTAACCGTCGCTTGAGCCAGTTAGGCTTACCTGAACAGTTTACTGGTGTGAACAATCCATTCCAGTGGATGTCAGAAATGATGGACCTGCGTAAAGAGAAGAACTTCTTCGAAACTCGCGTAACAGACTACCAAACTGGTGGTGCGTTAAGCTGGTAAGAAATATCACATGATATATAAAGTATTATGATCAAAAAAACCGCCTAAAATGGCGGTTTTTTTATTGGATGAATGCTTAACTTATTTCATCTTTTCAACGATTTGTTCAGCTTTTTTCAGATGTGTCGCTACCGCAGTACGGGTTTGCGTCAACATGCTTTTTAATTCCGCATTTTTCGCATTTGGAATTAATTGTGTGTCCAAAGTGTTCAGGGCTTTACGATGTACTTCAACTTGGCTCATCATATAGTCTTTATCAGCTGCAGATGGCTTGCTCAGGTCAGTAACAATCTTGTCACTATCACTTTGCAATGCCGTACTGAGACTGCTTGCTTGCGGAGTTAATTTTAAACGGTCTGCCAGAGCCTGACCTTTTTTCTCATTCGCTGTATGTTCGCTAATCATCATTTGCGCATACTTACGTGCGTCATCTGTTTTAAGTTTTGGCAAGGCTATTTTTGCCTGTTTGATTTCACCGTTATTGACCGTACTTACAACCTTAATCACTTGACTCTCGGTTAAATGCATTCGACTGTCATTTGATGCTTTAGAATTTGCTTGAGCAGCAGTTGAAGATTGCTGATTCATTGCCATTGTTTGCCCAGCAGTGAATAGCAATACACCACTCATCGCAACACAGTTAATCATCCTCTTCATTGGAATAGCTTTCATCATGGCACCCTTTAATGTTTTATTAATTAAAAATGCCCTTATAAAATAGGTGAATTAGCTTAAAAACAGTGTAATGTCTAAGTTGTTTTATGAGATCAATATATAAGCATTTATTAACTTAAGCAAAGTCTGTTGAGGATTAGTTTCTTATTCAAACTCTACGTAAAAATTCGCAATATATTCATATTGAGTAAAATACTAAAATTAATTAAGTTATTGATTTAAATTATTTCTATAAATCTTAGTATATTCTTAATTATTTTTATAAATCTTAGTATATTCTTAGCTTTATTAAATTTACTTCAGTTTTTCTTCCCTTGAATTATTGCTTATTATTAAAAAAATTAAGAAAATCTAAATTTAATTAAACTATTCATTATCAGCTAAATCAACTTCTTACTAATCAGAATTTCTAACTTTAGATAGTGAAAATTTATTACCTAAATATTTTTATAAAAGCTTGATCTCAAACTAAATTTCCTATGCTACTATCAACCATATATGAATAATATTTATACAAATCCATAATAGCCAGAAGATAAATAGAGAGGGCTTATGAAAGGTTCCATCCTGGATTTTTCTATTCAAGATAATACGGGTTTTATCACAGGGGATGATCACAACCGCTACAGTTTTAGCGGTGCAGACTGGCGTGGACAACGCCCTCCATCACGCGGTGACCGGGTTGATTTTATTGTTAACTCAACCGGTCAGGCAGCAGATATTTATCTGGCTTTGGGCAGCTCGATTCATCTGGGAGAAAGCATTAGCAATCAGATTAACAAATATTCCAATCTGGATCAGGCTGAAGAGAATTATAGCAGTATCGACTGGTTTGTAAAATGTCTAACCAATTATGCAAATTTTTCTGGTCGTGCACGCCGTAAAGAATTTTGGTTCTTTATGCTGTTTTGTGTAATTTTAGGCATTATTAGTGAAGTCATTGATGCAGTTTTAGGGACCAAACCTTTGGTGAATGGCCTGCTAAATTTAGCTCTTTTACTCCCAAGTCTGGCTGTAGGGGCGCGTCGTTTACATGACATTGGACGCTCTGGATGGTGGCAATTGCTTGTGCTTACAGGGATAGGAATAATTTTACTCATCATCTGGTGGGCAAGTGATACCAAAAAAGAAAATAATGAATATGGCGCTCCTGCCAAGTAATGGAACATTACATATCCCGTCTTGATACGGGATGTGTTTATAGATTATTTAATTTAATATCAAAGCAATACGTGGGCAATTCATGCTGCAAGATCAGTTATCCAAACTTCCCAATGCAATATGGGTGCAAATTTATAAAGATAAAATGCAACTGATGGACAATGAGGGCACGATTGTGCAAACAATGGTCCCTCCCGTTCCCTATGCGCATGAACGCAGCATTATTGCTGACTTTAAGGCTGCCTCAGAAACCCTAAAACAGCTGGTATCTACTTCAATTGTTCAAAAACTTTGGGGCTCTACAACGCTGCTGCAAGTTATGGATATGCCTGAAGAGGGTCTGACAGCTCTTGAACAGCGTGCCCTGCTAGAGTTAGGTTATGAAAATAGTGCACAAAAGGTGATTCTGTATGATCCTGAAGGCCAGGAAATTACGAAAGCAAGCTTGAGCACCACATATCCTAAAACCAATCTAAAAATCTTTCTGGTTATCTTAATTGTCGTCATTGCTGCTTCTATCTGGTTTTTAACACTTTAAATGCCCATGTAAAATTAAAAAATCCCGCATCAAGCGGGATTTTTTAATTGAAGTTCAATGACATCACAAATTTTTATGAATAATCCATTTTAAAAACTTCTGGTTAGATTGGATTATATTTAATGATGTCATTCAGCTGTAAAGTTGCACTGTCTACATTCTGCAATATCAGCAAATCAGCGCGCGCAAAGGTGGTATCGGTATCGGAACCATCACGATCGATCGTCACGACTGTATCATCTCCACGTTATTCGAGCGTGATATAGTTCCCCAGATTTGATGCATCTACTGCCTGATCACTTAATAATGCAGAGACATCGATGGTATCACCTTCAACTGCATTGAAGTCAGTCCAGGTATCTGTACCATTGCCGCCTGTTGCATCAGCATTATTCAGTAAATAATAGATCGCTGTGTCTGCTCCTGCACCACCCGTCAGGATGTCATCACCTGCGCCACCCTGTAACAGGTTATCTGCTGGATCATCAGCATAGTTAAGAATCTGGTTTACGCGATCAATATTAATCACCAGATTTGCTGAAGCACTTTCCTGATCGGCCTGTCCCGCATTACGCGTTACTGTATATTCAAATACCTCACTGAGTAATGGGCTCTGTCCTACTGAACTATTGTATTCATAACTGAAATTACCATTTTCATAGAGTTTGAGCTCACCATACGTCCCTTCGATAATGGTAAAGTTATCTCCCTCATCACTTAAATCGAAAGTTACTGGCTGCCCATTAATCTAAGTTAATACGCCACCCGCCCAATTATCCGCTTGTGTGCCGTCGGCTGAAGTTTCCTGAATATTGCCTGTTGCACGGTAGATTTCTCTATTAACTTCGTAGACTTCAGCAGTGGTTCCACCAAATAGCGTTAATGGATTACTTAAGGCTTCTTGAGCGATCAGGTCTATCAAGCCATCAACAGTAGGCAAAACATCACCCAGCCCTAAAGTACTCAGCAATGTATTTAATGATCCTAGTAAGGTATTTAAACCAGTCGTCAGGCCAGTATCTTCAAGCACGGTATCTAGCAAAATATCGCTAACTAATGGTTCTACCAGGTTATCGAATAATGCCTGACCTGCACCGTCTACCCCTTCTAAAATTCCATTTAGAAGCGCATCTAATGCTGTACCCAATCCTAAGGTAGTTAATAGGAATCCTAATGCCCCGCCTCCATTCCCTGCAAGTAAACTCCCTACGGAGGTATTGTATACATCAGTTAATATTGGGCGAACTAGTATGTTATCCAGAGCCAGTGACAAAACTGAATCAACTGCTGTGGTTAAAGTATTTATAATTGGTACAGAAGAACCTGTAGTTAAATCCAATAACTCACGAAGTGTCAATTGCTCCAGAATTCCACGAGGATCAGCATTTTGGCCAGTCAAGGTAGCTTCCAGTAGACCTAATACGGTATCTGACACCAGATTGTTAACCGTGTTATCCCCTAAACTTGCTAGATCTATAGTGGTCAGGATATCTGCTAATTGTGAAGAATCACCATATACAGAGACTTCATAGATTCCAGCAGACAAGTCATTAATATCTAGCTTCAATCCTTGAGCATCTGCCACTCCACCCAGTAGCTCCAGTCCCAATGCACCAGCAATCAAGCCGCCTTGACTGGTATTTGCTGAAGCGACCTCAAATTCTTCGACAGTGGTTGTATTACGTACTACGAAAGTAAAGGCATTAGCCAAGCCAACCAGATTTTCTTGCTGTACAGCGATCACTACACTAGAAGTATTTTCCTCAATCGTAAAACCGACTACGGCAACTTCCGAAGTGCCATTGAGCACGTCGATACCACTACTATCACTATATGTTGCCACTACAGTCGCATCTTGTGATCCTTCCAAAATTGCGGACACATTATCATCGGTAAGATTCAGTAAACGTTCTGAATTATTTACAACTCCATTGGGTAGATCCGCTGTAGTAAAGCTTGCGGCATCATTCCCTGCCAAGTCCTGAATTGCATTGTCATCATTTCCAGGGGTTGGATCAGTATATTCAACACTAACGCTCTGCCCAGCTGTAATCACTGGATTGGTAATCATCGTGAGGATATTTCCATCGGCAGCAATATTGATCACATCGACTGTAGTCTGATCTGGAGCTGTACCGATTGTAACGACTAGACTATCTAAAGGTGGTAAATTGTCTGCATCTAGAGTTTCGTTAAAACTAAGTTCGATATTGCCATTGGCATTAACTTCGGCAGCTAAAAGTACGGGCCCACTAATATCCGGATTCTGCACTCCCTTACATCATCTGAATCCAGATCTTCTAATACATTCCCTTCTGAATCCTTAATTCCCTGATTATCATCAGGTGTACTATCCTGATATTCAACCGTAACTTCTTGTCCGTCCCGGATCTCTGGTTCCGTAATCAGGATAATCTTATCATCTTGTACAATAATATCGGTGACGGGAATTTCTTCTCCATCCACAACTACTGTGAAATCTTCAGCGCGTGGATTTGAACCATTTATATTTTCATCGAAACTCAGTTCAAGCTGGCCTTCTTCATTCACAATGACGCCGGTTAACTTCGGCGGACTCATATCCCGATTATCCGAACTACTTCCTGAGGATGAGCCTCCACCTGCCGCTGCCGCAATAGCTCCTAGAGCCAGTGCTCCACCCAGCCAAGGTAAAACACCCGCAGCTACGGTTCCACTCTCAGCCAGATCTCCTGTAAGCGAGTGATATTGAATCGTATCGAGCATTACCCCATTTTCATCAGTAAATTCCGCCGAGTACAATTGGCCTTCATGCTCAAAAACGATTCGATTATCATTCACTGCATAATCAAAATAATTTTCGATCGTAATAGTTTCACCATTTTTAAAATGGATAACAGCCGAATTACCTTGACGCTTAATTTTTGCCACTTCATCAATCGTGGCATTTACCTTAATCACTGATTTTTCGGTTAAATTCACAATATTAGTATTAATATACTGAATTAATTCTCCATTCTCTGCAGACAATATCTGTATATTCGCCATATTATTCCCATCCTTTTTTATAATCTATTTATTGCTTAAATTAAACGTGAAATACATATCATCAAAATCAAGGGATGAGAATCTGAAAAATGTTATCTTTAATTTGTTACCAAATATTGAAAACATAGTGAAATGAATAAATTAAAAACTTATTATAAAATTAAGCTGTTGAATTTTAATATTTTATATAGATTTAAATAAATAGATATTAAAATATGTAAAATATGTTTTTGTGAATTATAATTAAACTATGACATTCACCACATAAAATACATTATTATATTTATGTAAGCCTAAAAAATATTAGAACAAAAGTATACAAATAATTAATCAAGTTAACGCAATAAAATAGATTTCTATTCAAAAGATAAAGTTAAAAATTATTGTTAATAATGAATATAAAAAATGCTCCTAAACATAGAAGCATTTTATTTTAATGAAAATAAAAAATTATTTTAAATAGTTTAATAAATGACTAAAGTTCTCAATCATATACTTAGGCTGTGCCTGCTGTAATTCAATTTCTGAACCATAGCCGTATTTGACTGCAATCGACTCAATCCCGTTATGGCGGGCACCAAAAATATCATGCTCACGGTCCCCCACCATAATGCATTGATCAGCCTGCATGCCTTGTTGTTCCAGAATATACTGAATCAGTTCCCCTTTATTGGTCCGATCACCATTCAGCTCACTGCCATAAATCTCAGTAAAATACTGGACCAGATTAAAATGTTCCAGAATCTGTTTGGCATAAACGGTTGGTTTTGCTGTTGCGAGAAACAGACGATAACTACGGCGTTTAAGTTCCGCCAGAGTTTCAGCTACGTCTTCAAAGACGTGATTTTCATATAGACCAGTCACTGCGAAACGCTCACGATATGCCATTAGTGCCTGTTCAGCCAGAGTATCATCCGCATCTACATTCAGAATTTTGGCTAACGAAGCTTTTAGAGGAGGCCCGATAATCCAGTCAATATTCGTGTCTTCACTGATCGGATGACCCACCTTTTCCAGACCATAGCGGGCAGAAGTCGTAATCCCCACTTTTGGGTCAGTTAATGTACCATCCAAGTCAATTAAAATATTCTGAATCACACCTTGTCCCCTATATTTGCAACCGACATCATTTCATATCGTGAGTATAGCCAGATTTCTCTACGCTAAAGCAATTATTAGGCCATAAAAACAAGCCAATAACGCCCATTTACAGGGCAATCATTCCTGTATTTTAATCAGAGAAAACATTCGAAATTTTACCTGACAGACAGTTCTTGCAAGTGATAGAAATTAATATCGAGAGTTTGAATAAATTTGCCTATACTAAGGCAATTTTAGTGAATGAAGGACATCATTTTGCGACCTACCGTACTTTGCTTTTCAGGTTTAGATCCTTCAGGTGGAGCAGGCATTCAAGCAGATATTGAAGCCATCGGTCAAAGTGGTGCTCATGCTGCAATTGCCTGTACAGCCCTGACCATCCAGAACTCGCAACAAGTCTTTGGTTTTGAAGCAACTTCAAAGGAATTACTGCTGGCTCAGGCCAATGCCGTGGTAAAGGATCTACCGATCCGCTGTGTTAAATCAGGCATGCTGGGTACTACTGAAAATATTGAGGCGCTGGCAGAATTTCTAACAGCGCATGCAGATTATCAGTATGTACTGGATCCGGTGCTGGTAGCCAACAGTGGTGGCTCACTCGGCAATCAGGCCACACTGGTCAAAGCGTTTAAACAACTGATTCCACTAGCCACGATTTTAACTCCGAATACAGTTGAGTTGCGTGCCCTAACAGGTGAACAGGATTTAGATCAAGCCACGCAGAAACTGTTTGAAATGGGTGCTCACGCGATTCTGGTTAAAGGCGGCCATGAAGATACTCCCGACTATATCCAGAACCGTCTATATATTCAGGGTGAATTGATCAACGAAACCCGTTGCCCGCGTCTGGAGGGTGAATATCACGGCTCAGGCTGTTCATTAGCAAGTTTTATTGCCGGACGTCTAGCCTTGGGTGACCAGTTAAAAACAGCCGTACAACATGCAGAAACCTGGTTATTTGGTGTATTAAAGAATGCGGAAATTCCGGTACCGGATGGTCAGCGGATTCCAAAACGTTTCTAATCTTCCCTAAATAAAAAAGCCTGAACGATTCAGGCTTTTTATGGTGATTTTTTTCAAGAATGGACAAATAGACATGATGATCTTGTTACAATGAAATTTAAAACTTGCGCCTTAACCTGCCAGTTTCACAGGACGCAGTTTTTCAGTTTTCTCCTGAACAGGAACAGAAATATGTTGATAATGCAATTGCCAATGATCTTGCTGTTTGCTCAAGACCATGCTGAAGCGGCACCATTGTAAAGGAAAATATCGTTCCATCGCCGCATAGGCAATCCGGACATACCCATATACGAAAGCCATGTCATTATTGACCTGAATGGTGACCTCCTGCCGTTCAACGCGCATACCATTGTTGCGCATATATGGGCGGTACTGTTGCCATGCAGCCTGATAAGCCTCAATCCCTTTCAGCTCGGAGCTAATATCAATCAGACAGACATCTGGTCGGCAAAGTTGACGAATTTCGCTGAATTCAAGTGAACAAATAGCTTGATCCCATTTTTGTAAAAATGTCCTGACTTCCTGAGCCAGACATTCTTCCCCTATTATTTTCATTGAATACCTCTCTATAAGGTTTTATTCAGACTTGAAAACCGAGATTTCAAGCATCTCATCATTTTTCAGTCTTTCTTGTTTTTCATTATTTTTAATTATGTGGATGGGTTCTGGTTTTACCCATCCCCCATAGATCAGGTCAAAAATGTGACCTAATACCTAAAATTACACCATTTTTTAATCATAGGCAAAATTTTCTGATCAACTACAATCATCAGGTGAATTTTGACTGATTATTTAAATTTTTATGCTCTAGGGCGTGTCATCATTTGAAGAATTGGTTTTAAATACTTAAA
>NZ_JWHB01000035.1:0-32987 GCF_000804305.1 Acinetobacter sp. YZS-X1-1 | reverse complement strand
AAGCCCTCTGCTCACGCAGGGGGCTTTTTTTTATGCGTGGGGTTTCTAGAAAAACAAGTAAATAACCTCCTAATTGTACCTAGATAATAAAAATATAAATAACGTGAAAAGTATAATTAATTAACTTCGCCTTATTTTCTCATTGGTCTGTCTAAAAATTATTCAATTTACGACTTTAGCCTAAATTTTATTAAAAACATCTAACTTGGTAAGTTTTGCAGTAGACAAGGTTTAAAGAATCATCCATTTTATATACAAAAGTGAATGAACGTTCATTTTTTAATAGAATAAAAAAGCTCACAATTGGAGGTGAGAAAAAATGACAGCAACAACAGTGAATGTGAATGCTGTAGTGGATGAAGCAAAGTTTAAACCTTTTCATTTAAAGATCGTACTTTGGTGCGTATTTGTCGTTATTTTTGACGGTTATGATCTGGCAATCAACGGTGTTGCTTTACCTCTACTGATGCAAGAATGGAATATGACGGCAGTTCAGGCCGGAATGCTTGCGAGTACTGCTCTGGCGGGCATGATGTTTGGTGCCATGCTCTTCGGTATGCTGGCAGATAAAATTGGACGAAAAAATGTCATCCTGATTTGTGTGACCTTATTCAGTGGATTTACGTTCTGGGGCGGGTTTGCCTCTGGTCCGACTGAATTTGGCATCCTGCGTTTTATTGCCGGCTTAGGTATTGGCGGTGTTTTACCGAATCTGGTCGCATTAACTTCTGAATATGCACCACAAAAAATGCGCAGTACCTTAGTCACTACCATGTTTAGTGGCTATGCAGTCGGCGGGATTATGGCGGCGTTATTAGGTGCCTGGTTTACCCCAAGTTTTGGTTGGGAAATCATGTTCTATATCGCAGGTATTCCATTATTGATGCTGCCTATACTGTATTTGTATTTACCGGAATCTCTAACTTTCCTAGTAAAAAAACAGCAAAATGAAAAGGCTAGCAAAATTGTTCAACAGATCAGCCCTGAGCAAAATGTCACTGCAAGTACCCAGTTTGTACTGAATGAAGTCCATGCGCCAGATGCTTCAATTGCCGCTTTATTTAAGCAGGGTCGTAGCATGAGTACCTTATTATTCTGGTGCTGCTTCTTTATGTGTCTGCTTATGGTCTACGCATTGGGTAGCTGGTTACCGAAACTGATGATGGCAGCGGGTTATTCTCTGGGTAACAGTTTAATGTTCCTGATGGCGATGAATATTGGTGCAGTAGTTGGAACCATTGGTGGTGGTATTCTGGCGGATCGTTTCCATCTGAAACCCGTCATTATTGGCATGTTCCTGCTAGGTGCTGTATCCCTAGTTGGATTAGGCTTTAATTCTCCACAGGCTGTGATCTATCTGTTAGTCGCTGCTGCGGGTGCTTCGGCAATTGGTAGTAGTATTCTGCTCTATAGTTTCGTGGCTCAGTACTATCCATTGGCAATCCGCTCTACTGGTATTGGTTGCGCGTCTGCAGTTGGTCGGGTAGGGGCAATCGTTGGTCCAATTATTATTGGATTCCTGTTGGGTATGGAGCTGCCACATAAAATGAACTTCTTGGCTGTTGCGATTCCAGCCATTATCGGCGCGATTTCAGTGGCGATGATTGTACGTAAAGATCTGAATGCAGAACGGAATGCTGAGACCTTACTGGCGAAACAGAAGCTGAATTCTATTAAAACCTAGTCACTTTTTGCCAATCCACTTGCTATAAATCTGAATTGAGTCAAAAGATCCCTTTCATAAGAAAGGGATCTTTTGTTTAAAGTATAAAAATCATTCATAAAAAATTGAATAAATCAAAAAATCATTGGTCTATAGACTATTTATATAAGCATTTTAATGAGAATAATAAATGTCTAATTATTCAATTATTTAGCTTTATAAAAATGTGATAAATCACACAAATAGCCGCTATTTTATGGCTGAAATTGCTCCATCATTTGGTCTTATTGTGCACTAAATCTCACTTGCGTATATTGCTGAAACTTGAATATTCCCCCCGGATATTCAAAAGGATTTTATGGACAAGTACTCATGGGAGATGAGAACGATGACAACGGAAACAGTAGATATAAATTCTGTAGTCGATAATGCGAAATTTACGCCTTTTCACTTCAATGTAGTTGCTTGGTGTTTACTCATTATCTTGTTTGACGGCTACGATTTAGCAATCAATGGTGTTGTTTTACCTTTATTAATGCAGGACTGGGGCCTAAGTGCCGTTCAAGCGGGAATGCTTGCCAGTACTGCGCTTGCCGGCATGATGTTTGGCGCGATGATCTTTGGTTCTCTGGCAGATAAAATTGGCCGTAAAAAAGTGATCATGATCTGTATCGTGTTATTCAGTGGCCTGACCTTTGCTGGTGGTTTTGCTTCAAACCCGACTGAGTTCGGTATTTTACGCTTCCTTGCCGGTCTGGGTATTGGTGGTGTAATGCCAAACCTGGTGGCACTGACCTCTGAATATGCACCACAAAAAATGCGTAGTACCTTGGTGACGACCATGTTCAGTGGTTATGCGGTAGGTGGTGTGATGGCTGCCTTATTGGGTTCATGGTTTACCCCAAGTTTTGGTTGGCAAATCATGTTCTTTATCGCAGGTATTCCATTATTCTTATTACCAGTGATCTGGAAGTTCTTGCCGGAATCTTTAGCCTTTATTGTCAAAGACAACAAACAGGAAAAAGCACGTCAAATTGTACGTCGTTTGGCTCCAAATCTAAGTGTTACAGAAACGACCATCTTTAAACTGCCACAGGAAAATGTACCTGAAGCAGCAAACGTGGTGAGCCTGTTCCGTCGTGGCCGTGCAGTAAATACGTTATTGTTCTGGGTCGCTTTCTTCACTTGCCTACTAACCATGTATGCGCTGAGCAGCTGGTTACCGAAGCTGATGATGGCAGCGGGTTACTCAATGGATAACAGCCTGATGTTCATGATGGCAATGAACGTAGGTGCAGTGGTTGGTATTGTGGGCGGTGGTATTTTGGCTGACCGTTTCCACCTGAAACCGGTATTGATGTTCCTCGGTATGATGGGTGCGATTGTGATGAGCTCAATGGGCTTTGCATCTAACCAGTTCCTGCTTTACATTCTGGTGTTTCTGGCTGGTGCAGCATCAATTGGTTCGCAAATGTTGCTATACAGCTATGTTGCACAATTCTACCCGTTGGCAGTACGTTCGACAGGTATTGGCTGGTCATCTGCGATTGGTCGTATGGGTGCGATTGTTGGCCCGATCCTGATCGGTGGCTTACTGGGTATGAACCTGCCTGCACACTTTAACTTTATGGCAGTCGGTTTACCGGTACTGATTACAGCTATTGCGGTTGCTCTCATCATGCATGAAGATGAATCTGAAAAGATTGGTTCAGCAGATACCGTTCCTGCAAAAGCTTAAAACCTAGCTTGAAATAAGAAGCCCCCGAAAGGGGGCTTTTTTATTTACTGTTCATCTAAAGCAATTTAGATTAAAAAATTATGAGTTTAAAAGTTATTAAAAAATGGACTATCGCGAGCAATGGGAAAACTTTTTAAATCCTGAAGTATTTAAAGATCGACTAATTAATATTTCGATGTACATAACTATTTATGAAATGTTGAAAGATTCAATTATTAATCGACTCAAAGACTTTTATGCTATGACTTTAATTGGTGCTAAGGATTTAGAAGGAGAGGAAGAATATAGAACAAAAGTTTTATCAAGACATAAAAATCACCTCTACGCTTCTATTTCTTGGTTAATAGAGAATGGAGTCATTAATAAAGAAGATAAAGAAAATATTGAGGCCTTAAAAAGTTATAGAAACTATTTAGCACATGAAATGAGTAATATAGTTTTTCAATGGTGAAATAAAAGACCTTATGCAAAACTTTCTATGTACATATTAATTGATTCATAAAATTGAAAACTGGTGGATTATTAATTTTGAAATGGCAATCAATCCAGATTTTGCCGATGCTAATCTGGAAGATATTGATGTTAATAATATCGAGTCAGGAAAAAAACTAATGATTGATATGGCCTTGTCAGTACTTTCAGGAAGCGAAGAGCTATTAAAAAAATTCAAAAGTAATTAATCAAAGATTTATATATGATGAACTTTCATGATGTTGGCTGAGTAAAATCAACCATTTCATAATTAAAAAATCAGGTAAACAGTTATGACTATTAAATCATTCTCCCCAATCCCTGAAGATGATGACGAGCTGCATCTTCCTGAACTGGTGTATTGGGCATCTTTAGGTGATATTGAACAGGTCGAACAAGCCTTGCAGGAAGGTTTGGATGTCAACTCTGCCGATGAAGAAGGCTATAGTGCCTTACATGCGGCAGCTGAAAATGATCATCTGGAAGTAGTGAAACTCTTGGTCAGCAAAGGTGCAGATGTCGATCATCGCAGTACCTATACCGCTTTAGAACTGGCAGAAATGGCCGGTAATAAAGATGTAGTGGCTTATCTAAAAAGCCTGAAAGGCGGTATTTAAATAAAATAAGATCAAGAAAATAAAAAAGCCTTCAGATGGAGGCTTTTTATGGTTTGAACTTAGGCCGCATCGCCCTCCAGTTCTTTTAAGATAGCGTCATTGAAAGCAGGAATGTCATCCGGATTACGTGAAGTAATCAGTACCCAGTCGCCAGTATTGCAACGGTGAACCTGTTCATCGACCCATTTACCACCGGCATTTTCCAGATCCAGTTTGAGGCTCTTGTATGAAGTCAGGTTTTTATCCTTAATTCGCTGTGCATCAATCAGAACCCATGGCGCATGACAGATTGCGGCAATTGGTTTTTGCTGATCAGCAAAATGCTGCACGATTTTCTGGGCAGATTCATTAATTCTTAAAGTATCTGCATTCACAGTGCCACCAGGAACAACCAAGAGATCATAATCATCCAGTGTGACATGATCAAAACTGGTATCAGGCGTATATGAGGTAGCAGCTTTAGTATCGCCTTTTACAGTCGCCACCTCTTCATTTTTTTCTGCCGCATGAATCACTTCAAATCCTTTGGATTTTAGAAAATTTAAAGGCTCGACCAGTTCATCATGTTCAACGCCTTGGTTTGAAGTAATAAAGAGGACCTTTTTTACCATGATTGCTGTTCCCAAAAAATGTGAGGATTTTCAGATTAACAACAAAGTGATTCTTACAATGTTGGATTTTTAGCTCGGAACTGTTAAACAATGCTAAGAATTTATAGATAAAAAAAGCCCCAACATCCTGTTGGGGCTTTTTTCGTATCTCGTGTTTAGGTATAACTCCTGTCGTACCTCACGTCCTGGTGCACTGCTTTATTCTTCTTGTTTTTAGGTATTTGAACTTCCTGCTCTGTATGTTTATAGAATAGTCTGAACCTAAAAACTGGCATAGACGTCGATGACATCTATCTTTGTACGTTTGGGCTTACAGGGTGAAGACCAATTTTCATAAGTCATTATATTCCTTAGAAGTGTATATCTAAGCCGATATAAGGACCTTTAAATTCCAGTTCCAAATCTGGCGCATTATTTTGTTCGGCATCAATATTCATGATGCGATAGCCGACTTTAGCCCCTACATCGACCAGCAGGTTATCAATAAAGTCATATTGCAGTTCAGCCTGAACATCAGTCTTTTTGATATCGCTACCATGACTGTAAACCGCTTCAGCTTTAGCACTCATGCCAGTAAATGGCAGTTTTACCCCAGCTGTAGCATAGAGTAATGGACTGTATTCATCTAGATCGTACTGAGTCAGGGCACCTGCATTCAGATTTCTGACTGTACCATCCAGATTGGTCAGACCAGCACCGATATCAGCATGCACAATGGTATCCAGCAGTTCGTAATACAGAATATAGTCGATATTATTAAGTTCGATATCGGCAGCATTCAGCGGAGTGCTTTGTTCGCTATTGCTGTCCAGATTCACATATTTGATTTTGGCATTTGGCAGTAGTGGTACTGGATGTTCAAATGCAACCGACAGTTGTGCTGTACCTTGGCGATCCAGGTCCTGTTTGCCGGCATTGGCAGACTGGCTATAACCGTCAAAATTCCAGTAGCTGGCATCTGCTTTAAGACCAATCACATCCGCATGGCCTATGCTGCTCAGTCCTAATCCTAGTAATAATGCAGTGAATAATTGTGTACGCATTTCTAATTTTCCTTACGCTTTCTTTAAATTGAGCGATTTTGTTACCTAAATACATCTTCTTAAACGTAATCAGTAAGTGCATGATATAGGTAATTTCTAAAATGTATATGCTAATGTGAAGGGCAGAATAATGGGATCAACAGCAGCACAATATCATCAAGACTATCCATTATATGTGGCAGGACAGCCGGTACAAACGGGTGAATGGCTGGAGGTCAAACATAAATATAGTCAGGAGCTTTATGCTCGTGTCGCGCTGGCAGATGCTGAAACTTTAGAAAAGGCGATTCAGTCTGCGACTCAGGCAGAAGCAGAAATGGCAGCATTGGAACCTTTCCAGAAACAGAAAATTCTGCTGCATTGTGTGAAGCGGTTTAATGAAATCCGTGAAGAACTGACTGAAATCCTGATTGCGGAAGGTGGCAAGCCACGTAAAGCAGCCGGTGCAGAAGTAGAGCGTCTGATCAATACTTTCCAGATTGCGGCAGATGCGGTCACCCAGATGGATCAGGGCCGTATTTTGCCTCTGGCAGTCACCGCTGCAGCTTCAGGTTATCAGGGCATGGTGAAACAGGTACCGATTGGCGCTGTTTCCCTGATTAGTCCGTTTAACTTTCCATTAAATCTGACCGCACATAAAATTGCACCGGCAATTGCTGCAGGTTGTCCATTCGTGTTGAAACCGGCGAGTCTGACTCCGGTTTCAGCCTTAAAAATTGCCGAGATTCTGGCAGAAACTGATTTACCGAAGAATGCCTTCTCAGTTCTGCCTTGTCCACGTGATCTGGCGGATGTACTGGTCACAGATGACCGTTTTAAATTGTTGAGCTTTACCGGTTCCGATGTCGTGGGCTGGGATATGAAAGCTCGTGCCGGCCGCAAAAAAGTCACACTGGAACTCGGTGGCAATGCCGCAGTGATGATTGAGCCAGATACTGAACTCAGTGAACAGCTGATTGACCGTCTGATTGATGGCGCTTATGGTCATGCAGGGCAGGTGTGTATCAGTGTGCAACGTATTCTGGTGCATCAGGATATTTTTGAAGAGCTGAAAGACAAGCTGGTTCAGAAACTGCAACATCTGAAAGCCGGTGATCCGGATCTGGAAACGACTTTGCTGGGGCCAATGATCAAGGAAGCTGAAGCTAAACGTTTGCATCGCTGGATGGAAGATGCCGTAGCGCAAGGTGCCCATGTACTGACTGGTGGTGAAGTGAAGGGTGCGATGTTTGAACCAATTCTGTTGGAAAAGGTAGATCATCAACTGGAAATTTACCGTAATGAAGTTTTCGGTCCAGTCGCCATTATTGAAGCTTATAGCGATTTTGAATCAGGAGTTGCCTGTATTAATAGCAGTCGTTTTGGTCTGCAAGCCGGCATCTATACCCAGAATCTACAGAAGATGATGTATGCCTGGGAGCATCTGCATGTGGGTGGTGTCATCATTAATGATATTCCGTCATTCCGTGTCGATAATATGCCTTATGGCGGTGTCAAAGATTCCGGTCTGGGTCGTGAAGGCATTCAGTCTGCGATTCGTGACATGCAGGAAGAACGTATGCTTGTCATCAAATGTTAAGCTGACCGAATCAATCAGTACTATTCCACAATCGGCATAAGGAAGGCCGGTTGTGGATTTTTACTTTTTATTGCTCAAAAAGACAGCAGGCTAGGCAGAAAAGATAGGCTGAATAAATTAAGACACAGCTCTGTTTTTATTCAGAAGAAAATAAGCGAAGAAGGTATAAAAATACTTTTTCAATCTCTATTTAATACTTAATGAGTTAAGAGCGAAAAATTGCTTGAAAACTGTAGTAAAACTTAAAAACAATATATTCCAAAAAGTTTGTATACATATAACTAATAAAATCAAGAGCTCAGCGTAGAATTATTGAGCATTTGATAAGAATAGATTATAAAAAAAGAATGTTTTAAGCAGAAATTACAGAAAAAATTTGAAAAAGTCAGTATTGTTGAACCATCTACAAGGTCGGCCTTCTGCTCAGACTTTAAGCAAGCTGTCCGGCTAGCTGACCTGTTTGTATATTAGAATTCGATGCCCAAAAGGTATAACTCTAATTCAAACACCCGAAATAATTGAAATGCTTCTTCAGTGCTCGCGACAAAACCATAACAAGCAGTATTGAATGAAGTTTAAAGTTTAGGTGTTCTATGACAGATACTCGAGAGAATTGGTCGGCACGATCAGGATTTATTATTGCAGCCATTGGCTCTGCCGTTGGTTTGGGGAATATTTGGCGCTTTCCATACGTTGCCTATGAAAACGGCGGCGGGGCATTCCTGATTCCTTATCTGATTGCGATTTTTGCAGCAGGTTTACCTCTATTATTTTTAGATTATGCAGTCGGACATAAGTTCCGCAAAGCACCACCGATGGCTTATAAAAAACTCATGAATGCAGAATCTCTGGGTTGGTGGCAGGTCATGGTGACCCTGATCATCGGGATTTATTATGCCAGCGTCCTGTCTTGGGCCGGCAGCTATATGATTTATTCCTTTGGGCAGCAATGGGGCACAGATACTCAAGCCTTTTTCTTCAATAGCTACCTGCAAAATGGTGAGGGCCTGACCTTCGGTTTTGTTCCGGTACTGTTTTTTGGCCTGGTAGTCGTTTGGGCAGCGGTGATGCTGATCCTTTACGGTGGAGTACGTCGTGGGGTGGAACTGGCGAATAAAATCTTTATGCCATTGCTGGTGATTTTATTCACGATCCTGGTGATTCAGGCAGTACGTTTACCTGGTGCAGTTGATGGCTTAAATGCCTTCTTTACTCCGAACTGGGAAGCCATGACCAATTATAAAGTCTGGCTGGCAGCTTTTGGTCACATCTTCTTCTCACTTTCGGTGGGTTTCGGGATTATGTTGACCTATGCATCTTACTTGAAACGTAAAACCAACCTGACCGGTTCAGGTATCGTAGTGGCATTGGCCAACTCGTCTTTTGAAATTTTGGCGGGTATTGGTGTTTTTGCAGCACTTGGTTTTATGGCGTTCAGTTCAGGTGCAAAGGTTGAAGATGTAGTCTCTGGTGGTATCGGTCTGGCCTTTATTGCCTTCCCGAAAATCATTTCCAGCTTAGGTGCAGGTGGTGATCTGTTTGGCTTCCTGTTCTTTGGTTCATTGACTGTAGCCGGTATTACTTCCATGGTGAGTATCCTGCAGGTGCCAATTGCGGCATTCCAAGACAAGCTGGGCTGGTCAAAGAACAAGTCAGTGACGATTATTGCGGGTGGTTCAGCAGTTGTATCCACCTTGATGTTCTCGACTCATAGTGCCATTACCTTTGTCGATATCATTGACTACTTCGCTAACAACATTGGTATTGTGGGTGGTGGACTGTTCTCGATTATTTTATTGTCCTGGTTCCGTCGTCCATTGATGAAACAGCTGGAAACACATGTGAACGAGTTTGCCAGTCTGAAACTGGGTGGCAGCTGGAAATTCATGCTGACTGTGATCACGCCCTTATCTTTATTATCGGCATTAGGTTTAACCCTGAAATCAATCATGGCAGAAGGTTATGGTGACTATCCTGCAAGTACACTATGGATGATTGGTGGGGGCACGATTGCATTCTTTATTCTGGGCGCCATTCTGTTCAGCCTAGTTAAAGATCGTCATAGTTAGGAGAACGAATATGAATACATCTGCATTAATTATGATGATTTTCTCCATGGTTTTATTATGGGGTGGTCTGGCACTATCTGTCATGCATCTGGCAAAAAATCCAGAAGAACCAGAAGACTAAAAATCTTCACATAAACACATTGTTGCTGTAAATGAAAGTCATTATCATCTTTGGTGATAATGACTTTTTTTATGGGCAGACTTATGGGAATTGCTCCCGTTACTGATGCGCAGGTCTATACTGCTTTTGCAGTGACATTTTTGGCAGGTCTGGCTACCTTGGTGGGTGGGGGATTGGTGCTGTTCTTAAAAAAACCGAATTACCAGGTTTTAGCCTTCGGACTGGCCTTTGCTGCGGGAGCAATGATCTATGTCTCACTCACAGAAATTTTAAATAAATCTATTAGTTCTTTTAGCCTGGCCTTTGATGAAAAATCCGGTTTTGCTTATGGCACCTTTGCTTTTTTATTGGGTGTGGTACTGGTTTTACTATTGGATCGATTCGTTCCTAATCCGCATGAAACCATTGAGGCACAATCGAAACAGGATCTGAGTCAGCCGCAACTGCTAAGAACCGGCCTGCTGACCTTATTCGCGATTAGTGCACATAACCTGCCAGAAGGATTGGCGACTTTTTTTGCGACGCTGGAAAGTCCTGCACTGGGTGCACCTTTGGCGGTTGCCATTGCAATTCATAATATCCCTGAAGGTGTCGCAATTGCATTACCAGTTTATGGTGCAACAGGCCGTAAAGACTATGCACTTGTGGCCAGTCTGGTTTCAGGTCTTGCTGAACCTCTGGGCGCTGCGCTGGGCTATTTCATTCTGGCACCATATATGAGCCATACTATTTATGGTATGGTGTTTGGGATCATTGGTGGGGTGATGGTTTATCTGGCACTAGACGAACTCTTGCCGACTGCAAAACATTTTTCTAAAGGTCATGAAACCGTGTATGGTCTGGTCAGTGGAATGGCGGCACTGGCGACCAGTCTAGTGATTTTTAAATTTGTACAATAATAATCTCAAATCAAGACAATAAAAAAGGCAGCCGAAGCTACCTTTTATTTTAGCAATATCATTTAAGCAGTCTTTTCAATCCGGCAATAGAAAAAGCCATCGCCTTGACCGGTTTTAGGTAGCAGCTGACGACCATGGATCTGTTCAATGCCCCAATCGGCCTCAATTTTAATTTCTTTAGCCTCGGGATGTTTGCTAAAGAATTCGACCATCTGCTGTTCATTTTCTGCTTTGAGAATTGAACAGGTGATATAGAGCAGGGTACCACCGACTTTGAGTTGCTGCCACATATTTTCCAGAATCTGCTTTTGCAGCTCTACCGTCTGGGTGATATCAGTTGAATGACGCAGTAAACGAATATCTGGATGGCGACGCATTACACCGATGGCTGAACATGGCGCATCCAGCACGATACAGTCCGGCTGTTCCGGTGCCTGCCAGGTAATGGCATCTACAGCCTTAATTTCAACATGATCGCTTTCTAGTAACAGACGTTCAAGATTTTCAGTGACACGTGTTAAACGCTTGGCATCCTGATCCAGTGCAATCAGTTTACGCGGCTGATATTTTTCTAGAATATGCGCCGTTTTACCACCCGGTGCTGCACAGGCATCAATAACATACTTGTCATCCAGATTTGGCAATAAGGTAGCGCAGAGCTGGGCATGTTCATCCTGTACCGAAAAACCACCGATATCAAAACCAGGTAAATCAGGTACTTGTACATTGGCATCGAGAATAATCCCGACCTTGGAAATCGTACAGGCGTGGGCAGGAATTTCGTGCTCTTCCAGAATTTCCAAATAGTCCTCGCGGCTAACCTGACGTTCATTTACGCGCAAGGTCAGTGGAGCAATCTGCTTTAACTCATGACTTAGTTCAGTGAGCTGTTCTGTCCAGTCTTTTTTCAGGCGTTTAAAGAGCCAACTTGGCAGGCCATGAGCCTGATCCAGTACTGCCTGAAATTCCGATGTTTCACGTGAAACACGGCGCAGGATGGCATTCACTACGCCACTTAAAGCCTGATAGCCGAGTTGCTTTACGGCAGTCACGGTTTCAGAAATGGCAGCGTGTGGCGCGATTCGGGTTTCCAGTAACTGGTATAGGCCGACATAGAGACAGGTTTCGACCGTGTCATTATTTAAAGGCTTCACTAGCAGAGGCAAGGTAATACTTTTAAGTGCATACCATTGACGTAAAGTACCCAACACCAGTTCATGGAACAGGGCACGGTCACGGTCAGCCACTTTCTTTAAATGCAGCGGCAAAATGCTAGCCAGAGATTGTCCTTGCTGTACAGCAAGTAAGGTACGAATCACTTGGGCACGCAAGTTAAGGTGAGATGTGCCTGATTCAGAATGACTCATGGCAATAATTGTCCTACATGTAATTTTTGGGTCTGGTTAATTTGTACCGGATTGAGCGGTTTGCCGCCCGGCCATTGCAGTGAAGTGAGACACACTGCTTTTTCATCACCACAGGCTACATGCACACCCTGTTTATCAATCGCCAGAATCGTGCCAACGGCATGACAGTGTGCATTTTTTTCTGAGAGTACCGAACCCCAAACCCGCAGGTTGTTATTTTCATCCAGAGGGATAAAAGCCACCGGCCAAGGATTAAAGGCACGGATATTACGGTCAATATTAGAGGCAGTACAGCTCCAGTCAATTCGGGCTTCTGCTTTAGATAGCTTATGAGCATAGACGGTAAGTTCTTCGTCCTGCACTTCCCGTGCGGCTAAATACTGTTGTAATTTTTCTTCAGATTCCAGTACCGCTACAATTGCTTCCGCACCTTGAGCAGCCAGTTTATCGTGCAGGCTGGCTGAAGTATCTTCTGCAGTGATAGGACATAAGGTTTTATACATCATGTCACCGGTATCCAGCCCGGCAGCCATTTTCATGATGGTCACGCCAGTTTCGTGATCACCCGTTGCAATTGCACGTTGGATCGGCGCAGCACCGCGCCAGCGTGGCAGCAGTGAACCATGAATATTCAGGCAACCATATTTAGGCGTATCCAGAACCACTTGTGGCAAAATCAGACCATAGGCAGCTACGACCATCACATCAGCATTCAAGGCTTTTAACTCAGCCTGAGCAGCAAGACCTTCTTCAGTTGAAGACTTGAAATGAAGTGGCTGATATACCGGAATGTCATGTTCAAGCGCCAGCTGTTTCACAGCAGAAGCGGTAAGTTTCTGACCACGACCGGCTTTACGGTCCGGCTGAGTATAGACCGCCACAATTTCATGATCGGTTTTGAGAAGCGCAGCCAATGCAGTTGCTGCAAATTCTGGTGTGCCTGCAAATATGATTTTCACACATGAAATTCCAAATAAACTTGGCAGCTATTATAAGCTAAAAGCCAAATGGCCGCCTAATCTACAATGCACTTAACTGTTACAGCGATTATAGATTCCCACTTTTAATTAAATTTTATATAAAAAAAACTCATGCAAATTCTAAAAATTATTCATGAAAGTTTTGTATTGTCCAATCCATGATGGCGGTATAGTAGCTTTATTAAGAGATTTTTATTGTCAGCTCACCGAGACCTCTCTATAGACATTTTTGTCTGCATCTACAACGAATAGGTCATCTTGTAAAACAATGGCTTGTAGTATGATAGGTCTAACATTTGACTGATTTAAGCTCATTGTCAGTATGATCTAGCCAGAGTGAACTTTTTTCGGTTCATTTCAAGCTCAAACTTTGTTGGAAATATAAAATGCCTGACTATCGTTCAAAAACATCGACACACGGAAGAAACATGGCGGGTGCGCGTGGCTTATGGCGCGCAACTGGGATGAAGGATGAAGACTTCGGTAAACCGATTATTGCCGTGGTGAACTCATTCACCCAGTTTGTACCGGGTCATGTTCACCTTAAAGATCTAGGCCAGCTCGTGGCACGTCAGATTGAACAGGCAGGCGGTGTAGCAAAAGAATTCAATACCATTGCTGTAGATGACGGCATCGCGATGGGTCATGATGGTATGTTGTATTCACTGCCTTCACGTGACCTGATTGCTGACTCGGTAGAATATATGGTCAGCGCACACTGTGCCGATGCCATGGTGTGTATCTCGAACTGTGACAAGATCACTCCGGGGATGCTGATGGCAGCAATGCGTCTGAACATTCCAGTGGTCTTCGTGTCTGGCGGTCCAATGGAAGCGGGTAAAGTAAAAATCCGTGGTAATGACAAAGCCATCGACCTGATCGATGCGATGATCGTCGCTGCAGATGATAACTATACTGACGAAGAAGTTGCTGAATATGAACGTTCTGCATGCCCAACCTGTGGTTCATGTTCAGGAATGTTCACTGCGAACTCAATGAACTGCTTGACTGAAGCATTGGGTCTGTCACTTCCAGGTAACGGTTCAACTTTGGCAACTCATGCGAACCGTAAAAAACTGTTCGAACGTGCAGGTTCTCTCATTGTTGAACTGGCAAAACGCCATTATGAACAGGACGATTACAGCGTATTGCCACGTTCAATGGTGACCAAAGCATCGTACGAAAATGCCATGACTTTGGACATCGCAATGGGCGGTTCAACCAATACTGTTCTGCATTTATTGGCTGCTGCAAACGAAGCGGGTGTGGACTTCACCATGGATGACATCGACCGTCTGTCTCGTAAAGTACCAGTGCTTTGTAAAGTTGCTCCTGCGAAGAATGACGTGCATATGGAAGATGTACACCGTGCCGGCGGTATTATGTCGATTCTCGGCGAACTGGATCGTGCAGGCCTGTTAGATACCTCTGTCGGTACAGTTCACGAAGCAACATTAAAAGATGCTTTGGACAAGTGGGACATCATCCGTACTGAAGATGAAGAAGTGTATAAATTCTTTAAATCAGCACCAGGTGGTGTACCGACTCAGACTGCATTCTCACAAGATCGTTACTACTCACGTCTGGACGGCGACCGTGAAAATGGTGTGATCCGTAATGCAGAACATGCCTTCTCTAAAGACGGTGGTCTGGCTGTGCTTTATGGTAATATCGCACTCGATGGCTGTATCGTAAAAACGGCTGGTGTAGATGAATCGATCCTGAAATTTAATGGGACTGCACGTGTATTTGAAAGCCAGGATTCTGCTGTAGATGCGATTCTGGGTGGCAAAATCACAGCAGGTGATGTAGTCGTCATTCGTTACGAAGGTCCACGTGGTGGCCCTGGTATGCAGGAAATGCTATACCCAACCAGCTACCTGAAATCAAAAGGTCTCGGTAAAGAGTGTGCACTTCTGACTGATGGTCGTTTCTCTGGTGGTTCTTCAGGCCTGTCGATTGGTCACGTTTCTCCAGAAGCTGCTGAAGGTGGTGCGATTGGTCTGGTTGAAGATGGCGACCGTATCGAAATCGATATTCCAAACCGTACCATTCACCTAGCTGTGGATGATGCGACTATGGCCGCTCGTCGTGCAGCACAGGATGAAAAAGGATGGCATCCAGTGGAAGACCGTCCACGTAAGATTTCTAAAGCATTAAAGGCCTATGCAATGCATACCACAAGCGCTGCAAAAGGTGCAGTTCGTGAAATCTAAGCTGTAAATCTTTATAGCGCAAAAAAGCACTCCAGAGGGGTGCTTTTTTTATTTTTGATAATTGCACTACCTCAAATAACTGAATCAGATACACAGAGTCTTACTTTTATCTAAAGATCGCTTTCTATACAATCAAATAAAACCTAGACAGCTTTTAGGCTTCACAAGAATTACATCCAGGACGAATAAAATGAGTAAAGACAATATCCGAGAACATTCTGCTCCCGTCTATGAGGGCATCGAAAATGCACCGGCCCGTTCCATGATGCGTGCCACCGGTTTTCAGGATGAAGACTTTACTCGTCCGTTTATCGGGATCGCGTCAACCTGGGCCAATGTGACCCCTTGCAATATGCATATTGATGGCCTGGCACGTACAGTCGAGCAGGGCGTGAATGCTGCCGGTGGTAAGGGCATTATCTTCAATACCATCACTATTTCTGATGGGATTTCCAATGGGACTGAAGGGATGAAATACTCCTTGCTGTCGCGGGAAATTATTGCCGATTCGATTGAAGCAGTAGTTGGTTGTCAGGCCTATGATGGCGTGATTGCCATTGGCGGTTGTGACAAAAACATGCCGGGCTGCATCATGGGCTTGGCACGCTTAAACCGTCCGGGTCTGTTTATTTATGGCGGTACCATCAAGCCGGGTGAAGGCCATACTGACATGATTTCTGTATTTGAAGCGGTCGGTCAGCATGCCAAAGGCGAAATTAATGCGATTCAGGTGAAACACATTGAAGAAGTGTCGTTGCCGGGCCCAGGTTCTTGTGGCGGGATGTACACCGCGAACTCCATGGCCTCTGCGATTGAAGCCCTCGGTATGAGCCTACCGGGTTCATCAGCACAGGAAGCGGTGTCTGAAGACAAACAGATCGATTGTGCCCGTGCTGGTGAAGCAGTGATGAATCTGCTCCGTCTGGACATCAAGCCACGTGACATCATGACCAAAGCGGCTTTTGAAAATTCAATTAAAGTATTGATTGCATTGGGTGGATCAACCAATGGGGTGCTACATCTTTTGGCAATGGCACATACGGCGGGTGTGGAGCTAAGCCTCGATGACTTTGTACGAATTGGAAAAGAAATTCCTGTCGTGGCCGATGTCCGCCCATCCGGTAAATACCTGATGTCAGAACTGATTGCTATTGGTGGAATCCAGCCATTGATGAAACGCATGCTGGATGCTGGCATGCTAGATGGTTCCTGCCTGACTGTGACTGGAAAAACACTGGCAGAAAACCTGGCCGATGTAGAAGATTATCCAGAAGGTCAGCAGATTATCTTGCCATTCGACAAACCGGTGAAAAAAGATTCGCATCTGATCATTATGAAAGGCAACCTGTCACCGAATGGTGCAGTCGCCAAAATTACTGGTAAGGAAGGTCTATATTTCAAAGGACCGGCACGGGTGTTTGAAGGCGAACAGGGCGCGATGCGCGGGATTCTGGATGGCGAAGTTCAACCAGGTGAAGTAGTTGTCATTCGCGGTGTCGGGCCTAAAGGTGGGCCGGGTATGCCGGAAATGCTGAAACCGACTTCTGCCATTATTGGTAAAGGTCTGGGGGATTCAGTCGCACTGATTACTGATGGCCGTTTCTCAGGTGGAAGTCATGGTTTTGTGATTGGTCATGTCACACCGGAAGCCTATGAGGGTGGCCCGATTGGTCTGGTGCAAAATGGCGATGAAATTTCCATTAATGCGGAAACCCGTGAAATGACTTGGCATATTTCGGATGAAGAGCTTGCTGCACGTCAGGCGGCCTGGGTGAAACCGAAACCGAATTACACTCACGGGGCACTGGCGAAATTCGCCAAACTAACCTCTGGGGCGGAGACCGGGGCCGTGACTGACCTAAATCTTGAAATCTAAAGTCCTAGAAAACATTGAACATTTGTTGCTGACTTGATATAAGTTTTGCACAAGACTTATATCAGGTCATAAACATCCTCATAATAGGATGTTGAATAAAACGATCCTGCTGGCAAGGGCTGGCATGACAAAATCTTTTCGAGGCACCTCTCATGTCCCTGCTACGCCGTTGGTTTGATCCAATCCGATCGAGTTGGTTTTACCAGAAACCAGTTCGTCAAACGGTGTTATCTATTGAAGATGGCTTGAGCATCCATTTAAGATTGGATGATGTTTATAGTTATCTGGCGGTACAACAGTTACCGCAACTAGAAGAAATTCTCAGTCCGGAACTGAAGCCACTCAAAGTCATCATTTCAGATCAGCGGGCTGAACCGCCTAATCAAATGTCTTTTGATGAATGGCAGCACTATTGCCTGAATGATGCCAAAATTTTATCTAAACAGCATCGTTTCAGCTTTCATGAGACCCCAGAATTACCGACAGTTGACGCCTTAAAGCAGGCAGAAACTATCCTGAGAAATACACCGTTACGCGGACAGGATTTTCTATATTTGCTAGAAGATGTATTCCATATGCTCTGGCAAAAACAGAACGGAAAATTGCGCACCTTATATGCGATGGCTAGCCGTCATCATGCGCCGCAGAATTTTCCGGAACGAATTTTTGAGCATAGTCCGATTCTGGCCAGCTATTTCCAGTTTGGCGGACGCCAGTATCAGGCGGTAGATGACTTGTTACGTCTGACCCGTCGCCTGAAACAGCAGAGATTACTGACCGGCAACCCGATTTTCCTGATCAATCATATTGAATGGCGCGAGCATCTAATCAGTGATGCCGAAGAGCTGAATGAAATCCAGTCCATGGACCCGGAGCTAGATCTGTATATCGCTCTGGAAGATCCGATTTCCTGGTTGTTGCTGGCTTATATCAAGGAAGAGCTGGCTGATTTTTATAATATCCAGTTGAATGTCTATCCGCTGTCTTATCAGGGACGCGACTGGTTTGACTGGAGTCTGGCGACGCGTTTATCCAAGCGAACTGAAGTCAAATTTACCCCATTCTGCCGGCCAACCGAGCAGGCCGTGATGCCGATGGCGCAATTGTTTTATAGCTGTCCGGAAGAGCAGCGGATTGAAGTCATGTACCAGATTCTGGAAGCGGTCTGGACTCGTGGTTATGATCTGTCTTATACAGCGCATTTCAAGCGTATGCAGCAGGAACTGAATATTACTGAACTGACTCAGAAAGATGTTCTGGCCAAATTGCAGGAAAATGACACCTTATGTGAAATGAAGTCCCAGCCGAATTTACCGGTCCTAGAACTGCGTATTGATGGGCAAAGTTATACATTTAATAGCTTATATCGTGTCTGGATGATTGAAAGTATTTTCAGTAATGTGTTAGAAGAAAAGTATAAGAGTGATAACTAAACTGAAAGTGACTGAATAAACATGGAAAAAATCAAAGCTGAATCATTACAACATGCACGTCAACAGATCGATGCCATTGATACAGCTTTAGTCGAGCTGATCGCTGCGCGTCAATTTTATGTTGATCAAACTACTCGTTTTAAAAAAACTGAAACTGATCTGCAATCACCGGAGCGTATGGAACAGATCGTGGAAAATGTCAAAGCCTTGGCACAACAGCAAGGTGTGGATCAGGCGTTTATTGAACATCTATACCGGGAAATGTTCCAGTATTTTATTCAGCGTGAACTGAAAGAGTTCCGTCCTTAAATAATTTTCATATCCGATTTTTGCTGATGAATCTGATGAGTTTCAGCACGTCTATCTGAAGCCTCAAGATTTACTTGAGGCTTCCTTCTTAAAACCCTGATTTTACTCTATTCGTGATTTCTATAGTATGGGCTTAAATCAATTTAGGGTCATCAGATGACTGCTTTTGTTATTGTTATTTTTGCTCTGGCTGGTCTGATTAAAGGCACCATTGGATTAGGTTTGCCTGCGGTGTCCATGGGTTTGCTGACCATATTTATGAGCCCATTCCAGGCAGCAACCTTACTGATTGTGCCTTCGATGCTGACCAATTTCTGGCAACTCTTTGCCGAAGGTCATGTGCTGAAACTGATTCGCCGTTTCTGGCTTCTGCTGGCAGGCATTATTGTGGGTTCGGTCTGGAGTATTTTCCCGACTTTAGGCCATTCTGAATTTCATAGTGAAGCCTTACTAGGCGGGATGCTTGCTCTATATGGCCTATATGGTTTACTGGCAAAACGGATGCCAGATTTAAGCCAGCATGAAAAGTGGCTTTCTCCGATTATGGGATATCTCGGGGGTGCCTTGACCGTGGCGACTGGGGTAGTCGTGATTCCAGTCGTGCCTTATTTGCAAACCCTGCATTTAAAACGTGATGATCTGGTTCAGGCTTTAGGATTGGTATTTACCACCTCGACGGTGTGTTTGGCAGTTTTTCTGCACCGAAACCCGGTGGAAGATATGCCGATTGATTATGCCATGTCGGCGATTGCACTGATTCCGGCCTTGATCGGGATGTGGTTCGGCAAAAAAATCCGTTTCCGTATCCCTGAACAGAAATTCCGGACAGTATTTTTTATCGGCCTGATCGCCTTAGGCAGCTATATGATGCTGCATCAATTCGGCTGGATTTAATTCAGGATTTTTTGTACATCCGAAGAAATGAGGAACTGGCTAAAGTGCTGATAGGCCGTACTTAGTTCATCAAAGTTCTTTGCAGCTAACAATAACTTGCGGTTGGCCCAATCTCCTGTCAGTTGGATTTGCTGAAATGCATAGAGCTTCGACAAACGTTGTGCAGCACGTTCTGGCATGATCGCGATACCTACACCATTGGCCACAACCTGGGCAATGGCGGAAAAATTTGGTAAGCGTAAGCGGTATTGAATTTCACAGCTCAGCAAGCGAGCCTGGGTTTCAATCGACTGCTGCAGAGAGTGATATTGCATCAAGCCAACAAAGGGATAATTTAGACAGTCTGCTAATGTTAATGCCTGATTAGCTGCTAAATCATGCTGTTCAGGGCAGGTCAGCACCAAAGGATCATCTGAAAATTCCAGGGTCTGTAATTGTGGCGCAGGAAAAAAACTGGAAATAAGTCCTAGCTTGGCAGTGCCACTCACCAAAGCCGCAATAATGTCATTGCTTTCAGCTTCTTTGAGGTCGATCTGGATATTTGGGTTATTTACCAGATATTGTGGTAATAATAGGGGAAGGTACTCACTTTGTGCTGAAGAGTTACACCATAAGCTGATATTAGAATGGAGTCCTTCACTAAAGCCGGCCATGGCTTGAGACAATTGTTGTCCCTGTTGCAACAGGGCTTGGGCATGCTCAGCAAAAACCTGACCTGCAAAAGTCATTTTTACCCCAGCAGAATGGCGGCTGAACAGACTGACCTGATATTGCTGTTCCAGCTTTTTAATCCGCTCACTGGCTGCCTGTAAGGAAATGGCAGAGCGTTCAGCACCTTTGGTCAGACTACCTGTGTCGACTATATTGAGAAAAAGACGTAAATCAAAAAAATCCAGACGCATCTGCAGGATGCTCATATAAAAGATCAGGCCTATTTAAACAATTCTTGCGATATAAAAAAAGCAGCCCGGAGGCTGCTTGAAAATTTAAGTCTTCGAATTATTTTTTATCGACCAGGCTAAAGAACCAGTTCAGGAATAACGCAGCAAAGGTCGCTGTACCAATTCCACCGAGGTTAAAGTTACCAAAGGTTAGAGCAAAGTCACCTGTACCCAAAATAATGGTCACTGCTGCCACCATCAGGTTTTTGTTCTGTGAAAAATCGACTTTATTTTCGATCCAGATTTTCGCACCGGCAATAGTAATCAAACCAAAGACTACAATAGAGGCGCCGGTTAAAATCGCCGTTGGAATGGTATGAATAATCGCACCAAATTTCGGTGATAAACCGAGGAATACCGCAAATACACCCGCAACAGCAAAGATAATCGTTGAATAGACACGGGTAACGGCCATCACACCAATATTTTCACCATAGGTGGTCATACCCGGTGCGCCCACACCACCTGCCAGGGTAGTCGCAATACCATCCGCTACAAAGGCTTTACCAATATGCGGATCCAGATTTTCACCGGTCATGGCACCTACGGCTTTAATATGTCCCAAGTTTTCTGCAATCAGAATCAGGGCAATAGGCGCAATGATCAGCATGGCATTGGTATCAAATACAGGCGCATGAAAGCTCGGAACACCAAACCAGCCAGCTTGCTGAATTGGCGCAAAATCAATTGCAGTACCATAGCCCATCACATTACTTAAAATGTAGTAAATGAAGTAAGCCAGCAATAAACCGATCAAGAGCAATAAACGCTGTACCAGACCTTTGGTAAACACTGCAATGGAACCCATACACAGTACGGTCACCAGTGACATCCACATATTAAAGGTATTACCCATGACGTTTTTCACGGTCACAGGGGCCAGGTTCAGACCAATAATCATCACCACCGCACCGGTCACGACAGGCGGCATCAGTTTTTCAATCCAGCGGGTTCCCGTTGCCATCACCAGAACACCCATTAAGGCATAAAGCACACCACAGGCAATAATCCCGCCAGCGGCGACACCAATATTTGGATTCAGTCCGCCAGCACCTGCATAACCGGTTGCCGCAATCACTACCCCAATGAACGCAAAGCTTGAACCCAGATAACTTGGTACACGACCACCCGTGATCAGGAAGAACAGGATGGTACAGATCCCCGACATTAAAATGGCCAGATTGGGATCAAAACCCATTAGAAATGGCGCCAGTACCGTCGCACCGAACATGGCAAAGGCATGTTGTACCCCCAAGATCAGGGTCTGGGCAGGCGGTAAATACTCTGCGGTACCTACTGGTCGTGCATCGATACTACCCTCATAAGGACGCCACTTGGGAAACCAATTGGACATAAAATGAGCACTCAAAAGATAAATTGTGCACATCATACTCTTGTTTTTTAGAAGATTTAATCACTGAAACAAAATTTTTGTTCAAATTAATTCTATGACTTTATTTGATATTTTACCGTGCGGTAAAAGTTTTTTAAATCAAAACTAAAGTTAAATCAGTGGATTAATTCCCGGAAAATTCATATTCAACTTCTATAAGTAATTTTAATTTGATATATAAATAAAGCTTTTTTTGGCTATTGACTGATCAATAAAAAAGCACATCGTGTAGATGTGCTTTAAATGGAAGAGAAAAAAATCAACCGGTATTTCGTAAACCAGCTGCGATCCCGGCAATACTCACCATCAGGGCATGATCGACCGGAGTGTGTTCAGCCTGCTGCTGTTCCAGATATAACCGACGACGTTTCATCAGTTCGGCTTGCAGTAAATGGAGCGGTAACAGATAAGGTTTACGCACCGTCATAGACTGGTCTAAGACGCCATTACTACTGAGCAGTTTTGATTCACCTTTTAAAGTGAGTAGGGTCTGAATAGCATCCTGCAAGCGTTGACGTAGTTCCGTGCCGAGCTCTTTCAGGTCTTCATCCTGAGTCAGATGCGATTCGTAATAGAGCGCGACATTGCTGTCTGCTTTGGAGAGTACCATTTCCAGCATATCAATCAGGGTCTGGAAATAAGGCCATTCGGTTAGCATCTCATCCAGAATTGTACGTTGCCCTTGATCCAGTACCTCATTTAATGCGGCACCTGTACCCAGCCAAGCCGGTAACATCAAACGAATTTGAGTCCAGGCAAAGACCCAGGGAATAGCACGCAAGGATTCAATCCCGCCGCTGACCTTACGTTTAGCAGGACGTGAACCAAGCGGCAACATTTGTAATTCCAGTTCTGGAGTCACGGTACGCAGGTATTTCACGAAATGTGGATTTTCACGTACTGTCTGACGATAGACCTGTACCGACAGATCGGTCATTTTATGCATCAGATCACGCCATTCCGGTTTCGGTTCGGGTGGCGGTAATAAAGTCGCTTCCAAAGTCGCTGCAGTATAAATTTCTAGATTTTGTAGCGCGATTTCTTCCAGACCAAATTTAAAGCGAATCATCTCACCCTGTTCAGTCACCCGGATGGCGCCTGAAATCGAACCCGGCGGTTGTGAGAACAGCGCTTGCTGGGTTGGTGCACCACCACGGCTGATCGAGCCGCCACGTCCATGGAACAGGGTTAGCTGGATACCATGCTGTTTAGCAACTGCGGTCAATTCTTCCTGCGCACGGTACTGTGCCCAGTTGGCTGACATAAAGCCGGCATCTTTGGCCGAATCCGAATAACCAATCATGACTTCATGCTTGCCCTGAATATGCTGTTTGTACCAATGCATATTAAAGAGTGTCGACATGGTGTCAGCAGCGCCGTCGAGATCTTTTAAGGTTTCAAATAAAGGTACTACCCGTAAAGGCTGTTTAATTCCGGCTTCTTTTTGCAGCAGCAAGACAGCCAGCACATCACTTGGGTATTCGGCCATGGAAATAATATAGGCACCCAGAGATTCACTTGGCTGTTCAGCCAGCGTGCGCATAGTGGTAAACACTTCCTGCACATCTGGATGTTCAATCAGGCTACCCGCTGGTTCATTCAGGTGTTTAGGTAGTAAAGGACGTTTACTTTGCAGTTCCTGCAGCAAGAAGTTTTGACGGGCCTGTTCAGTCCAGGTTTCAAAATTACCCAGACCCAGATATTCAGTAATGGCTGAAATGGCCTGACGATGACGACCAGATTCCTGACGGATATCCAGTTTGAGCAGTTCAATTCCGAAACAGTTTACCCGGTAAATCAGGTCCAGCAGACTGCTATTGGCAAGTTCTGCTAAATTGCACGCCATCAATGAGCGATAACAGGTCAGTAAAGGTTTTAATAACTCATCTTTACTTTTAATCACCCGGCTATCATCCGCATCTTTGCCATGCAGTTTTTCAGCCAGCCAGGCACGGGTGATTTTTAGACGTTCACGGATATCGCGTAAATATTCACGGTACGGTTCAGGATGTTGATGGCCTAACGCCTGTGTAATTTCATCACTGCATTGCTGAATAGAAAGTTCCCAGCGCAGGTTTTCAATATCACGCAGATACAGATCAGCTGCTTTCCAGCGCGACAACCACAATACTTCCTGAGTCACATTATGTGTCACATTCGGGTTGCCATCCCGGTCGCCACCCATCCAGGAAGCGAAACGTACCGGAGCAACATCCAGTGGTAGGGTCTGTCCGCATTGCTCCTCAACCATGCCGTTCAGTTCACGAATGAATTTAGGTACAGCATTCCAGAGGGTCTGTTCAATTGTCGTAAAGCCCCATTTGGCTTCATCCACCGGGGTTGGGCGATGTTGACGGATTTCATCAGTTTGCCAGGCAGAACTGATGAGCTGTTTTAAGTCAGCCAAGACTGCCTGACGTTCACGCGGGGTCAGTTTCTGCTGGTCAAATTTGGACAGGGCATTATTGATGCCATCATATTTCTGGATCAGGGTGCGTCGGCTGACTTCTGTTGGATGTGCGGTCAGTACCAGTTCAATCTTTAATTCACAGATTTGCTGATATAAGGTTTCTGCAGAAATTTCTTGCTGTTTGAATTTCTCAAATAAAGGCACCAGAGGATTTGGAGATTCTGTAGTTTCCTCAAATTCGCTTTGACGGCGACGACGTACCACATGGTACTGTTCGGCAATATTGGCAAAGTTTAAGAAATGAGTGAAGGCACGGGTCAATGGCAGGATTTCATGATCTTCTAAAGTCAGGAATAATTGTTCCAGCTGTTTTTCTGCTTCAACCTGTCCATCGCGAGCGCCTTTCGATAAGGCCCGAATTTGCTCGACCTGATTAAACAAATCTTGCCCCGCATGTAACTTCAGGGTTTCTCCCAGTAGATTACCCAGTAAACGTACGTCTTCGCGTAGAGGTGCATCAATCTGTTGAACCATTTTTTATATCCCTCCGATTCTTCCTTTGACTATACCCCGACTGCATGACAATCCAAGTCTTTTGCAGACAAAAGTTGAATATCATTTGTTGATAATTGGATGAATTTTAGTCCTTACGCTGTTGCAAGGATCAGGCCAGATAGAAGAAATTTAACGGGAAATCGCATATTTCAGCATAAAGATCTCGATGGCCTGTTGAATGATCTGATGGCGTTGTTGCATGTCAGGTAACGGGCTTAAGCTTAGTAAGACTTTGTGATGCCGCATACCTAACAGTAAGGACACCATCAGTTCGGTCTGATGCTGCGGATCATCAGTCTGGATAAATTGATGTTGCTGCGCCTGCTCAAAGAAATCATGCCAGGCCTGATTCAGCTTGATATGTGAGGCCGTATAAAAACGTTCCGCCAATGGATTTTTTTCATAGGCCAGTTGCATGATGAGCAGGTCCAGTTTGAGAGCTTCCGGCAGATTGGCAATATTGAAAGAGCGTAAACAGATCTGATATAGCTCCTGCTGAAAATCGCTATCAGGCTGCAGAACTTTAGGAGATTCCTGCAGAATTGCCTCACAGGTTTCTTCAACTGCACAGCTAAACAGCGTGGCCTTATCCTGAAAATGATTATAGACAGTGAGTTTGGTCACACCGGCTTTCAGCGCAATCTGGTTCATGCTGGAACCATGATAACCATGCTGTAAAAACAGCTGTTTCGCTGCGTTCAGAATACGCTGGCGTTTCTCCAGATCCTTGGGTCGTCCAACCGGTATTTGCACAATTTCATCCAAAAAAATTCAATATGGTCATTGTTTTAACTGCAGAATCCTAATTAGTGTACCGAGTGGTATATTAATTAAAAAATAAGCAATTTATATATCTACCTATTTTGCCCTAAAAATGATGATTAGATAAGAGCGAACAATAATGAGCACGATACAGAGCGCACTGGCTGGCATGATCGTCCTATGCAGTATGGCTTTCTCAGGATGTAGCAAGGACAGCGCTGCAGCAGAACAGGAAGTTCCATTTGTCATGGTGACCACACCGAAAACTTCACATCAGGAATTGAAAAGCTATGCCGGTGATGTCCAGGCACGTCAGCAAACGGCACTAGCATTCCGGGTAGGCGGGCAGGTCACCCAGCGCTTTGTCGATGTGGGCGATCAGGTAAAAGTGGGGCAGGTCTTGGCGACCCTAGATGTGAAAGATGCTCAACTTCAATTAAATGCAGCACGTGCCCAGCTGGAAAGTGCTCAATCGGCCAGTAAAATTGCTCAGGATGAATTACAGCGTTTCAAGCAGCTGTTACCGACCAATGCTGTGAGCCGCTCGCAATATGATGCGATTGAAAATCAATATAAGGCAGCCGCGTCAAATCTGAAACAGGCCCAGTCTAATTATGATACGGCCAAAAACCAGACCGCTTATAACCAGCTCATTGCCAATAAAAATGGAGTAATTACTGCACGCAATATCGAAATTGGTCAGGTCGTTGCAGCAGGGCAGGCCGCCTTTGAACTGGCAATTGCCGGTGAGCGTGAAGTCGTGATTGGGGTTCCTGAACAGGCAATTTCCGAAATTAAAACCGGTCAGCCAGCCTGGGTGACTTTATGGTCCAAACCGAATGAAAAATTTGCTGCCTTTGTTCGTGAGATTTCACCTGCAGCAGATCAATCGCGTACCTTCCGGGTGAAAGTGGCTTTACGCGAAGGTAATAGCCAGATTCAGCTCGGTCAGAGTGCCCGGGTGTTCTTTCAGAATAGTCAGGACAATATCCTTAGCGTTCCTTTATCCAGCGTTTCAGCGACCGATCAGCAGGCCTATGTGATGGTAGTCAAGCCGGATCATACTATCCGCAAAGTGCCGGTGCAGCTGGGTGCTTATGGCCGTGATTCTGTGCCAGTCCTCAGTGGGTTAAAGGCTGATGATTATGTGGTAATTGGTGGGGTGCATCTTCTGCGTGATCAGCAAAAAATCAATCCGATTGACCGTGAAAACCGTAGTGTGAAAATTCAGGCAGGGAGTTAAACATGAACTTTAACCTGTCTGAATGGGCCTTAAAAAATAAAGGTCTGGTACTGTATTTCATGATCCTGCTCGGTTTGGTGGGTATCGTGTCCTATTCCAAACTGTCACAAAGTGAGGACCCGCCGTTTACCTTTAAGGTGATGGTAATCCAGACCTATTGGCCGGGTGCCAGTGCCAAGGAGGTGTCCTTACAGGTCACCGACCGGATTGAAAAAGAGTTGATGACTACCGGACAGTATGACCGGATCATGGCCTATTCCCGTCCGGGGGAATCCATGGTGACTTTTATTGCCAAGGACTCTTTGGCTTCCAAGGATGTCGCGGATGTCTGGTATAACGTCCGTAAGAAAATCAATGATATTCGGCATGAATTGCCGCAAGGCGTACAAGGTCCATTCTTCAATGATGAGTTTGGTGATACCTTTGGTAACATCTATGTCATCAAGGGTAATGACTTCGATTATGCCACGCTTAAAGAATATGCCGACCGTTTGCAGTTACAATTGCAACGGGTCAAGGATGTTGCCAAAGTTGAACTGATTGGACTTCAAGACCAGAAAATCTGGATCGAAATCTCCAACACCAAAGCTACCCAGCTCGGTATTCCGGTCACTGCCATTCAGCAGGCACTGCAGCAGCAAAATGCCATGACTCAGGCGGGCTTTTTTGAAACCGGTTCTGACCGGATTCAGGTTCGGGTCAGTGGTGCGCTGAATAATGTCGAAGAACTGCAGCAACTGCCTTTACTGGTGAATGGCAAGACTATCCAGCTTGGTGATGTGGCGGAGGTTTATCGTGGCTTTACCGATCCGGCACAACCGCGTATGCGTTTTATGGGCGAAAATGGCATCGGTATTGCCGTATCGATGCGTAAAGGCGGTGACATCATTGCCTTGGGTAAAAATCTGGAACAGGAATTTGCCCGTTTGCAGAAAACTTTGCCTTTAGGAATGGATCTGCAAAAAGTTTCAGATCAGCCGGTAGCAGTGAAACGCAGTATTAATGAATTTATGAAAGTTCTGGCCGAGGCCGTGATTATTGTTCTCTTGGTGAGTTTTTTCTCACTCGGGTTCCGTACTGGTTTGGTGGTGGCTTTCTCGATTCCGTTAGTATTGGCGATGACCTTTGCCGGGATGCAACTGTTTGATGTTGGTCTGCATAAGATTTCTCTAGGTGCCCTGATTCTGGCACTTGGCCTTCTGGTCGATGACGCGATCATTGCCATAGAAATGATGGCAATCAAAATGGAGCAGGGTTTTAGCCGCTTACAGGCGGCCGGTCATGCCTGGCGGACGACTGCTTTTCCAATGCTGACCGGAACCCTGATTACTGCTGCCGGTTTCCTGCCAATCGCGACAGCAGCATCCAGTACTGGGGAATATACCCGCTCGATTTTCCAGGTGGTGACGCTGGCACTATTAGTATCTTGGATAGCAGCCGTCCTGTTTGTACCTTATTTAGGTGACAAACTTCTGCCAGATTTTAACAAGGATCTGGTGCAGAGAGCGCCATGGTATCAACGTCTCTGGGCGCGTTTAAGCAAACGTCCTGAACCAGAGCCGCTGGTACATCATGCTGGTGAACATCATGATCCTTATCAAACCAAGTTCTATCAGGGCTTTCGCCGTTGGGTGAATATCTGTGTCACCTACCGTAAAACGGTCATCGTGACGACTGTCGGGATTTTTGTGCTATCCATTTTGATGTTTAATCTGGTGCCTAAACAATTCTTCCCGCCATCGAACCGTGCCGAAATTCTGGTAGATCTGAAACTGGAAGAGGGTGCTTCATTAAAAGCAACTGAAGCGGCAGTAAAAAAAGTTGAAAACTTCCTGTCCAAACAGGAGGGAATTGATAATTATGTGGTCTATGTCGGTACCGGTTCACCACGTTTTTATTTACCTCTAGATCAGCAATTGCCGCAAGCCAGCTTTGCCCAGTTTGTGGTATTGGCTTCATCACTTGAAGACCGCAATGAAATCCGTAAATCCTTAAGCGACCAGATTCGGGTGCTGTTACCAGAAGCCCGTACCCGCGTATCTCTGCTGGAAAATGGCCCACCCGTTGGCTATCCATTACAGTTCCGAGTATCGGGTGAAGACCTGGGATTAGTCCGTCAATGGGCACAGAAAGTTGCAGCAATGGTCGGAGATAATCCGAATACTACTAATGTGCATCTGGACTGGGGCGAGCCAAGTAAAGTGATTAAACTGGATATCGATCAGGACCGCGCCCGTCAGCTTGGCGTGAGCAGTAGCGATTTGGCCAGTTTTCTAAATAGTTCAATTTCTGGAACTGCGATTGATCAATACCGTGAAAAACGTGAACTGATTGAAATCCGTTTACGGGGTGATCAAGCTGAACGTGTCGATGTCGGTTCACTGAATAGCCTGGCCGTACCAACTACAAATGGGAGTTCAGTTCCTTTGGCCCAGATTGCCAAGATCGAATATAGCTTTGAAGAAGGACTGATCTGGCATCGGAATCGCTTACCGACCATTACCGTACGGGCCGATATCCGGACGCAACTGCAACCGGCAACCGTGGTGAATGAGTTGAAAGATCAACTTGAGCAGCTCAGAGCAGAAATGCCAAGTGGCTATCTGATTGAAGTAGGTGGAACAGTCGAAGAATCTGCGCGAGGGCAGAATTCAGTGAATGCGGGTATGCCATTGTTCCTGGCAGTGGTGATGACTTTGCTGATGATTCAGCTTAGAAGTATTTCACGTGCCTTTATTGTCTTCCTGACGGCGCCATTGGGCATTATTGGCGTGGTCTTATTCCTGTTAATTTTCAATAAACCTTTTGGTTTTGTTGCCATGCTGGGCACAATTGCTTTGTCAGGCATGATCATGCGTAACTCATTGATTCTCATTGACCAGATTGAACAGGATATTCAGGCAGGTGAATCGCAATGGAATGCCATTATCAATGCCACAGTGCGCCGTTGCCGTCCGATTGTCCTGACTGCACTGGCTGCCGTTCTGGCCATGATTCCTTTATCCAGAAGCATTTTCTTCGGACCAATGGCGGTTGCCATTATGGGAGGATTAATTGTTGCAACGCTATTAACACTGTTTTTCCTGCCAGCCTTATATGCACAATGGTTTAAAGTGAAAAAAGTTTAAATTCTGTTTAAATTTGTCATAATTTCAGGTGCGAAATATTGAAAATTTCAATATAGTAGTACCTGATTTTTTAATAATTCAAAAAAGACATACTGCTGCGGAACTCGCTTGTGCTGGGCCGTACACTAAGGTTGATTAAACATGACTCAAGACACACTCATCAAGATGCGACGTTCCGTGGCGATGGCTTATGTCTTCATGTTTTTTGCCTTATTTACAGTGGTGAGCGGCATATTCGCCTATTGGTATGCACGTAAAATTACCCAGATCGATTATGCTGAAGTCTGGCTGCAGGCACAGGCACTCTGGATCATGCGCAATATTGTAATTTATTCGGTACTCGCCATTTTTGCAGCGCTTTGGTTCATTCCATTATTTTTCTTTGCCTGGGATAGCCAGCTTTGGGTGAAAGCCTGCACAGTCGCAGGTGTGGTATTCAGCTTTATTGCTATTATTTTCCTCATTAATGCCTGGTTCAAAGGTATCTTCAAATTTTCTCAAAACAAAGCCGTATTCTAAGCTTTCAATTTTTTTCAGAATTCCCCTTGTAAAGCTGGGTTTAACCCCAATTTTAGACCACAGTCAATATTAAATAGAATTCCGTGAGGAGCATCGCCAGATATGGCTAAACGTGATTATTATGAGGTTTTGGGCGTCTCTAAAACCGCTAGTGATGATGAAATTAAAAAAGCCTACCGTAAGTTGGCGATGAAATATCATCCAGACCGTAACCCGGACAATTCTGAAGCTGAAGAGAAGTTTAAAGAAGCTTCAGAAGCGTATGAAGTTCTGTCAGACAGCGAAAAACGCAGCATGTACGACCGTATGGGCCATCAAGCCTTTGAAGGTGGTATGGGCGGTGGTGCTGGTGGCTTCGGTGGTTTCAGTGCGGAAGATATTTTCAGCCAGTTTGGGGATATTTTCGGTGGAGCCTTTGGTGGGGGAGGCCGTGGCCAGCAACGTCAACGCCGTGGTTCAGACTTACGCTATGTGATGGAATTGACGCTTGAAGAAGCAGTCAAAGGCGTTAAGAAAACCATTACTTTTACTGCACCAGCACCATGTGACGCCTGTGATGGTAAAGGTTCTAAAAATCCGAACGATGTTGAAACCTGTCCAACCTGTCATGGTGCCGGCCAGGTACGTATGCAGCAAGGTTTCTTCTCGGTACAGCAAACCTGTAGTACCTGTCGTGGCCAGGGCAAGATCATTAAGAATCCATGTAATAAATGTCATGGTTCAGGTGTATCTGACCGTCAGCAAACTTTGGAAGTTACTATTCCAGCCGGTGTGGACAATGGCGACCGCGTACGTTTGACTGGTAAAGGTGAAGCGATCCGTGATGGCCAATCAGGTGATCTATACGTTGAAGTCGTAGTACGTGAACACGAAATCTTCCAGCGTGATGGCGCAGATCTGTATATGGATGTGCCGATTTCAATTGCGGATGCGGCTTTGGGTAAAGAAGTTCAGATTCCGACACTAGATGGTCGTGTCAGCCTGAAAATTCCTGAAGGTACGCAAACTGGTAAACTGTTCCGCCTACGTGGTAAGGGCGTGAAACCAGTACGTTCAACCATGCAAGGTGATCTGCTTTGCCGTGTTGTGGTAGAAACACCGGTGAACCTGACTGCGCGTCAACGTGAACTGTTGAAAGAATTGCAAGCGACCATGGAAGATGAGGGCAGCCAGTCTTCTCCAAAGAAAAAATCTTTCTTTGATCGGTTGTTTGACTGATCTGGATAGATAAAAAAGGACGCTCAGCCGTCTTTTTTTATGGCTTAAATTCGGGAAAGGCGTATGAGTTAATTATTAGATAGAAATGATAAGAAAATTATTCTTTTAATAGTATTAGCTTTTTAAGAAGGATTTATATCCCTCACGCAGAGAAATATAAATCCTGTCATATTATTGTGCTTCAGTGGCTTGAGCTTCTGATGCTGGAGCTTCACTTGCAGGTGCTTCAACAGCTTGAATTTCAGATGCAGCTGTTTCAGTTGCAGCAGGAGCTGTTTGTGCTACTTCTTTAGCAGCAAAAGTTTGTGATGCGGCAATTAACGCTACCCCGGCAAAAGTTAATTGAACTAATTTCATATAAATTTCCTTGTATTAAAAATAGTGTACTACTCAGTACACTTGGCAAAAATGTTGACATAAAATGGAGATATTGATGTTTTTTTGTGTGTACTTATGTTTACTAATGTAATTTGATGTTATTTAAATAATTGAAATATAAGATTAATCATTAATCTCATAAAATTAAGCAAGTGGCAAAATATATAAGAAAATGGATTTTTTAATGTGATGTATGTCACATATTTTCATATCTAAAGGATGAAATTTAATTTAAATTCTAAAAGAATAACCCCAGCATCCTGCCGGGGTTTTTCGTATGGGTTCGCTCGGTATAACTCCTGTCGTACCTTACTGTCCTTGTGCTGATCTATTGTTATTCTTCTACGGAACTTCCTGTTCCTGATGAGTTCATCATAGGAAACTTCCAGTATTCTGGATAGCAGCAAAAGGCCGAGATTAATGTGAGCCAAAGCGTACAAAGAGTCTGGCTTTACCTTTGCCAGATAGAAAAAATACTTTGTCTCTTAAGACCTCATCATCAGGATATGAAAATCCTGAATTAATTAGGGTGTGTTGACACTTTTAGCTTAAAA
>NZ_JWHB01000034.1:0-34909 GCF_000804305.1 Acinetobacter sp. YZS-X1-1 | reverse complement strand
TCATCACCGCCGATGGATGTGCATTCTACAGCATTTCAGATGCCTTGCAACACCTTTTTTAAAACATTTGAAACGTATGTTTATTTTATAAACCAAGATATTTATAAATAACTGTTTTATATAAAAAATATTTTAATAAAAATGTTCATTATTTTATTTAGAAATGGTCATAATAGTTAAATAATTGATTTTTATAAATTTTATTAAATTAAAAAAGCAAAAAGCAGAACTTTCGTCCTGCTTTTTGTACTGAATCTAATCAGATTAGAACTTCATACTGATTCTTGCCCAGTAATTTCGTCCCATATTATTGAATTGTTCATTGGCCGCCAGACCGACACCTGCATTTCCCATCTTATTCAAATGCTCCGTATAGGTTTTATCTAACACATTATCAATACCCACTGATAAATCGATGTCTTCTGCTAAATTATAGGTTCCATTTAGCGATAATGTGCTAAAACCTGCGCTTGGCTGTAGATCATATCCAACAATATTACCTTCATTCTTACTAATACGGTTTTGACCACCCACTACACGCCACAATAATCCAACATTGTATTTGTCTTGAATATAGCGCAAATTAACCCGCGCTTCTAAAGGTGAAATCTGTGGTAACGGCGTATTATCAGTGGTGTTTTCACCCCAGGCATACATGGCGCTCACGTCAGCCTGAATCGCATCAGTCAACTGATAACCAATTCCAGCTTCTGCACCAGCGATGGTGGCATCGACATTCCGGCTATGAGCTTCCAGCATTCCCATCATGCCAGTAGGCTTATATGTCGTTAGCACATAATCATTAATTAAACCTGCGTATGCTGATGCCCATGAGTTGAACTTACCATGCGAGTGCTGATAACCCACATCAAGCTGTAAAGTCTTTTCAGTATTGATATTTTTAAAGGTATTAGTATTTCCATTGCCTGATTTAGGACTAAACAGCTCCCAGTAGTCTGGCATACGCTCCACATAACCCAGTCCAATATAGGTTTTGCCATCTTCATGTTCAGGATGAATATTCTCAAAACGCAGGAAGCCACTTGGTAAAAGTTGCTGACGAGACTGATTACTTTGCACTGCATCGACGTCAATCTGATCTAAACGCAGACCTGTGACAAATTGATTGTCGTTGCCCAAATCATAAGTCAGTTCACCAAACGCGCCGATGGATTGAAATTCCATGTCAGTCATACGAGGTAGATTCTGATAGGAAACACCATCCGTCGTTTTACGAACACTATGCTCGTTGTTTTGCGTATCGACACCAGAGATCAGTTTGAATTTTTCCCATTCACTGGTCATGGCGACACGCGCATTTAAGGTTTTACGTGCAACGTTAGTTGCCATTTCCATCATAGGTTTAGCACGTAAACTATAGTTATCCATCACATGATCATTATAGTTATAGTTGATCTGCCCTTCTACTTTCTGAATCACATCGCTGATATTTCTCTTTTCAACACGCAAACCTAAACTTTCACGGGCAAACTTGGAACCATCCATCATACGGCCAGCATACACCGCTTCACCATCGGCCTTACCACCGGTCAGTTCTACCCAGGTGTTTTCATCGGGTGTCCAGCCTAAAGCCAGATCAGCATTCCAGCGTTCCCAGTCTGATGGCACAGTATTGCCATTACCATCCTGATAGCTGTTGGCTACCGAGCGGTTAGTATTGAGGCGAATATATTTCTGCTTATCACCTGCTGCAACTTCGACATTATGATCGAGACGCCCGAAGGAACCCATCAAAACACTGGCCTGACCACGATAGTGATGATCTTCATCAAACTGTTCCGGGCTACGTTCAAAAATCACGGTAGCTGCTGAACCGGTATTGGCATACTGGACCGTTTGTGGTCCTTTAATCACCGAAATACGGTCATAGCTTTCTGGCGAAATATAAGAGGTTGGTGAATCCATCCGGCTTGGGCAGGCACCTAGATTTTCTGTGCCATCAGTCAGGATTTTAATGCGTGAACCGAACATGCCACGAAAGGTCACATCGCCATTGGTACCTGCTCCGCTATTGACCGAACTAAAACCTACAATACTTTGCAGATAATCTGCACCATCGGTTGCCGGCACTGGCTGAAGCGGCTGTTTCGGATCAGCACGGACAATCAGACCATTAGCATCATTACCGGCAGTTGAAGTCACCACAATCGGTGCCATGGTTTGTACTGGCATGGCTTCATTTGCCAGCACCATCGAAGAATAACAAGCAACACAAATCGCAGCCGCAAGGGGCTGTAAAGAAAATTTAGGCTGAGCCATTTTCTATCTCACTGAATACATAAATTGAACACGGCCTAAGTCAGTAAAGACCCAGGCAAAACAACGTGGATTTATGCAAACAGTGGCGGTGCCCGTCCCTGCGGGATTAAAAAGAGTCGTTGAAGGATAAACCAGACATGCTTAAAGGCTTGTTCAAAAGCCAATAGTCTGACCTGAATTCGATCCAGGACTTCTTTCACTTCAAGCTCAGGCGGCAAAACCATGTTGCCATAGACAGTACAGTACTGACACTGATGACTAGCATCGTGTTCATGCGCCATGGAGTCCGAGGAAATAGGATGCTGATCAAGATGATGAGCAGGATGTTCAGAATGAACATGAGAGGAAACTAAAAGGGCACGCGTGATGGTTTCACAGACCGGAGCAACCTGATATTGCTTCGGCAGCAAAGGCTGTAAGAATACAGCAATCTGTAGAAATACCGCTACAAAGGAAAGTAGCAGACCTCCCCGCAGAACCATAGGCAAACCCTTAAATTTATCTAGGCTGAGTATAACAAAACCCAATCAAAATTGGGCTTGTTGAATCATAAAAACTGCTTGGGAAAATAATTTTAGCGTTTAACTGCAACTTTTTCCTTATTGCGCTGGCGAACCAGTTTTTCTACTTTTTCACGGGCACGCTGACGTTTTAATGGCGACAGATAATCCACAAAAAGCTTACCATTTAAGTGATCCATTTCATGTTGGATGCACACAGCGAGAAGTCCATCAGCCTCTTGTTCAAAGGGTTGACCATCCAGACCAATTGCCTCAATTTTTACGCGTGACGGACGCTCAACTTTATCGTATATTTGAGGAACTGATAGACAGCCCTCTTCATAAGGCTGTGTTTCTTCAGTCAATGGTGTGATTTTGGGGTTAATGAACACCATGGGTTGATCTTTGTTTTCAGACAGGTCCATCACAATCAGCTGAATATGACGATCGACTTGGGTCGCGGCGAGTCCGATGCCTGGCGCTTCATACATGGTTTCAAACATATCTGCAGCGAGCTGACGAATTTCATCAGTAACTTCTTCGACTGGTTGTGCAATGGTACGAAGACGGGGATCCGGGAAACTTAAAATAGGTAATAAGGCCATACTGCGTCCTCAATTATGCCATTGATCAAAAAACCAAATGAAGGGAATGCTTCATCAAAAAAATGTGTGTAAGATCGTTATTATAACGCAATTACGCACATAATTTTAGGAATTATGATAATGAAAAAGGTTTTGAAGGGCATGCCATTTTTTAGTGCCTTGGGGTTAAAAAATCAAATGCTCGCACTGGCAGTTTGTGTCGGAGTGAGTATGGGGACAATATATTCAGCCGAGGCAGCTCCTGCCCGCAACGTCAATCCACCTGCTTTAAAAGCCAGTGCGCCTAATGTCTACGTGGTCAAAAAAGGCGATACATTGTGGGATATTTCAAAACGTTTCTTAAAAAATCCGGTGCGTTGGCCAGAAATCTGGGCCAGTAACAAGCACGTGAAAAATCCACATTGGATTTTTCCAGGTGATCGCCTGTTGATGTGTGACTATCAAGGTCGTCCAATTATCGGTAAAGACGAAGGTGATGGCTGTGAAGGTATCATCAGTCGTTATATCGGTAGTACTTCACTACAACCACAGGTTCGCGTTGAATCTTTAAATAATACGATTCCAGTGATTCCATTAGCGCACATCCAGCAATGGCTTGAACGCTATACCATTGTGGCAGCTGATTCAGTTCAAGGCACGCCTTACATTCTCGGTACCGCAGACCAGCGCGTACTGGCAGGTAAAGGCCAGAAGGTCTATGCCCGTGGTAACGGTCTGGTGGTTGGCCAGCGTTATGCGGTGTATCGTGAAGCAGACCCTTATGTCTTTACCGATGCAAATGGCAAGAAATACACGGCTGCTCTAGAGCTGCAACAGGTTGCTTCCGGAATCGCAGTACGTGGCGAAGGTGATGTTACCACGCTGGAATTGACAGATAGCTACAATGCCGAAGTGCGTCGTGGTGACCGTGTATTACCTGAATACGATCCGATGTTGCCTACCCTGTTCTATCCAGTGAATGCAGAAAATACGGTTGCTGGTGGTCAGATTGTGCGTGTACTGGGTTCAATTGGTACAGCAGCACGTCATAGTGTCGTGACGATTGACCGTGGTACGGCACATGGGGTTCAGACTGGTCATGTCTTTAGCGTAAACCAGAAAGGTGAAGTCGTGACTGATCCGAAAACCAAAGAGCGCGTACAGCTTCCAGGTGAGCGCATTGGCAATGTGATGGTCTTTAAAACTTTTGACCAGCTGAGCTATGCTTATGTGCTGGAAAGTGAGTTACCTATCAAGGTGGGTGCCAATATTCAAGCGCCATTGTTAGATGAATAATAGATTGATCTAACTTTACAACTGAAAGAATAAGAAGACACACATATAGGTCTCGATATGCTGAACTCTTTATCACGCGTGCAACTGGAAACACTGACGTTATGGTATCTAGTTCAGCATTCTCTTTCGAGCTTCTATAAAATCAGTCAGCATTATTCAAGTCTGACCACAGCCATACGGCCTGATCAGGTGCCTACCTGGCAGGCGCTTGGCATTCATGCCAATCATGTCCAACGCTTAAAAGACTTCTCGCTTCCAGAATCACAACAGAAATTTCAGCGCTGTCTGGAAAAAGTTCAGCGAGATAGTGATTTTGTTCTACTCTACCATGATCTGCACTATCCGCAGCAACTCAGCCACTATGTAGACAAACCACCGATTATTTTTGGCCAAGGTGAGCCGGATACCCTGCTACAAGCCCAAATTGCAGTTGTGGGAAGTCGCAAGCCGAGTCCTCATGGCCGGCAAGTAGCCTATGATTTTTCTTTTTATTTGAGTGAACAGGGTTTCTATATTAATAGTGGATTAGCACAAGGCATAGATGAAGCTGCTCATCGGGCAGGATTAAAACATCAGGGAACCATTGCGGTGATGGGAACCGGACTGGATCAGACCTACCCTTCTCAACATGCACAATTGCGCCAGGAGATTATTGCGCATGGTGGTGCCGTCATTACCGAGTTTCTACCAGAAACCCCACCGTTGCAGCATCACTTTCCACGGCGTAACAGGATTGTCAGTGGCTTAAGTCTCGGGGTCATTGTGGCTGAAGCGACCTTAAAAAGCGGCTCTCTGATTACGGCCAAACTGGCTGCCGAACAAGGCAAGACTGTATTTGCCATTCCGGGACATATTTATAGTGAATATCATAAAGGTTGCCATCAGCTGATTCGTGAAGGCGCGATTCTGATTGATCACCCGCAACAGGTGATTGAAGAACTGGCACTGGCGACCCAATGGCAAGCCTTACAAAATGAAGTACAACATGACATGGCGGATGAACTTCCTGCACACATACCGCCCCATTTGCTCAGACTTTATAACCAGCTGGACTGGGTCGGACAGGACTTGGATCATCTCAGTCATCATCTGCAACAGGATGTTTCTTCTCTCACCGGTCAATTGATGGAACTGGAGCTACTTGGCTTTTGCACCCAGCAAGCCGGCATGTATCTACGTTGTCGTCCGCATAAATAAGGTTCACAATAGACACTTCTTGTTTTGATAAGGTATACACATGATCACCACCTCTGTTGCCGAAGCAGCTGAATGTCTCAAAGCTGGACAGGTCTTGGCATACCCTACAGAGGCTGTTTGGGGTTTAGGTTGCGACCCCTATAATGAACAGGCATTTCACCAGATTTTAACCTTAAAACAGCGCCCGATTGAAAAAGGCGTGATTTTACTCGCAGCTCATATTTCACAAGTGGAACATTTACTTCAGGATCTAAGTGAAGAAATGCGTGAAAAAGTAATTGAGTCCTGGAGTAATGATCGACCTACAGACCGGGCGACCACCTGGCTACTCCCTGCCAATGACGATATTCCAGGCTGGATTAAAGGCAAACACCCTAAAGTGGCAGTGCGCGTGACCACTCATCCTCTTTGTGTAGCCTTGTGTCAGGCTTTTGGCGGTTTTATTGTTTCAACCAGTGCCAATCCTGCCGGCTTAGAACCTGCACGTTCCCTGCAAGATGCCATGCGTTATTTTGGTCAGGATCTGAATTATCTGAATGGTGATCTGGGACTGAGCCAGAAACCAAGCCGGATTATTGATGCCGTAACAGGTGAAATTATTCGTGACTGAGCCTTTGCTCAGTCATTTTTCTTTTCAAGTCGACTAAAGTTTTAAGACAAAAAAAAGCTCAACCATATAGGGATGGTTGAGCATAAAAAAGGATGTGTATCAATCACATCCAGAGGGTATCGAAATCTCTGGACATTTCAGCAACAGTTGCTGATCTGCGATGGAGCGTATTATGGGCGAACAGTTTAAAAAAAACAAATATATTTTAGCTCTTAAAAAGCAGCTTAAACCTATGATTAATCAATCATTATTTTAAAAAAATTCAAATTATCTTGCTCTTTTTAAAGTGCTTTTTAAAGAACCTAAAACCTCCCATCCTCGACTAAAGTCTATTTGTCTTTATTTACGAGATCATTCAAGCAAAAAAACTAAGTTTGTTTGTTCGTTTTTTAGGCAATTATTTGGCTTTTAGCAGCACCGGCGCCATGGTTTTTTTCTGGGCCAGTACAATGCCGAACAGAATAATCGCCCCACCAATACTGTGATAAATGGTCCAGACCTCTTTTAACCAGACCAAGGCAATTAAAGCAGTAAACACCGGCATCAGGTTCATAAAGATACTGGTACGGTTCGGCCCCAGACGCTGAATCGCCATCATCCACAGCAAAGGTGCAATCAGTGACGGGAAAATACTGGCGTAGATGACGCTGCCAGCATTGGCCAGATTAATGACATCTAGACCCAACCAGGCCACAAACGGCAGGTGATACAGCAATGCAAATAGAATCTGCACATACAGGCTCAGCATGAGCGGAATCTGCAGCTGCCATTTTTTCAGAAAGACCCCGTAAAAGGCATAGAAAAATACGGCAATAATCATCAGCAGATCACCCCACTGGCCGCCAGCATGCAGCAGCCCCCACGGATTACCCTGCCCCATCACATAGATCAGCCCGGCAAAGGACAACAGACTGCCAATAATCGCATAGCGATTCGGGATATCGCGCAGAATCAGCATCGACACAAAAATGGTGAAAATTGGAATAAAGGCATTAATAATGCCCATATTGGTGGCGGTGGTGTAATGTGCGGCGGTATACGCCAGGCCCTGATACAGCACCAGACCAAAGGCACTCAGCACTGCCAGCTGTTTCAGATGCGGGACGATCAGGGCACGTTCACGAATCACTCGCGGCAGAATAAACGGGGTCAGAATCAGAAAGGCAAAAAACCAGCGATAAAAACTGATGCTCACCGGCGAGATGAAGTCGGTCACATAGCGGGTCACGACAATATTCAGTGACCAGATCAGTACCGCAGTCAATGGAAGCAGCATGGCCCACCACATTGTTTTTTGCTGCTGCGTCATAACTTCATCCCTGTCTCTATCTATTGTTAATCTATGCGCTCTTGGCAAGTGCCTAAGCATAATTGATTTTTCAACTAAAATTAATGCTATTTGTAGCTGGCAAGTAAGCATTTCACTGATTCCGACTTGTACTGTCTTTAAATACCCGTTAAAACAAATAGCCCTCATTCATTTAATAAAAAGGAAATCTGATGAGCACTTCTGTGTATGACATTCCGGTAAAAACGATTCAAGGAACGGACACGACGCTGAACCAGTATCAAGGCAAAGTCTTGCTGCTAGTAAATGTGGCATCAAAATGTGGCCTCACTCCACAATACGAAGGCTTGCAAAAACTCTATGATGATAAAAAAGCCGAAGGACTGGAAATCTTAGGTTTTCCTTCTAATGATTTTCTGGAACAGGAACCTGGAAGTGAAAGGGAAATTCAGGAATTCTGTTCCCTGAACTATCAGGTGGATTTCCCGCTGTTTGCCAAAATTCCGGTCGTGGGTGAAGCTAAACATCCTTTGTATGCCACTTTGACTCAAGCTGTGCCAGAACGTATCGGTGAAGGTCCATGGTGGAAAGATCTGGTCGATTACGGCCTGACTCCAAATGAACCGCCTGAAGTCCTCTGGAACTTTGAAAAATTCCTGGTGAACAAACAGGGGGAAGTCGTTGCACGTTTTGCACCGGATATCACGGCAGATGATTCACGCCTGCTGGATGCAATCAATGCTGAGCTTGCTAAATAAGTCTTTTTAAATAGGTCGGTTGCAACTGATGACCAGTTTAGCCGACCTAGCTCATAGGCATAAACATTGAATTTCATATTTTTTTCACAAACTTATCTAAAATTTATGTTTGCTGAAACCGCCCAGACCCGATAAAACATGAGTCTATTTCCATAACAATTCGAGCAAAATAATATGAGCCAGTCCATTTATGAGATTCCGGTAAAAACCCTCACTGGAGAAAATACGACTCTGTCCGATTATCAAGACAAAGTCCTGCTGATTGTAAATGTCGCATCGAAATGTGGTTTAACCCCACAATATGAAGGACTGCAGAAACTTTATAATGAGAAAAAAACCGAAGGACTGGAAATTCTGGCTTTTCCTGCGAATAACTTTAAAGGTCAGGAACCGGGCACAGACGAGGAAATCCAGCAGTTCTGCAGTCTGAACTACAATGTGGATTTCCCGCTATTCTCCAAGATCTCTGTCGTGGGTGAAGATCAGCATCCTCTTTACCATTATCTGACCCAAGCTCAGCCGCAACGTACAGGCGGCGAAGATTTTGCGGAGCGCCTGAAAAGTTTTGGCAATACGCCAAATGAATTACCAGAAGTGCTGTGGAACTTTGAAAAATTCCTGGTCAACAAGCAAGGTGAAGTGGTCGCGCGTTTTGCACCAAATATTCCAGCAGATGATGCCCGCTTGCGAGATGCGATCAATGCAGAATTGGCTAAATAATTTGTAACAGTAATGTAAGTATCTATTTCAATAATAGATACTTATTATTTATTTTAAAATCAAATATTTATAACCAGATTTACTTAGCTCTAAAATCTCCATGATTTACGCTTAATTTTTATTTTTCTACAACACTTCATTCCATATTTATCAATGAGTTGAGCCTAATATGCAGTTATCCCAAGAGAGGTAACGATAGGTTCAAAACATGAAAAACTTAGTAAAAGCAGTCGTATTTTCATTATCTAGTACACTTGTGGCGACTTCAGCTTTTGCTGCAGCTCCAGAGCATCACTCGCAACACCATCAGCCACAAAAAACGCATGTTCAGCAACAGTATCACGCACAGCATAAATCTCCTGCACACGCTCAACAGCATAAACAGGTACATAAGAAAATAGATCCTTCACGCGATTGGCGCGTAGGTCAAAAAGTACCAGCTCAGTTCCAGAGCAAAATGTACAAGGTAGATCACAGCAAATACAAAAAACTCAGCAAACCTGGTAAAAACCAGCAATGGATCAAAGTAAATGGTGACTATATCCTGACCAATGTGATGAGCCATAACATTATCAAAATTATTGCAGGATAAGTTTTATCCTCCTCGGTGAAAAAGAGTGCTTCGGCACTCTTTTTTAATGTCTTAATCTTTTGTATTCAAAATATTTGTTATGACTTTGCAACAATCTTTTTTATCTCCACATTTTATTCTTATAGTCATGCATTAGAACCACCTGCTCCGAGACCACGATTTCATGTCCAAGATTCTTGTAAATGCTCTTCTTCCTTTTGCCCTATTTAGCTCAGGCATTTTATTAATGGGCTGTGAACAGGCGACCGAAGCACCGGTCGAGCAAGAACAAAGTACGCTTTCTACTGATCTTGAACCTGTACAGCAAAGTGATCGCACGACGACTGCGCAAACAGAGCTGAAGTCTGGCAATATGTTTTATATGGTGCGTGATGTAGCTGATCTGCAATTCAAGGCAGGGAGTTATGTTGAACAGTTAAAACAAACCCAAACTGATCTGCAAACTGCGGTGGATACTAAAGATACCGAGCAACTGCAAGCTACAGCAGGCAAGTTACAACAACAGTTGACAGGCTTTAATCAGGCTTTAGGTGAACTGAATTTAAAAAGTCAGGAAATTGATCAGGTACGTAGCAATATCATGAGTGCCAATCAACAGGTTCTGGCTTCTCCTTTACTGAATGGCCAAGTCGATTTCAGTCAGGTTGATTTAAAGAAAATTGAAAGCCAGATGGTTAGTGTGCAAGCTGAAATGCTTAAACTGGCAGGCATGCTGATTCAAAATTCAGATAAAGATGCTTCATCAGAAGCTGAACCAGAAAATACTTGATTTACGCTGATATCTCGTTCAAAAAGAAGCCACTGTTTAAGTGGCTTCTTTATTTTAAAAATTAAATATTATTTTTTTGGGCTTTTCACCACCACCAATCGTTTCTGCACAAATTCTTTGAAACCATCGCTTGAAAGTTCATGACCATAACCCGAATTTTTAATCCCGCCAAATGGCAGCTCTGGCGCAGTATCGGTATACCAGTTGATCCAGATCATGCCAGTTTCTACACGTGAAGCCAGCTTTTTCGCCCGCTCAATATTTTGTGAATGAATCACGCCTCCGAGACCATAATTAGAATCATTGGCAATCGATACAATTTCATCTTCATCTTTTGCGACATAGATCTGTGCCACAGGACCAAAGAATTCTTCATACCAGGCCGGATTATCACGGCTGATATTTTCCAGAATAGTTGGCTGATAGAAATTACCTTCATGCTCATAAGGCTTACCACCAGTCACGACTTTCGCGCCATTCTCTACTGCCTTATCCACCTGCGTGGTCAGTTTTTCCAACGCATCTGCTGAGGACAGTGGGCCAAGTGTAGTTTCAGAATCCAACGGATCACCAATTTTTAAGCCTTCAAAGACCTTGATCATGCCCGATTTAAATTGTTCCGCAATTTTCTCATGCAGGATAAAACGTTTAGCTGCTGTACAAACCTGCCCCGTGTTATTAACGCGTGCCTGACAGCCGATTTTGATCGCTTTTTCCAGATCAGCATCATCCAGCACAATGAATACATCATTACCGCCCAATTCTAATGTGGATTTGGTGACATGTTTACCGGCCTGCCCCGCTACTGCACGCCCTGCGCCTTCTGATCCCGTGAGAGCAACGCCTTGTACACGTGGATCTGCGATAATATCTGCGACCTGATCACTACTGATAAACAGATTAGTCCACACACCTTTCGGTGCGCCTGCATCAAGAATCAACCGTTCAAAGGCTTCAGCACATTGCGGAACGATGCTGGCATGCTTGGCTACCACAGGGTTGCCAATCGCGCAGTTTGGCGCAAAGACACGCATCAATTGATAGAATGGGAAGTTCCAGGGTTCTACCGCCATAATAATGCCTAAGGGATGATGTTCTACCCAAGCTTCGCCCAGTTCCGTTTCATAAGAAACTGGCGCTAAAAACTCTTTGGCATGATCAGCATAGTATTCTGCAATTTTGGCGCAGGTTTCGATTTCACCTTCACTTTGCTTAATCAGTTTCCCCATATCCTGGGTCATAAGCTTGGCCAGTTCAGCTTTTTGCGCTCGCATGTTGGTAGCCAATTTACGCAGTACTGCAATACGGGTATCTACGTGTTGAGTCCAATCCGAGTTCAGGATTTTTTCTGCGGTATCCAATGCATTCTGGATATCTTGATCAGTATGTGACGGATAATCTTTTAATTTCTGGTTGTTAAAGGGGTTAACGGATTGATAACTCATAATTAGATCCCTGCTTGGCCAATTCAATTTTTATAAATGGATAACAACGTGATTCGCGTCGTGACAGAGGTAGTAGAACCGTGAAGCTTTTTACTGAATAAATCTGGAAAGCTTAAAGACGCCATATCAACTTAGCATTGTTTTTTTCTGACTATGACTTTGCTTACAGATTGGTTCAAAAGATTACGCAGCGCAGGTAAAAGTTATATCGAGTGGTACAAAGTGAAAGTTATTTAAGAACCGGAAATACTAAAACTGATACTTTCAACATTCATACTTCCAAAAATTCCAAGTTAAAACAAACAATCCAAATCAGCTATTCTAAGGTGATGCTAAAAAAAAATAAATTTCAAATTTTCAGGTGTGTAGTACATTATCTATATAGCGGATAAAAGAAAATTAATCATGAGTCAAATAACATCTACTATTATTCAAACAGCAGAAAACTATTTTGATAATGCAGTTTTAGAAACGACCGATACTATTTTTCAAGAAATTGTAAAGGCTTTTCCAATAGCATCATCAGGTTTAGCAATTTATCAAGCTTTTAGGAATTATAACGAAAAGCAAAAACTGAAAAATATCCTAGAATTTATAAAAGAAGGCGAAAGCTTGGCATCAGGCACATTACTAAAAATCTTCAAGGATCAAAATAACTTAGAAATAGGTAGTGAGCTACTCAATGCATTAGATAAAACTTATTTAGTGCATCAATCCAAAATGCTTGCTCGACTTGCTCTTTTATATGATGTAAATGAAATTAATAGAGCAAATTTTCTCAGATATGCTCATATTATTCCTCACTTCACTTCTTTTTTATTAGAAGGCTTAGAAAAGGCATATGTAGCCTTTGAAAAAAATAAAACTAATAAAAATTATCACCTTAAAAATGAAGAATGTAATTTTTCAGCATCTGAATTAGAAAGATTTGGTTTTTTATATGTTGTTGCAACATTCGGTACTGGCAATAATTATGGTAGATCAAAAGACTTAATCTTTTTCTATGAGAATATTTATCAACATAAACATAGAAAAAATTAAACCCATAAAAAAACCACCCGAAAGGGTGGTTTTTTCAATCTTAAACCAGCAATTACATTGCACGGTTTTTGATTTTGCGGATCGTTTCCAGCTGAGCAGCAGTTTCTGCAAGAGCAGCCAAAGCAGCAGCAGAGTCCAAATCGCTCTTTTGATTTGCTAGCAATTGTTCAGCGTGTTTACGCGCTTCAATAATTGCAGCTTCATCCAAGTTTTCTGCACGGACTGCTGTATCAGCAAGAACCGTAACAACATGCGGTTGAACTTCTAGAACACCACCAGATACATAGATTAATTCTTCTGTACCGTTTTCCAAAATAACGCGGATCGCGCCAGGTTGGAGCAAAGTTACCAGCGGAGCGTGACCAGGCATAATACCTAACTCACCGCCAGCACCTTTAGCAATTAGCATAGTTACAGTGCCTGAGTACAAAGACTCTTGAACACTTACAACGTCACATTGCATAGTCGCCATGAGAATCTCCTAAATTAGGGAACTAATTAAAGTTTCTCAGCTTTAGCAATCACTTCGTCAATACCACCAACCATGTAGAACGCTTGTTCTGGGATGTGATCGTATTCACCAGCTAGAAGACCTTTAAAGCCACGAATCGTTTCTTTAAGCGGTACAAGTTTACCAGGAGCACCAGTAAACACTTCAGCTACGTGGAACGGTTGAGAGAAGAAACGTTGGATCTTACGTGCACGGTATACAGTAAGTTTGTCTTCTTCTGACAATTCGTCCATACCAAGAATTGCGATAATGTCTTTCAATTCTTTATAACGTTGAAGAACGTTTTGAACTGAACGAGCGATTTCGTAATGCTCAGTACCAACTACAAGTGGATCTAGCTGACGTGAAGTTGAGTCAAGTGGATCGATCGCAGGGTAAATACCTTGAGAAGCGATGTCACGGCTCAATACAACAGTTGCGTCCAAGTGAGCGAACGTAGTTGCAGGCGATGGGTCAGTTAAGTCATCGGCAGGTACGTATACCGCTTGGATTGACGTAATAGAACCAGACTTAGTAGATGTAATACGTTCTTGAAGAACACCCATCTCTTCTGCAAGAGTCGGTTGGTAACCTACTGCAGATGGCATACGGCCTAGAAGTGCTGATACTTCAGTACCCGCTAGTGTATAACGATAGATGTTGTCGACGAACAATAGTACGTCACGGCCTTTACCGTTTTCGTCTTTTTGATCACGGAAGTACTCAGCCATAGTCAAACCAGTCAACGCTACGCGTAAACGGTTACCTGGTGGCTCGTTCATCTGACCGTAGACCATTGCTACTTTGTCAAGAACGTTAGAGTCTTTCATTTCGTGATAGAAGTCATTACCTTCACGAGTACGCTCACCAACACCAGCGAACACAGATAAACCTGAGTGCGCTTTCGCGATGTTGTTGATCAACTCCATCATGTTTACAGTTTTACCAACACCGGCACCACCGAACAGACCAACTTTACCACCTTTCGCGAACGGGCATAGTAAGTCGATGACTTTAATACCAGTTTCTAGAAGGTCAGTAGAAGCCGCTTGTTCTGCATAAGAAGGCGCTTGACGGTGAATTGGTAAACGCTCTTCAGTCGCAACAGGACCAGCTTCGTCGATCGGGCGACCAAGAACGTCCATGATACGGCCAAGAGTCGCTGTACCTACTGGTACAGAGATCGGAGCGTTAGTGTTAGTTACGTTCAAACCACGCTTAAGGCCTTCAGTAGAACCCATTGCAATAGTACGAACTACGCCATCACCAAGTTGTTGCTGAACTTCTAATGTAGTTTCAGTACCGTCAACTTGGAGAGCGTCATAGATCTTAGGAACGCTGTTACGTTCAAACTCGACGTCGATAACCGCGCCGATGATCTGAATGATACGACCGCTACTCATTGCTGTCTCCTCAATTCAAACTAATATATGTTAAACGGCAGCGGCACCACCAACGATCTCAGAAATTTCCTGAGTAATCGCGGCTTGACGCAGCTTGTTATAAATAAGTTGCAGGTTCTTGATCAATTCACCCGCGTTATCAGTTGCAGCTTTCATTGCAACCATACGAGCAGACTGCTCACACGCGATGTTTTCGATCACACCTTGATACACCACAGACTCGATGTAACGAACCAACAAGCCATTTAAAAGCTCTTCAGCTTCAGGCTCGTAGATGTAATCCCAACCGTATTGACGGTTAAGCGTCTTGTCTTCTTCAGCAGCTGCCAAAGGAACAAGCTGTTCGATCTTTTGGTTTTGAGTCATGGCGTTGACAAAGCCGTTAGAAACCAGATAAATACGATCTAATTCGCCTTTATCATAAGCGTCTAACATCACCTGTACAGAACCAGATAACTGTTCAAGACTTGGAGTGTCGCCCACTTGAGTGGTCGCACCAAGCACTTTACCGCCGTAGTTTTTAAAAAACGAAACCGCTTTTTGACCAATCAAAGCAAATTGAACTTCAATTGACTGCTCTTGTTGCTGCTGAACGTGTTTTACCACTTTCTTGAACAGGTTAATGTTCAAACCACCAGCAAGGCCACGATCTGAAGACACAATGATATAGCCAACGCGCTTAACAGGACGTTCAACCATATAACGGTGTTTATATTCAGGATTCGCTTGTACCAAATGAGCAATTACACGGTGCATATTTTCGGCATACGGACGGCCTTGTGCCATGCGCTCTTGCGCACGACGCATCTTAGAAGCTGCTACCATCTGCATCGCGCGAGTAATTTTCTGCGTGCTTTTGATACTAGCTACTTTGGCGCGAATTTCTTTTAAATTTGCCATACGCTTAACCTAGTATTCGAAGGCCCTTACGAGCCCTCGAAGGTTGATTCCGTGAACCAAACCAACACCAATCTAGCAAGTTGCTAAATTAGTAAGTTTGAGTCGCTTTGAATTTTTCAATACCAGCTTTGAATTCAGCTTCGATATCTTTATCCCAAGCACCAGTCTCGTCAATTTTTTGCATTAACGCAGCGTGTTCTGAACGGAAGTAAGCAATTAACGCAGCGTCAAAGTCTACGATTTTCTTCACTTCTACGTCAGCCATGTAGCCTTCGTTAGATGCATAAACTGATACAGCTTGGTCAGCGATTGAGTATGGAGCATATTGTTTTTGCTTCATCAACTCAGTTACGCGTTGACCGTGTTCAAGCTGTTTACGAGTTGCTTCGTCAAGGTCAGAAGCGAACTGAGCAAACGCTGCCAATTCACGGTACTGTGCAAGTGCAGTACGGATACCACCAGACAATTTCTTGATGACTTTAGTCTGCGCAGAACCACCAACACGAGATACAGAGATACCCGCGTTCACAGCAGGACGGATACCCGCGTTGAACAATGATGTTTCAAGGAAGATCTGACCGTCAGTAATCGAAATTACGTTGGTTGGTACGAATGCAGATACGTCACCTGCTTGAGTTTCAATAATCGGCAATGCAGTTAATGAACCAGTTTGGCCCTTAACTTCACCGTTAGTGAATTTCTCAACGTAGTCAGCAGATACACGAGAAGCACGTTCAAGTAGACGTGAATGTAGATAGAACACGTCACCTGGATAAGCTTCACGACCTGGTGGACGACGAAGAAGCAATGAAATTTGACGGTAAGCAACAGCTTGTTTAGACAAGTCATCATAGATGATCAGAGCGTCTTCACCGCGGTCACGGAAGTATTCACCCATTGTACAGCCAGAGTATGGAGCCAAGAACAGCATTGCTGCTGGATCGGCTGCAGCTGCTGCTACAACAGTTGTATACGCCATAGCGCCAGTTTCTTCTAGCTTACGTACTACGTTTGCGATAGTTGATTGTTTTTGACCAACTGCAACGTAGATACATTTAATGCCAGAGTTTTTCTGAGCGATGATCGCGTCGATCGCCATAGCTGTTTTACCAGTCTGACGGTCACCAATGATCAACTCACGTTGACCACGGCCTACTGGGATCATTGTATCTACTGATTTATAACCAGTTTGTACAGGTTGATCCACTGATTGACGCCAAATTACGCCTGGTGCTACTTTTTCAACAGCATCAGTCAGTTTTGCATCAATAGGGCCTTTACCATCAATCGGGTTACCCAAAGCATCTACGACACGGCCAAGAAGTTCAGGACCAACCGGAACTTCTAATACACGACCTGTACAACGAGCTTTTTGACCTTCTTGAAGGCTTAAGTAGTTACCTAAAACAACGACGCCCACTGAATCCTGTTCTAGGTTCAGTGCCATACCGTATAAGCCGCCGTCGAATTCGATCATTTCACCGTACATTGCATCAGCAAGGCCGTGAATGCGCACAATACCGTCGGATACCATAACAATGGTACCTTCGTTTTTAGCGGTCGCGCTGGTGTCCAGATCGCCGATACGCTGTTTAATGAGCGCACTGATCTCGGATGGATTCAGTTGTTGCATTGCGCTATACCTCAATCTTTTTAAAGTTCAGTCTTCTTATATGCAATTAAGCTAGAAGACGAGTACGCATTTTTTCAAGCTTATTAAGCGCAGAATCATCTATCACTTGGTCGCCTGCACGAATAACCACACCCGCGATTAACGCTGGGTTAACTTCTACAGTAACATTTACTGCTGCATTGAATTTTTTCTCTAACGCATGAGTAAGAAGTTGTTCCTGTACAGAAGTCAATGGGAATGCTGATTCAATTACAACATCCACAGTATTGTTATTCTGTGATTTGAGCTGTTCATATTCTGCAGCGATTTCAGGAAGCAAAGCCAAACGTGCGTTTTCAGCAAGCATAGTCAAAAAGTTTGACACTGCAGACGTTTGGTCTTCGCCTAAAACTTTAGCAAAAAGTGCCACCTGCTCAGCAGGTGTCAACTCAGGGCGATTTAGATAAGCTGAAAATGCTTCGTCTTGCACCGCAGCACTGAGCAATTCAAGTGCAGTTGACCAAGAGTCAGCTGTACCTTGCTCAGAAGCGTAAGCAAATGCTGCTTTAGCGTAAGGGCGTGCCAACGTCAAGAGTTCAGCCATAATCCGCCTCTCTTAAAGTTTAGCAGCCAGCTGAGTCAGCATGGCATTGTGAGCTTCTGCGTCAACTTGCTGGCTAAGAATTTTCTCAGCACCAGCAACTGCAAGAGCAGCCACTTGTTGACGTAATTCTTCGCGAGCAGCATTGATTTCAGTATCAACAGCTTCTTTAGCTTGTTGACGAATACGCTCACCTTCAGCTGATGCTTGGGTACGAGCTTCTTCGACCAATTGCGCTGCACGACGGTTCGCTTGTTCGATCAATTGAGCCGCTTGTGCTTTTGCCGCGTCCAGTTCAGCTTTCACTTGTGCTTGCGCATCTGCAAGGTCAGCCTTCGCTTTTTCAGCAGCATTTAAGCCATCAGCGATTTTACGCTGACGTTCACTAATCGCATTGATTAGTGGTGGCCATACAAACTTCATGCAGAATGCGACGAAAATCGCAAACGCAATCGCTTGGCCAAACAATGTGAGGTTGATATTCATTGCAAATTCCTCAAATAGTGAATTTCGGAATTAAGCTGATTAACCTACAAATGGATTAGCGAAGATGAAGAACAAGCCAATACCAACACCGATCATAGGCACAGCATCAAGAAGACCCGCGATTAAGAACATACGAGTTTGAAGTTGTGGAGCCAATTCTGGTTGACGAGCTACAGCTTCAAGGAAACGGCCGCCTAGAAGACCAAAACCAATCGCAGTACCTAAAGCACCGAAAGCGATCAAGATAGCAGATGCAATTGCAACTAGACCTAAAGTGAGTTCCATGATAATTCCTCAGAGGTTAGGTTTATACCAAATTAAGTTAAAAAATTGTGCCCAACCATCCCGTGACAGTTAGGCAATACCATTAATGCTTTTCGCTTGCCATGCTCAAGTATACGATAGTCAGCATCATGAAAATGAATGCTTGTAGCGTAATAACAAGAATGTGGAAGATCGCCCAAGGCACAGATAACGCCCACTGGATCCAGAACGGTAATAACGCGATAAGAATGAAGATTAACTCACCCGCATACATGTTACCGAATAGTCGTAGAGCCAATGAAACTGGACGTGCAAGGAAGGTTACCAATTCCAGAATCAAGTTCACTGGAATAAGGATCGCTTTTGCAACTGGGTTACTTGGGTTAAATGGGTTAAGTGCTAGTTCACCAACGAAGCCGCCAACACCTTTTTCACGGATGCTGTAGAACAAGATAAGTGCAAATACAGACAATGACATACCAAGGGTAATGTTAGGGTCAGTAGATGGAACGATCTTGAAGTATACGTGGTGTGGATCAATACCAAACAGGCCACCAATCACGTGTTGAGCGACATAAGGAATCCAGTCAACCGGGATAAGGTCCATCAAGTTCATGAGGAAAATCCACACGAAGATGGTTAGCGCTAGTGGAGCGATCAAACGCGATTTACCATGGAAGGTATCGCGTACACTTGAGTCAACAAACTCGATAATCATTTCGATTGCAGACTGGAACTTGGTAGGAACACCAGAGTTTGCAGCTTTCGCTACGAGCCAGAATAACAAGCAGAAAATGATACCAAGGCCGATTGACCAACCCATTGAATCCAAGTGAATAGCAGTGAACCCCATCTGTTGAGCTTCAGCACCGTTCTCGGCCAATTTCCATGTACCGTCTGGCATTTTGCCATAGGTCATATTGGTCAAGTGATGCTTGATATACTCGGTCGAAGTAAGGGCATGTTCTTCAGCAGCCATAAATCACACCTGGTCAATGTCAAAAAACTATAGAACAAACGAATATCGCGTGCTGCTTGATATCTCGCCTGCTCCTAAAAAAACTTTTCAATTTTTTGTTGTGTTTAAACTCGTTTTTGTAGACGTGACACCCAAAAAGGAGCGACCCACGACATGGCTTGAACGAGCATAAAACCACAAAACAACGCAACCGGGGATAACGGCTTGACATTGCTTAAAATTAAAATGAAACCAACAATCACAATTGCAAACTTGCCCATCAGGCCTTTATACATGTTCGAAAGAACCTGCTTAGATGCCCGGGCTCCTGCCGCTCGAAATGATTGCCATGAAAAATAACAACTCGCAAGCCAGCAGACGAACGCCCCCAAAGCGGCACTCAAGGCTAAGGTTGAGTCTTTCACGACCCAGCCAATCAAGGCTGAAACAGGAATCATTAATGCTTGTAAGAGGACTAAAGCTTTCGCTAATCGTCGGTCAATCAAGCGACTAGTTCGGCTCATTATTTATTCACTCACAGCAAGCATGCTTGACAAGTTTAGCTGATGATTATTTTTAATCGCAGGCATTATAGAGTTACACCCCTGAACATGCAATCTTTTCCCGACCTTAGTCGTGTTTTTTTCAACAGATCAAATGCTGGCAAACTAATCAAAACTTGATTATTTTTAAATCATTGATGGGCATTTAAAACACATTTACGGGTTTGCTCGGCCAATTTCTGCCAGGCCTGGATAAAGTCCCCTGCCCCACTCATGCTTTCATCGACACTCTGGAATACAATCGGTTTCAGTTTACGGTACTGATTTTCACCAGCATGTGCTTCTGCCAGCAGACACATTTTGCTCTGCACACGACTGTCTTGCAGATACTTGATCTGCGCCACGGTTGGTGACACATGTGGATCATCCGTCAAAGCCCCCATGAACTTCAGGTTCAATGGGCGTTCCAGATATTGATAGGCATCATGATAGGACCAATAAGGTTTAGCTTTACTTGTAGAACTATAACGCTGTGCAGTCAAAAACATGGTTTGGGCAAAGTCACGCGCATTTTTCCAATAGGCCTCCCGATGCTCAGGCAGTTGCTGAGAACGTAGGGCTGCAATAAAGAAACCGATACGTACTGCATTATTGGGATCGAGCCAGACATGGGTATCGACAGTATCTTTTAAGGCTTGCCCACGTGGATTACGCATTGGCAAAGTGGTCAGAATACCCGAATCTAAAATCGCGATACTTTTATTGTTATTGTTCAACACTTTTGCCAACGGTGCTTCATGTGCCTGCCCTAACCAGATCACCAGACCAGCATCCTGAATCGTTTTCCGGTGTGCCGGGGTCAGGCTGACATCATGACCGCTTTGATTAGCCAATAATAAAGTCGGCTGTTCCACGCCTTGAGTAATGGACTTGGCAATCAGATAAATCGGCTGCGTTGAAACCACCAGACTTTGCGACCAGCTTAGGGTGCTGAACAAAGCCAGGCTACACAGGGCAAGGAAACGGAACATGAAGAGAAATCGCTATATAAGGACAAATTTAGTAGTGTTATAATATAACAAAATTACAAAAATACCTATGCCCAATCGAAACTCTGGACGCTTCATGTTAAGATTTGAAATCTTTTAATTTTCAGTTTCGCACCTGAGGTGAACTATGGGTTCATGTTCGCACGAACACCACAATGCATTGCACGGCGTACACGACCATCCAAATGTCGCGCAGCGTCTGGCCGAAGCAGAGAGTCTTTGTGCGGCAAGTGGCGCACGCCTCACTCCTTTACGCAAAGAGGTACTGGAACTGATTCTGAATGCAAGCGGCCCGATGGGTGCGTATGATCTGCTGGCACAAATGAAAAATGCCAGCGACCGTCCTGCTGCCCCACCAACGGTGTACCGTACACTCGACTTTTTATTAGAAAAAGGCTTTATTCACCGCCTGACCTCTATTAATGCCTATATTCCCTGCTGCCATCCGCGTGAAGGCCATCAGGCGGCATTCTTGATTTGTACTGAATGTAAAGCCGTAAAAGAAGCATCTGCACAAGGTTTATTAGAACAACTGGATGCCTTGGCGGCTTCAGACGATTTTAGTGCACACCACAGCATTATCGAAATTTCAGGAATCTGTCAGCAGTGTCGCAACAAAGCTTGAATGCATCACCCTTGATCCAGCTTTCCAAGATCTGGGTCAATATTGATGATCGTGACATTTTAAAGGCCATTGATTTCTCTTTGCAGGAGAAAGAGATTGTTACGCTGATTGGTCCGAACGGTGCCGGTAAGTCGACCCTTATAAAGGTCATGCTTGGGATCGTCAAACCGAAATCCGGTGAAATCAAAACGGCGCGCAAGCTTAAATTCTCTTATGTGCCACAGAAATTCAATCCTTCACATAGTTTACCGCTACGTGTCAAAGATCTGTTGGCGTTAGAAAAATGCCCTTCAGCTATTAAAGCTGAAATTATCCGTGATACCGGTATTGCCAAACTGGAAAATTCTAAAGTACAACAGCTTTCCGGCGGTGAACGTCAACGTGTTCTGCTAGCACGTGCCTTATTACGTCAGCCGGATATTCTGGTACTGGATGAACCGATGCAAGGACTGGATATTCAATCCGAAGCTGAACTGTATGAATATGTGCGTAGCCTGCCGGAAAAATATGGCTGTGCCATTTTAATGGTATCACATGACCTGCAATGGGTGATGCAAGGTACGCATCGTGTGGTATGTCTCAACAAACATATCTGTTGTAGCGGCCTACCAGAAAGTGTGCAGCAGCATCCAGAATATCAAGCTATTTTTGGTACCAACCGAGTGTTCTACCAGCATCATCATGACCATTGTGCGCATGGTGATTCAGCCACGCCATGCCAGCACGATTCACGCCCCCACATTCACCCCGAGCCGGAAGCTTAAGCCATGATGGATTGGTTATCTCTCCTATTACCTGCATGGATTATGGGAACACTCTTGGTGTTCCTGACCGCACCACTCGGCTGTCTGATGTTATGGCGCCGTATGTCTTTCTTTGCTGACACGATGGCACATGGCACTTTATTGGGTGTGGCCATTGCAGGTGCACTCAGTTTGCCATTATGGACTGGTGTCACCTTAATCGCCTTACTATTGGTGGCGATTTTATGGGTACTTCATGACCCACGTTTGCCGAATGATGCATTGTTGGCACTCTGCTCAGCAACCCTGCTCTGTTCAGGCCTACTATTCATTCAGCATTTACCGAGTTTAAGACCGGAACTGCTGAGTTATTTATTTGGTGATCTACTCACTATTTCATGGACAGATCTTCCTACTTTTGCCGTTGTGATTATCTTGGCATTGGCCGTTCTGTATAAAAGTTGGCAGGCGCAAATCCAGATTGCAATTGATCCTGATATGGCGATCAGTGAAGGGGTGAATGCAAAACTGCAACGTCTGATCTTTATGCTCTTATTGGCATTGTTTACTGTATTGGCATTACGTGCGGTCGGTTCTCTTTTGATGGGTGCATTGCTGGTGATTCCAGCTTTGACGGCTCGCCTACTGGCAAATTCTCCTCGTCAAATGGTGATCTGGGCTTTTGTGATTGCACAAATTGGTGTGACAGTCGGGCTCTGGTCAAGTGCAGGTCTGAATACGTCAACAGGTCTGACCATTGTGCTGACCATGTCAGTGCTGTTTGCTGCTATTTTTATCCTGCAGAAGTTTAAAAAACTGGCTTAAGACATGGCAGGCAAATTTTACCTGATCAGTGCCTGCTTGCTTGGACACAAGGTTCGATATGATGGCCGCGACTGTCTGGTAAAAGAGTTGGTCGATTATTTATTGCTGGATCAATATGTCACGATTTGCCCTGAAGTCAGTGGTGGTTTGCCTATACCCCGACCCGCAGCAGAGATTCAAGGCGGGACAGGATTAGAAGTTCTTAAAAGTTTAGCTCAAGTAACAGATATTCAAGGACAGGATGTATCTACTGCTTTTATACAGGGAGCTTATGCTGCCTTGGAGCTAGCACAGAAATTTCAAGTCACCCATGCTGTCTTAAAAGCCAATAGTCCATCTTGCGGCAGCAAGCTGATTTATGATGGTTCATTTACTGGAAATAAAATTCAGGGTGATGGCGTGACGGCTGCATTATTTAAACAGCATGATATTGAGGTCATGACTGAAGATGAATTTTTACAGATGATTCTTTAAGAGATCGTTGAATTCCCTCTCTTTTAAGGAGAGGTTTCCCTACTGATGCACCAAACTCAATAAAAACGCAGCTCCAGCGAACAAGCTGGCAAAAGTTCGATTCATGACTTTCTGCTGTTTTGGCGATTTTAGAAGACTCAGAACTTTGGCAGCCAGACCGGTATAACCTGCCATCACAATCAGATCAATCGTCACCATGGTCGCAGCCATAATCACATATTGAATCCATTGCGGTTTAGATAAGTCCAGAAATTGCGGCAATACTGCCAGCAAAAATACAATTGCCTTGGGATTACTCATATTGACTAGAAAACCGTGGATGACGAGTTTTCCAGCTGATTTTCGTGCGAGTTCATGTTTAATTTCAATCGACTGCGCTGGTGCTTTCCACTGCAAAAAGGCCAGATACAATAAATAGGCAACTCCAAACCATTTCACTGCAAGAAATGCCCAAGGTGTAGTCGCGAACAATACCCCTGCCCCGGCAGCCACAATGGCAATTTGAACCAATAGGGCGAGTTGCAGGCCGAGCGCATTCCAGTATCCATGTCGAAAGCCATAATTCAGTCCGCTCGACATTGAAGCAATAGCACCCGCGCCTGGGGAAATACTGATCACCCAACAGGCTAACATATAAGCAAACCAGACTTGATAGGACATGGAGATTTAACTCATTCAAATTCAGGATCTAATTATATGACTTTTCCAATATTTTCAGCCAAAAAAATTGCTTAAACATCAGACTGCATACTATTCACTCTATAGCGCTTCAGGCACAATAGCAGGATTGGATACAGAAAATTTATTACAGGAGCCATGAATGACAGCCCAATCTGTAATTTTGCCATTACCTTCAGATCATGCTCGCTTTATTGTTTTACGTCTGAAAGATCTCAGTATTGAAGATTTTAAGGAACGATTAGAACAGCTCTTTACTACACGCGATCGCCTGATTACCCAACACCCGAATGCGCAAATTAAAACGGCTGTCGCTTTTGGTCCTGAACTCTGGTCAAAACTGTATGAACAGGCACCTGCTGGTTTTAAACAATTAGAGCCAATTCAAGGTTCATTTAATATGCCTGTGGTTCCCGCTGATGTATTGATTCATATTGCCAGTGCGCGTGCCGATATCTGTTTCGCCTTGAGTCAGTCTTTCTTCGAAGGTATTCGCGATCAGGTTGAAGTATTAGATGAGCGTGTTTGCTTCCGTTACTTTGATGGCCGTGATATTACCGGTTTCATTGATGGGACTGAAAATCCACAATTTCCGGATGATCGTGCTGAAGTGGCTTTACTCGGTGAAGATGCTGGTATTTTCCAAGACGGTTCATTTATTTTTGCGCAGCGTTATGCGCATAACCTGGATAAATGGAAGAAACTCAAAGTCGATGCTCAAGAACAAGTCATGGGTCGTACCAAACTTGAATCGATTGAACTCGAGGATGAGGTAAAACCTGCCAATGCGCATATCGCTCGTACTGTTGTTGAAGATGAGGAAGGCGAGGAAATGGAAATTCTACGTCACTCTCTGCCTTATGGAGATGGTCGTGGTGACCAAGGCCTATTCTTCATTGCTTATACCAAAGACCTGAAAATCATTGATGCCATGTTAGTGCGTATGTTTGGTACATCAGGCGATGGGATCCATGACTGCTTGCTACATTTCGTGACTCCAATGGATGGTGCGTATTACTTTGCACCAAGTGAGGAGTTGCTAGAAGAGGTTTTGGAAGGGTAAAATTTATAAGGTCGGTGATTGCTACATTCTCCATAATGTAGCAATCTAAAAAATTATTTTTTAAGAAAGTTTCTATAATTAATATTTTCACACCCTAGAGTAAATGTTAAGCACTTTAAATCTGAATCTAAAATCAATTTATAGTCATTAATTTTCCTGTTACTTTCCCTAATATTGGCATTATATAAATATTTTTTCTCTTCTTTAATATAAGAAAAATTATCACCAGCCAATATACTCCCGTAATCACTTTCTAAATTAGCAGATGAAGAATTTACTACTGGAGCTTCAATAACTAAATTTGATAACTTATTATATATAAAAAAGTTAGATATAAATTTTTTATAAGGTCTTTTCACATAATCTAATTCACTAAATTCCCTTATCCGAAAGGCAACTATTTTTTTATCTTGATAAAGTATTTTTAAATCTACAGTTGATTTTAAAGGCACAGTACCTTGATATAAAATATAATTTTTTTGATTATTTAAAACTTCGACGCCATAACTCTTAAGAATGTAATCTCCACCAGAATATTTTTTGTTTTTACCCCCATAATCAACTAAACTTAATTTTAAATTTTTATTTAATTGAGAGAATCTACCAAATTGATCCAGAAATAAAACTGGTTCTTTAATTTGGGTAGCACTTTGCTGGTAATCATTCCAATCTATATTTTTTGCGTGACATGATAGTGAAAAGAAGCTACTGCTAATTATTACTATAGATTTAAGTATTTTCATATTTTAAGTGCCTAAATCAATTTGGTTATAAAAAAAGGAATAGGATCAAATCTTCCTTGCAAGCCTGTACCGAGCAATGCTGAACTTCTTGCCTCGAAATGCAAATGTCCCCCTTTCGATATAGTAGTCATTCCCTTCGCATTTCCAGTAGAACCTGTTTTACCTAAAATTGTCTTAGCATCAACAACATCTCCTTTTTCAACATCTATGGTAGATAGATGTGCATAAAAAAAATAAATTGATTGGCTGTTTGTAATATTTTTTGATGCATAAGTTTTTTGCTTTTCAGGCAAGTCATCAATGTTTACTTCTAATACTATAATTTTGCCATATGCCTTTCCACTATCTGTTGCAATAGCAATAACCCCACTACATACCGCAAAAATATTCGTACCGGAATCAGCAGCTAAATCTATACCTTGATGGTTTCTAGTACCTCCATTTCTAACTTTCCCAAAAGTAGCACTTTTTACATTAGCTAGACCGGCAACTCTTAACTGGTTTATTGCTAAAGGATCTACCCAAATTCCGCTGCCTCCAACAATTTTATTTTCTTGTATTTCGGTACTTGGTGTTAGTGTTGGTGTTGGTGTTGGTGTTGGTGTTGGTGTTGGTGAAGAAATTTGCCCCAATAAAATTTTAATTGTTTCATCTAAAGATAAATTTATTCCAGAAGTTTTAGATTTATCCAATACATAATCATAAATATTAATATGTGCATCGATGTATGCTCTTAGCCATATTCCATAAGCAACTTTTGCATCGTTGTCATATCTTTTCAAATAATCTAAAGCATTTTGTTTACCCTTATTTCCAAATTGTGCAAGCAATAACATTTTTGCTCTTTCTGGGGAAAAACTATTGTTTATGAATGACCTCGCACCTCCAGCTCCTTCATGATGTAATAGATAAGCAAATTTAGCTATTGAGCTCGGCTCTGTTAATTTTTGATAAGGTAGTTTTGACCATTTAAAATTTATAATTGCATAAGCAGCTGCTGCATCAATCGAAAACTCAGAGTTGAATCTAAGATTTAAAAGTTGCTCCTCAGTAAGATATTTATTTTTTGAAGCATATTGCCCTATTAAAGATTCTTGGTTTTTACAAAGTTCAAGCCAAGTACCTTTAAGAAATTGTGTTAATCCTGCGGCATTTGTAGTGGTATTAAAACTTTTGGAATCCCATTCTCCATTACTTTTTTTTGCAGCTTCAGCATGAATTAAAGCTGCTAGACTATGTGGAGTAAATCCATGACGTTTCGAAGCGTCTATAACGAATTTTCTATATTTATTATTTACTGTATTGAGTATGAAGTTCTCTTCTGTAAATTGGCTTGCAATTATATGGGTACTATTACCTAAATCAGTTCTTTTTTGGCTATTTACTGGCTTAGGTAAAATTATAGATGGTTGACTAGTATCTATTTTTTCATTTACCCCTTTTTCAATAGGATCTGCTAAATTTTTTAAGGATTTTTTGATTTCCTCTATTGTCTGTTGAACTATACCCGATTGAGGATAGTGACTGCCGGAGACTTTCATTTGCCTTGAAGTCAGCCTTAAAACTTTTTTCCCTATTGGTAAAGTTTTATGATTAGCTATTAAATCAAAATTACTTTTTATATTTTTATAATAAACTTTTAAACCTTTTGAATGATCTAAGATTTCTATATCATTAATTACACCATCTTTAAAATTTATTTCTTTTGATTTACCATCATATTCTAGTTTTACAATTCCTTTTGAAATAGGTTTAAAAGTTAAATCTAATAATATAATTTTTAAAATCAATTCAGCTTCAATCTTATTGATCTCATCAATATATATTTTTTGACCTACTTGTATTTTATGAATAGAAGAACCATTCAATTTATTAATTTTAGCTATTTTTTGTACTCTAATATTAAATTTTTTCGAGATACCCCACAATGTATCTCCTTTTTTTACAATATAATAATTCACAGAGAACACCTTTATAATTATTGAATATCTTCAATTTGAATTCCATGCTCACCCACATCAAATTCCTCCTCTAAATCTTTAGTATCTAAATCTTCAAAGATATTTGACCATTGCTTAAATCCTACCAATGCTTCATAAGCAACCCATTCTTGAGAAATAGATAATTGCGTTTTACCATTAGAATCAGTTTTACCTTCCCATAAAATTTCCTTATTTTCAGGTATAAACATAGTTACTTCAGCACCTTCAATTCCACTACCACCTAAACTATTAAATAAAAAATCTACAGCGTATGGTCCAGATTTAGGCAACTCAGGAATCTCATAAATAGTTTTGGCTCCTTCTTTAAATATATGCTGCCCCGCTTTACACTCAAACTTCCCACCTGTTACTCCAAATACACCTTGTCCATTAATCTTTAACTGAGATCCACCGGCAGTAAGCACAATTTCTTTAGGGCTTATAATTTCAATTCGATCTTCAGTTGAAATAATTTTTACTTTATGACGAGCAATTGTTTCTATTGCGTCATCTTGTGCCTGGAGTTCGACCTTTCCCTTTGCCGCAACGGCTTTTAATCCTTGTTGAGCTGCAAATAAGCTGATCTTGTCCTGAGCGTGAGCAATCAAAGATTTCCGTGTGGAAAAATTAATATTATCCGCAGCACTGTGGTTAATCTGCTGATCAGCTGAAAGATACAGATCTTCATTAGTTGAGAGTGCAATTGAATTCGGTGCACACAGCAGCATTAAAGCTTGTTTGAAAGTTTCAGCCTTGCTTTGATCTTGCTGTTCAATCTGATCCAGAAATTTTTTTAGATGATCTAACCCTTCTAAGGGGTCTGTTTGCTGATTTTTGGCAATCTCACTTAAAGCCTTACTATGATTCAAATTTGATTCAAGCTGGCTTTTCGCAGGACTGGTATTTAAGTGATTAGCATTGGCATTTTCTTGTTTATAGGTAGAAAGAAGCAAGCCAGCTCCCGCTCTAAGTGCTCCCCATTGATCTGTTCTTAACTCAAAGCCCTCACCACGCCCGTCGCTAGCCTCATCTTCTTTTGGATGACTTAGATTTCCTAAATTTAGCTGACTGGCCCCATGACTACTTTGCAGCTGTGCACTAATCTGTCCAGTTGTATCATCGAAGCGAATCTGGTTAAAACCTTCGCCATCCACCTCTTGAGAACGGATACCACTTAGTTTTTTAGTGAATGGCAATTGCCCCTTCTTATCAAACATAGTTTGATAACGTTCAGCTTCATGAATACGTCCAACAATAAAGGGGCGATCAATATCCCCTTCGAAGAAATCAATCACTACGATTTCCCCGATACGTGGATGGAATCGGGCGCCATAACCTTCACCTGCCCATGGCGTTAGCACATCTACCCAGACCGAATCAGTGTCATTATCATTGGCACCAGCACCACCATCATGCTGATGATCTTCACTACGGGTAAACAAAAAACGGACCTTCACACGTCCCCATTCATCGACATAAATAGTCTCACCTTCAGGCCCTACTACTTTCGCCCGTTGTGGATAGGCCATAGGCCGATGTTGTAGTGGATGATATTTAGGTATTACAGGAATATCTCGACGAATTAAATACAGCTCATTACCTTGTCTCTCATCATCCAGAACTTTCCAGTGACTGGACTGCATGAGCTGATCCAGCTGTAGCAAAAGATCTTTCGGTAAATTATTTTGGTTATAGAAGTGTTTGCCCAAAATTAAAAATTCACGCTCATTGTGCGGATGTTGATCAATTTCGGGATGGTCATGCAGTTCAAACCAGTAACCGACTTGGGCATCACGAACACTACTGCTGGCCTTAAAATATTTGGACTGCATGGCATGATAGTGACTAAGTTGCTGACTGAGTTGATCCAGTTGAGCTGGACTGGATGATGTAGCCTGATCTTCTCTCTTTAGGTCACTGGTCCAAGCTGGACTGATGTTCCAGACATCTTCCAGACTTAAACTGGTATGATCCTGAACACTGCTCTGCTGAATATTCACTAACTGCTGGTTTTGCTCCTGCTCCAGATCTATAGCTTGCCAGCGTTGCAATGCAACACTATTTGGTACAAGTTGTCGCTCAGCAATTAGGCTGGTGATAGTATCGAATTGCTCAGTTGCATGACTGCGATGGAAGCGGATGGAACGGCGTTTTAAGGCTTGAAAATATTGCTGCCCATTAACAAGACGCAGGACTTGTGGCTGAATGGTTTGAGCTGAGATTGGAATAATTAATTCCTTTTCATCAATCAGCCAGTTAATACCCTCACTACGCCATAAGCGGGTCAGAAAATCATAATCACTTTCATTGGACTGTATGACCAATGGCCGTACATCATATTCACGATTTAGTCCGGAAAGATCCAAACTTAAACTTTTCGCAAATAAGCCACTTCGCTTTTGCCATTCAGTAAACAGAATCTCACTAATCGCTTTGATACTTTTATTCAAAAACACACGGCTATTACGGCGTTTATGCCAAAGTGAAGTCGCATCTTCGAGAGTCAGCTGATAGACACTTAAAGCACCATCGCTATGCCCCTGTTTAGCTGCAGTAATAATACCTGTATTCCGGAAAAGCTTACCTTGATCAGTGACCTGATCAACAGCAACCTGACAGCCAATAAACTGCTTTAAGGCAATATAGGGATGGGTGGATAAACAAAGTAATTCGGCATGTAGTCCCTCATTGATCCAGTGCCTGCCTTCAATACGCTGAATCAGGACCTGAGAATTTAAAATTTCATTGGAAAATCGGAGATGAAGTGCACGCTTCTGTGAGCTTAGACCCAAGCCTTCAAGCACCGTATAAATACTCTGTAGCATTTTATAATTATTATTTGAGGTTATTTTTATCGCACTGATTTTAGGGAATAAGCTTAGAACAATCCATCTTGGTATTTATTTCACATGAATTAACCACGAATAGCCTTACCCTGACCTTATATTCTCTATGCTTATGAAATAGAAGATGTATTCTGTTTCAACCTTTTCGATTTTTCTGATTATTTGCTGATTCACTTACTGCTACACTGAAAGCCGAATACTTTATATCTCCTACATCATCCTCGATTACAGGATAAGCCAGAGGCCAAGGACATGCTTGAGTTACATTCTAAACTTCCCAATCTGGGCGTTACTATTTTTAGTACCATGTCGGCCTTGGCACAAAAACTCGGGGCAATTAACCTGTCACAAGGTTTTCCAGATTTTCCTGCTCCACCACAATTGATTGAAGCCCTCAGTCGGGCGGTTGAAAATGGTTTTAATCAATATGCACCGGGTGATGGTTTACCAGTATTACGTGGGCTGGTCGCTGATCTTTATCAGCATCGTGACCGGCTCACTCTAGATCCGGTAGATGAAATCACCATTACTCCTGGTGCAACGATTGCAATCTTCTGTGCAATTCAGGCAACGGTACGAGCAGGTGAAGAAGTCATTATTTTTGATCCCAGTTATGACAGCTATGCGCCAAGCGTGAAGCTGGTCGGTGCCAAACCGGTACATATCGCTCTAGAATATCCTGGTTTTTCTGTGGACTGGAATAAGGTCAAAGATGCAATCAATGACCGTACCCGCATGATTGTAGTGAATACACCGCATAATCCCACCGGAACGGTATGGACAGAGCAAGACTGGCAGCAGCTGATTGAACTGATTTGTGATCGTAATATCGTGGTTCTGTCCGATGAAGTCTATGAACATCTGGTATTTGATGAAGTTCGTCATCATTCTGCAGCATCATTTCCGGAACTCCGTGAACGCAGTTTTGTGATTGGTTCTTTTGGTAAAACCTTTCATGTGACCGGCTGGAAAACCGGTTTCTGTGTTGCACCACCAGCCTTAATGCAGATGTTCAGACAGATTTACCAGTTTGTCAGCTTCTGTGGCGTGACCCCAATTCAGGTGGCTCTGACCGAATATATGCAACTACATTCTGAACATATTCATGAGCTGTCCGGTTTTTATCAGGCCAAACGGGATCTGTTTAATCATGCACTGACAGATTCCCGTTTTCACTGGACGCCGTCACAAGGCACCTATTTCCAGAATCTGGATTACAGTGAAATTCGTCCTGATCTGGATGCACTGTCGATGTGTCACTATCTGGCGGAACAACACGGTGTTGTGGCGATTCCGGTATCAGCGTTTTATCAGGAGCCGCCTAAAGATTTACACTTATTGCGCTTCTGCTTTGCCAAAAAAGATGAAACCTTGATAGAAGCAGCACATATTCTTTCCAAAGTTTAAAAAAATAGACTTATTGGTTACTGAAAAGCTAAAGCGTTCTTGATGCTGATCAAGGATAATTTAGTCCTGATAAATATATGAAAAATCAAGAACAGGATGTCATATGACACAGCAAGCATTGGTTCACCAGCAGAATTTATGGAAAACATTTTTTATTTTCCTGTTACCGCTGGTGGTTACCAACATCCTGCAAAGCCTGTCCGGTACGATTAATACTGTTTTTGTGGGGCAAATGTTGGGCGTGCAAGCGATTGCTGCAGTTGCAGTATTTTTCCCGATTCTGTTCTGTCTGATGGCCTTTGTGATTGGTCTCTCTGCAGGTTCTACGGTTCTGGTAGGACAAGCTTGGGGTGCCAGAAATCTTGAAAAAGTGCGCTGTGTAGTTGGCTCTACCCTGTTTATGACGTTGATTGGTGGCAGCCTGATTGCCCTATTGGGTGTATTTTTTGCTGAAAATATCTTGCAATTATTAGGTACAGATCCGGATGTGATGCACCTGTCTTTACCTTATGTACAATGGATGCTGGCTGGTAGTCCTCTGATTTTTATTTATATTATTTATACTTCAATTTTACGCGGGGTTGGAGACAGTACTACGCCACTGTTTGCCTCTGCCCTAACGATTGGTGTAGGCTTGGTAGTGACACCGGTCCTGATCGCGGGTTATTTTGGTTTTCCTAAGATGGGGATCATCTCTCCAGCAATTGCAACCATTCTGGGTAACTTGGCTGTACTGTTATTTCTTATTCTCTATTTAAATTATAAACGTCACCCTCTAAAACCAGACTGGGCTTTAATCAAAGATATTCGTCATCAGCCCCAGCTCAGCAAGATTATCCTGCGCTTAGGTATTCCAACCGGGGTTCAAATGGTCACAACTTCAGTCGCTGGTCTGGTCATTGTGGGTCTGGTCAACCGTTATGGTGCAGAAGCGACGGCGGCCTATGGTGCCGTGAATCAGGTACTGAATTATATTCAGTTCCCTGCTCTTTCTATTGCCATTGCAGCTTCAGTCTTTGGGGCACAGGCCATTGGTGCTGGTAAAAATGATTTGCTCAATAAAGTGACTCGAACTGCCTTAAGTATGAATATCTTGTTCACAGGTAGTCTGGTAATTCTAGCTTATCTGTTTTCTAAATATCTCATGGCTTTGTTTATCACTGACCCGCAGGTCGTGGTCCTAGGTCAGCAACTTCTCTTCATTGTCTTATGGTCGATTCTGTTCTTTGGTGCTAGCGCAATTTTTGCTTCGATCATGCGGGCCAGTGGCACAGTGACAGTCCCGATGTTGATCAATATCATTGCCATTATTGGCATTGAAGTACCAGCTGCCTATATGTTCAGCCGCTGGTGGGGTTTACAAGGGATTTGGTATGGTTATGCCTTGGCATTTGTCTGTCTTTGTATTATGCAAGGCTTGTATTACCAGTTTATCTGGAAGAAAAAAACCATCGAGGCACTGGTTTAATCTTCCAGCTTGGACTACTGGATAAACCTTAGCAAAGCACCTCTAAATAGCGTATTTCCTGCTTAATCCATATTTTTTATATGGATTCATTTTTATTATATTTTTCAGCCATGAAGATCCTTGTTATAAGCAGTGTATTGTATAAAAACACAAGGTCTTCTCATGGCTAAACGACAAATTAAACTGGGTGCTTTTATTCCAACGACTTCGCAACATGCGGCAGGTTGGTGCCATCCTGAATCTCGTCCTCAGGAGCATTTAAGCATCGATTATGCGATTGAATTGGCGAAAACTGCTGAACGCGGCCTGTTTGATGCTTATTTCCTTGCAGATGGTCTGGGACTCCTAGGAAGATGATGCATTCCTCTATGACAAAGAAAACGGTCATTTCTTTGATGCATCTAAACAGTACGAACCACTTCATAGTGGCAAATATTTTAATGTCCAAGGTGCACTGAATGTCCCTCGTCCGCCACAGGGCTATCCAGTGATTGTTCAGGCAGGTCAGTCTGAAGATGGACGTGAACTGGCCGCCAAATATGCCGAAGTGATTTTTACCGCCCAGCAAAGTTTAGCTGATGCTCGAGCCTTCTACCGTGATGTCAAAGGGCGCCTGGCTAAATATGGCCGTCATCCGGATGATCTAAAAGTAATGCCGGGGGTTTCTGTCTTTGTGGCGGCTTTGTTGCATAAACCTAGCCTAGAAAGA